>JAZBOO010000235.1:0-29942 GCA_036351155.1 Candidatus Krumholzibacteriia bacterium | reverse complement strand
CCGAATACATCCCGGGTGGACTCATCACCCTGGACGGTGCCCAGTTCTCCGACCAGATGGTCAACGACCTGGTGGATCCCTGCACGGACATGAGCAAGACGCGGATGTACGAGACCGACGCTCTTTTCCCCATGGACGCCCCCCTGACCAAGGACGCCCTCGTGGACTCCCTGAACACGGGACATTACGGGATCTTCAATCAAATCGGGCATGGCTATTACTTCAACATGTCGGTGGGTGACGGAAATTTTCGGACTTCGGATGCTGACAATCTGACCAACACCGATCGTCCCTTCGTCCTGTTCTCGCTAAACTGTGCGTCGTGTGCCTTCGACTACTCCTGTCTCATGGAGCGATTCATGCAGAACGCCAACGGGGGATCGGTCATCAGTATCGGTTCCGCGCGTGCGGCCTTTCCCAACACTTCCAACAACTACCAGCAAGAGTTTTTCCGTCTGCTGTACTGTGAAGAGGAAAACCGGGTGGGCCGTCTGGTGGCCCTCAGCCGTTTGCCCTTCCTGGCCAACACCATTTACAACTACGTCGACCGCTGGACCTTCGAAAACTACACCTTGCTTGGCGATCCCACTCTGGCGTTGTGGACCTCCAAGCCCCAGGCGGCTGATGTGTATCATTCCAGCCTGCAGCTCGGCCCCAACAGCTTCGTCGTGTCGGTCAGCCAGGGTGTGATGCCGGTGAGAGACGCAATTATTTCACTTTCCCGCGCCGGTGAAGACCTTGCCGTCGGAGTGACCGATGTCAACGGTCAGGCCACCCTGGATTATCTGGTCGCCGGAGAGGGCGAAGTGACCATGACCGTGACCGGACGGAATCTGGCTTTCCAGAGCCGTGCGGTTCCTGTTAACGACGGGCAGACCTTCCTGGTGGCCTCGGGCATGATTGTTCAGGATGATGGCGGGTTCGGCAGTTCCGGAAACGGTAATGGCGTGATGGAGGCGGGAGAGGTGGTGGCCCTGTGGCCCACGCTGCAGGAAACCGCCGGAGCCGGCACTGGCGGCATTGATGCGGTATTCAGCTGTGAAGATCCGCTGGTGGAGATCGTCGATGGAGAAATGGACTTTGCGCCGGTGCTGGGCGGGGGAACCACCCAGGGCTCCCAGCCGTTGATTGTCCTGCTCGATAGTGCCCTGCCCGATGGTCATCCGGTGACCTTTGATGTCAGCACGACTCACGACGGCGGCGGCCCGAATATTTCCCGCTGGGAAACGGTGGTCAAGGCCCCCGAGAACGAGGTCGTCAGCTTGACCTGGGAAGATGACACTTACGGTAACGGGGACGGTGTCCTGGACAGCGGCGAACGGGTCGTGCTTTCGGTGGCCGTCAAGAATTTCGGAGCCGGGACCAGCAGCCCCCTGAGTGCCGTTTTGCGAACGGACAATTCCAACGTGGCGGTGTTCGACTCCCTGAGTTCATTCGATGCACTGGAACTGATGGAAACGGGAATGTCGGCCACTTCCTTCAGTCTGTTGCTGAACGACAACACCCGCAAGAGTGAAAGCCGGATTGTCCTGGAAGACTCTTACGGGCGCACCATTGTCCACGACTTTTACCTGCAGCGCCCTGCTGCTCCCGAGATCATCGAAACCGATACCTCGCTGGGTGCCGATGTGATTGCCCTGCGCTGGTCACCCAGTTCGAGTCCAGATGTCCGTGGATACCATGTCTATCGCAGTCCGGTGGAGGGTGGTCCCTTCCTGCAGATCAACACCGATCTGGTGCAAGGGGTATCCTACTACCGGGATGAAGGTCTGAACCTGTTGACCCGGTATTTCTATCGTGTGGCCTCGGTTGACTCCACTTTGGTGGCCAGCGAGCCCTCCTTCATGGTGGCTCAGTCCACGGCCCCTGCGGAAAATGGCGGGTTTCCCGTGCCCTTCCTCAACGAGACCAGTGGCCACCTGGCCGTGGGAGATGTGGACGGCGATGGTGACGAGGAAATCGTTCTGGCCAGCGACGAAGTCTACATCTGGCATCACGACGGGTCCGAGTTGCTGGATGGGGACGCCGATTCCCAGACACTCGGACAGTTCACCAATCTCACCACCATCCTCGAGCCCTCCGGTGTGACTCTGGCCCAGCTGGACGATCAGTCCGGGATGGAACTGGTGGTCAGTGAAAGAGGAAACGCCGATGCCATTCATGTCTTCGGCAAGGACGGCAATGAGTTGCCTGGCTGGCCCCAGACCTTGTCTGGCCTGCCCGGCACCGACTGGAACTGGGCCACTCCAGCAGTGGGTGATGTCGATGGGGACGGGGATCCCGAGATCGTGGTCCTCACGGTCAACGGCGTTCTCTGGGTATGGCACGCCGACGGCACCGAGCTGAGAGACGGGGACAACAACTCCGCGACCAACGGTGTTTTTCTGATACGCGATGGGGCCTCTTCCGAGTGGTCTCACTGCTCACCGGCCCTGTATGACCTGGACGGCGACGGTGCCCAGGATATCATCTTCGGCACCAAGACCGATTCCTCCGGTCTTAAGCGGCTCATGGCCCTGCGGTACGACGGAACCGACGTTCCTGGCTTCCCGTACATCACCGAAGGCGCGATCGACAACTCGCCGGCCCTGGGTGATCTGAACAATGACGGCGTCATGGAAATCGTGTTCTACGACTGGAGCCAGCGTGTTTACGCCGTGCAGCAGGATGGCAGCGATTACCCGGGCTTCCCGGTGCAATACGGTATTGGAGGCTCCATGAGCCCCGCGCCCAGCGTGGCGCTGGGAGACATGGATGCTGACGGTGAGCTGGAGATCGTTTTCGCGGTCAATGTCACCGGACTCGAGAGCCGCTTGCTGATCTTCGACACCGATGTGAACGGGGGAACCAGCGGTGACCTGATGGCAGGCTGGCCCAAGGTGCTGCCGGGCAGTTCCGAAGGCAGCCCCGTCCTGGGGGATATCGATGGCGACAGCATGCCCGACATTCTTTACGGGATCGGTGGGGGTAATGAAGATGCCCCGGACAACCTGTATGCCTTCCACGCCGACGGACAGCCCATCGATGGTTTTCCCATCACGCTGACAGGACCGGCCATGCCCTCGCCGGTCATTTGCGACCTGGATCACGACATGGATGTGGACATTGTCTACGGCGGCTGGGATCGGGTGGTCCACGTGTGGGACATGCCGTTCGCATACGACCGGCGCAATGTGCCCTGGCCAACCTTCCAGGGGAACATGCGGCGCGATGGTGTTTTCTTCCCCATTGGCCTGGTGCCGGTGGAGGATACGCCCGATCAGGTGCCCACCGCCTTCCAGGTGGGGAAACCGTACCCGAATCCCTTCAACCCGTCCACCAGCGTCCGCCTGTATGTTCCGGGTGGCCCGGGAGCGGGGCAGCTGGAACTGGCGGTCTACGATCTTCAGGGACGAAAGGTACGCATGCTGCACCAGGGTGCCATTGCACCCGGCTGGCACACACTGGTCTGGGATGGACGGAATGACCGAGGTGAAGGACAGTCCAGTGGCCTGTATTTCCTGCGGGCCCGCAGTGCCCGGTCCACGGCCATCCACAAGATGACTCTGGTCAAGTAAATCGCCCTGGGCCAGACCCGACTTGTTCGTCCGGCCATTGACGGTTTCTGGCACCACCGATAGATTGGAAAGGCGTGACTTGTGTGTCACGCCTTTCCTCAACAGTCGGAGTGGTCATGCCTGAGTGTGCGATGGGTTCCCGGTGGGGTTGGGGGACCCTGTTGTTGTGTCTTCTTGTTCTGGGTTGCGGGCAGGACCAGCCCAGCAGTTCTTCCCGGCCAAACTCCGCTCCGGTGGATTCCGTGACTGCGGAATTCGGGGGCACCGCCGTGGTGGCCCTGGAATCCGATCCCGATGTCCTGAACAGCTTGATCCGGCGGTCGGCCAGTGCGGGCCAGATCCTGGATCTCATGCAGGACGGCCTGGCCGACATGGGTGAGGATCTCTCCTGGAATCCCCGCATTGCCCGAAGCTGGGAGATCAGTCCTGACCGCACGCGCATAACCTATCGGCTGCAACCCTGGTCCTGGTCCGATGGCACACCCTTGACCGCTCATGATGTGGTCCGGACCTGCGAACTCTTTCTGGATCCTCGTGTGGCCAGTCCCCGGCGTGGGCAGTATCGCGACATCGTGTCGGTCACCGCTCTGGACAGTTTCACGGTGGAATATATTTTCGGCAATCCTCAGCCTGACCCGGTGGCGCGGAGCTTCCATGCCATCTTGCCGTCTCACCTGCTGAGTGGACTGGATCCCGCCGAGGTCATGAACTGGCCCTTGAACCGCTCGCCGCTGTCCTGTGGGCCCTTCCAGCTGGAAAGGTGGGAGCATGGACAGTCCATGTCCCTGGTTCCCAATCCCTATTACACCTGGGATCCACCCCACCTGGCGAGGCTGGTTTTTCGGGTGATTCCCGATCCTGCTGGGCGCGTGGTGGCCCTGGAAACCGGGCAAGTGGACATGGTGCCGGACCTGACTCCCGGCGATGCCCGGCGGCTGGCCGACCGGCCGGACATTCGTGTCGTTCCCCAGGGTGGGCGCCGTTACTATTACCTCAACTGGAACTTGCGGCGGCCATTTTTCGCCGATCCCGATACGCGCAGGGCTCTGTCCCTGGCCCTGGACCGGCAGCGTATGATCGACACCTTGATGCTGGGTTTCGGCGAACCGGCCACCGGGCCCATCGCTCCGGTCATGTGGAATTTCAACAGCAAGCTCGAGGCCGATCCCTGTGACCCTCAGCGAGCGCGCACTCTGCTGGAGCAGGCCGGCTGGAAAGATACCGATGGTGATGGCATTCTGGAAAGGGACGGCCGGCCTTTCAGCTTCACCATGGTGACCAAGCTGGGGGACCCGGTTCGGGAAAGCGGGGCCGTCATCATCCGGGAAAACCTCAAGGCGGTGGGGGTCGAGGTCAAGATCCGGGTGCTCGAACTGGCCACGGGGCTGGAGTTGCTGAACAGCGGGGACTTCGATTGCTATTTCGGGAGCTTCAATGCGAACCTGTACGGAGACCCCTCGGGAGTGGTTCACTCCCGAGCTACCGGAGAATTCAACAAGGGAGCGTATGCCAATGCCCAGGTGGACTCGTTGCTGGACCTGGCTCTGTCTCTGACCTCACGTGATGAGGCCCTGGTGCCCTGGCTCCAGATGCAGGAGGTCCTGCTGAGGGACCAACCTTCCGCCTTCCTGTTCTACCCGGAAAAGCTGGTGGGGGTGAGCTCCCGTCTGCAAGGGGTCCAGCCTCATCTGCTTTCCCCTCTGAACAATGTTTGCGACTGGTGGATTGCAACTGGAGACCGCAAATACCGTACGGAACAGTAGCACAGAGTGATGACCTGCGGGTCTTGATCGCCGGCGTGGTCCTCTTTAGATTGATCAGGTACTCAAGGCTTTCATGGAAGGGTTCGGTGATGATGCTGCGTGCCACGGGATACCTGCTCGGCTGTTTGTTGCTCGGCAGTTTGTTGCTTTCGGGCCTGACAGCCTGTTCCAGCTCCACCGATCCGGAGGGTGGTGGCGCCGGCCAGGTGGTCTACATCCCGGACCGCCAGTTCCTGGATGTGGTGATCCCGAACACGGCTGATTTTTCGGTGAGTTCCAGTGGAACCGGAACCGTGCAGGCCACCTGGGTTCTCAACGGGCAGGAGGTGGGCAGTGCGCCGAACTTTCAGTTCCAGTCCGGGACCGTGGGACAGGACACCCTGATGGTGCGCACTGTTCTGAATGGTGAGACCCGGGAGCGGGTCTGGCTGATCACCGTTTTGCCCAGTCCCTCCCTGCTGCCACCTCCGGTGCCGGGTGTGCAGATCATGGATGGCAGCGAACCCATGGACGTGGTGGTCAACTGGTTGTGGATCGCCCAGTCGGCTTTCCCCATCGTGGAGTACATGGTGGCGGGGAGCTATGCGGGGCCGGTCACCGTGGAAAACTGGGAGGAAGCCGATCTTCTGGGCACTTTCCCGCACGTGCCGGGCCAGGCGGGGTACACGGCCCTCTTCACTGCCGAGGAACATGGGATGCTTCCCGCCGAGACTCTTCATGTCGGTTTGCGAGCACGTGACGACCGTGGACAGCTGTCCACCATCGCCGAATTCTACCAGCACACAATCTCGTTTGCCTGGTTCGTCGAGGGCACCGTGACGGATGAGTACGGAACCCCGCTTCAGGAAATCATCATCGACTACGATTGCCCTTCCTGCCGGGTCAACACGGATGTGAACGGCTTCTACCGCATCGGCCCTTTCCTTGACAGTGATGCCGTCAATGTCTACACCGCCAGTAACAATGCTCTGGGAGTCGGGTGGTATGATTTCGCACCCCGCCCCATCACCTACGATCCCCTGGACAATACCAACGACCTGATGCTTCTGACCCGCTCGGGCATGGATGAGCTGTGCACCACGTACAGCAACGAGTTCCTGACTTTCCTGCGGCAGATGACCAAGACCGATATCACCACGGCCCAGCGTCAGGACTTCAGCCTGTACAAGTGGGAAGAGTACCCGGTGGGAGTCTACATCCCCGACCATGTTCGCGATAGTGACCAGCTCGATTTCGGGGCGAACGCCCGCGCCACCCTCGACTACTGGAACATGGCCATGGGGGAGGACTACCTGATCGAGGTAAGCGACCAGGCGGCCGCGCAAATCCGATTCACCTTCGAGGACCTGGGGACCGGAGTCAATGGGCAGACCCGCCTGCTTCAGCCTTCCGGACCGGAGGATTTTATCCTGGGAGATGTGATTCCCGAACAGGTGCAGGTCAGGATCAATACTCTCATCATCCCCAACGCCCAGCGGATCCAGGAAACCTCTCTCCATGAACTGGGACATGCCCTGGGACTGTATTCCCATGTGTCGGGGTGCTCGGATCGGCCTTACCTGATGAATATTACCAGTGCCGGGATTCTGGATGACGGTCCCGAGAACGCCATCCATTTCGATGAGGTTCGTCTGCTGCATGCCATTCGTTATCTTCCCCAGGGTGTGAACATGGACGGATTCCGTCTGGATGGAGGCCGCTAGGCCATTCTTGACAATCATACTTTCAACATTTAGGGTGATTGCTTCGTATTGAATGGATCTGGAGCTGTATGACCCCTGCGGGTTGTTTAATCGAGGGGCGGGCTGCCGGGTTTCTTTTTCCAAGGAGTCACCCATGGCCAGGAACAAAGCCAGCTATCTCAACGAACTTTCCACCGCCGATCTCAAGCAGCTTCTCGAAGCCCGCCAGCGTATCGATATCCTGGAAAAAGAAAAAGCCCGACTCAGCAAGGAACTCCAGTCCATTGACGTTGAGTTGAAGCGTCTGGTGGATGGGGTGCAAAGTCCCGCTTCTCGGCCTCAGGCCAGGCGCAAGAAAACCACCGCCAAGAAAACCACCGCCAAGAAAACCACCGCCAAGAAGGCCACTGCCAAGAAGGCCACTGCCAAGAAACGTCCCGCGAAGAAGGTGGCCAAGAAGGTCGTCAAGAAGGTCGCGAAGAAGAAAGTTACGAAGAAGGTCCTCACGACCATGAAGACGGCAAAAAAGAAAGTCACCAAGAAGGGCGCCGCCCCGGTGCGCCTGGAGGATGTCGTGGTCGGTATTATTCGGAAGGCCGGCAAGGCGGTTCCTTACCGCGACATCATGGACGCCATCACCAAGGGGAAGTTGTTCACCTCCAAGAGCACTAACTTCGACAATGTTCTGCGGCGCACCCTGAGCACCAGCAAGAAGGTCAAGAGCGCTGGCCGCGGTATTTACGACCTGGCCTGACCGCGTTCCGGGTTCTGGCGTGCGGCCCCGGGTCGCACGCCGTTTAGCCGGGCGGCCACTGCAGGGAACGGCCGCCCAGTATGTGCAGATGAATGTGCCCCACCGTCTGACCACCCTCTTCACCGCAGTTGATGACGAACCTGTACCCGCGCTCCTGAAGACCCTCGGCCGCGGCAATCTTTTTCCCCACCAGCATCAGGTCGCCCATGGTGTCGCGGTCGCTGTCCTGCAGATCGGCCAGGCTGGCGATATGCCGACGGGGAATCACCAAGATATGGGTGGGGGCCTTGGGGTCGATGTCGCGGAAGGCCAGGAAGTTCTCATCGCCATGGACTTCGGTGCATGGTATTTTACCCGCGACAATATTGCAGAAGAGACAGGAACTCATGACTCGATTCCTCCAGCTGGAAATTACGGGCAGGTCCGGGAACGGTATTCCCGGCCTCGAATGCTGGGAGGCTATCACTTGAAATGGACGCAGGCAAGGTGGTCTCCATGCTGGGCTCCGCGATGAACCAGGCTCCGCGCGTTCTCGTGGTGGGCTACAGCGCCCTCGATGTCAATTTTTCCGTCCACGATCTCGCGGCCCCCGACTCCAAGCAGGAAGTCGAGGCCATCAGGCTGGGCGGTGGCGGACCGGGTGCCACAGCGGCCGTGGCCCTGTCCCGGCTGGGGGCTCAGGTACGTCTGGTCACTCCTCTGACGGACGATCTTCCGGGCCGTTGCCAGCGCGAAGAACTGCTTGCCGCGGGTGTGGATCTTGGACTCGCTCCGGAATATCCCGGGTACCAGAGCGCCAGGGCCGTCATCCTGGTTCATCCCGCGACGGAGGAGCGCACCATCTACTGGAGCCGGGGGGACCTGCCCCACATTCCCGCCGCACTGATGGATCCGGCCTGGCTGGAGGAAACAGATCTCCTGTACCTGGATGGTCACGAACCTGAAGCAGCCCTGGCTCTGGCTCCGCTGGCCCGCCGTCTGGGATTGCCGGTTGTCCTGGATGCGGGAACGGTGCGTGCCGGCTCGCGGGAGCTCGTGGCCACCTGTTCCGATGTGATCGGATCCCGTCGTTTTGCCCCCGACCTGACCGGGGAGGAAGATCCGGTCCTCGCCCTCCAACTCTTGAAAGAAATGGGCCCGGCCCGGGTGGGAATGACTTTTGGCAAAGGTGGGGTTCTGGGTCTGGCCGATGAGGTTCCTGTGGCTGTCCCTGCTCATGATGTGCCGGTGGTGGACACCACCGGCGCCGGCGATGCCTTTCATGCCGGTTATGCGCTGGCCCTGGCCCATGGACAGGACTTCCCCACCTGTCTGCGCTGGGGGGCGGGGGTGGCGGCCCTGAAATGCCGTGGGTGGGGTGGCCGTCAGGCCCTTCCCGATCTCTCCTGCTTGACGGGCTTCCTGCGCCAGGCTTCCGTCCGCCCTCTGGCCCCGGACCTGCAGCCTTTCGCCATCTGATCACATTGGCTTTTTTTTCGCTGGACTTTCGCCCGGATTTCGTCTAGATTTCCTTCAGACCGAGTCCGTGGGGTGACGAGCTCCCAGTTTCAGCGGAGGAGAAAATATCATGGGACTGACCAAGCGCCAGCCACAAATCCTGGCTTTCATCACCGAATACAGCGAAGAGAATGGCTATGCTCCGACCCTGAAGGAAATCGGGAATCGGTTCGGTCTTTCCTCCGCAGCTACCGTGCACAAGCATGTTTCGCTGCTGGTGGAGAAGGGATATCTCAACCGGGAACGTCGGAACGCCAGCCGGGACATGGTGGTGGTGGAAAGTCGCCCGACCGAATCGGGAATGGTGCGTATTCCCCTGCTGGGCACCGTGGCGGCCGGACTCCCCATTGAGGCCTTGACCGTCCACGAGGAAATCAACCTTCCTGAGGAATGGCTGGGTCGAGGACGAACCTTTGCTCTCCGGGTGCGGGGCGATTCCATGATCGATGAGCAAATCCGCGACGGGGACACCGTGGTGGTCGAAGCTCGGGATATGGCCCGGAACGGGGAAACCGTGATCGCCCTGGTCGATGGCGAAAGGGCCACCGTCAAGCAGTACCATCGTGAAGGGGCCAATATTCGCCTGCAACCGGCCAACCCGGCTGTTCCGGTGCTCATCCTGCCCGAGGATCGGGTCCAGGTCCAGGGCGTGGTTGTCGGAGTTTTGCGGCGGTTCTGAAATACCTTGGCCACCACCGCCGGATTCCTGCATTTGCGCTTTCCTTCTCCTGAGTCGATGGGGCAGGCAGAGAAGGTGAAAAGGGTCGAGAACCTCGCCCGGTTTTGTCGTGAAGTGACGCCCCACTGGGAGGCCCTGGGGCAGGGAGCCTGCCTGGATATTTCCGGTTCCGGTCGGCTCTGGGGCTATGGTCCCGCGGGTCCTGCCGGAATCTGTCGCCGTGCTCTTTCTGCCCTCGGACCTCTGGCCGGAGGCGCCGGTCCTTCCCGCTTGACCGCCCGATTGGCCTCCTGGTGGGCCAACCTCCAGCCCGGAGTCGGGTGGGTGCTGGTTGTCCCTCCGGGAAACGCCTCGGTTTTTCTTTCCCCATTTCCCGTGTCTGTTCTGGCGGCCGAAGGTGGGGCCGTGACCCGGTTGCGGGACCTTGGAGTCCGCACTCTGGGCGACCTGCAGGTGGTGCCCGACGATCTACTCCTGGCGGTTTTCGGTGCCGAAGGCCAGCGGTGGGCCTCTCTGGCGCGGGGCGTGGATCAGGCCGGCCCACGGAACCAGAACACCTCTCCCAGTCAATCCGTCATCCTGGTTTCCTGGAATGGTCCCCTGATTTCCCGGGAGGAAATTTCTGCGCTGATCGAGGGGCTGGCCATTCGCCTGGTGGCCCTTTGCCCGGGGGGAGGGTCTTCGCGGACGTTCTGGGAACTGGTGGGGCGCTTTCCCCAGGGTTCGCGCCGGGTGCGGATTCTCGGTTCGGGCGATTCCACCCTGGCGGCCTGGCGGAGCCTTCTGGCGCGTCTCCTGCATCTGCTGGAAAGGCAGCGGCAGGGGTTGCTGGGAGTGGAACTGCGAGGCGGTCCCGCTGCTACTTCCGCGGGAAGTGAGCAAATCAGCCTTTTTCCGGGCAGCGAGGCTCAGGTCCGTCTGGCGGCGGCCCTGGAGCGCATCAACCGGCGATGCCCCGGGTGCCTGACCTCGGCCAGCGAGCACCTCCTGTTCCGGAAGGGGGTCCGGTGGAAATGTGCCTCCTGATTTCGTCCGCCTGTCAGGTTGACGCTGGCAGTCCGGAGAAGTAGCATGGCTCCTATCGTCCCTGAGGCGCAGACCCATTTATCCGGGAGAATCGTTCATGACGAGAAAGGGCAGAATGGGAGATCTGGAAGAGATCTTCGAAATTCTGGTGACTTCCTACGCACAAAAAGGTGGCACAATCCCCTCCGAGGGGGATCTTTGCTGGAAGCCCGCCACGGACGCTTTCGAAACCCAGGACAGTTTCGTGGTTCAGTTTGATCTGGCGGGGCTGGATCCCTCGCAGATCGAGATTCTGGCCGACGAGCACAGTTTGCTGGTCCGGGGAATCCGCAAGGAAAACCGTGGTGAAGGAAAGAAGCATTTCCACAAGATGGAAATCAGTGTCGGGCCGTTTGCGCGCAGGGTGCCTCTGTCCGTCGATGTCGACGCGGCAAGCGCCACCGCCACGTACCGCAACGGGTTCCTGTTCGTGACCTTTCGCAAGGGGAAGGGGCCAGGCCCGGAAAAGCGTATCATCAGCATCGAAGAAAAATAGGGGAGGGATCTCCCTGACAGTTCGTCGGAAATCGGAATTCAAACGGACCCAGGTCGATCGGGAAGGAGCAAGGCCGGATGGCTGACAACCAGCAGGATCTCAGGGAGAAGGACCAGGCCGAGGAATTATTCATCCCCGGTGAGATGCCCATTTTGCCCATCAGCGAAGCGGTGATTTTTCCGGCCATGATGGTACCCCTGGTACTCAGCGACACCAATCTGGTGCGCCTGGCCGATGAATGCCTGGCCGGCGACAAGATCCTCGGGGCCTTTGCCCAGAAGGACTTCACCGGTGATGAGGAGGAAGACGCGGCGGATGAAGATCTCATCTACCACGTGGGCACCGCCGTCAAGATCCAGAAAATGCTCCGCTTTCCCGACGGCAGCATGCGTCTGCTCGGACAGGGTGTGGCCCGTTGCCGCATCAAGAAGGTTCTGACCAGTAAACCCTACATGCGGGCGGCCGTGGAATTGATCCACGAGGAGGTGCAGGAGGATTCCCGCACCCTGGCCTACATGCGCGGCGTGGCCAACAATTTTCTGAAAATCATCGACGCCACCGAGACCCTCTCCGAGGAGTTGAAGGTGGTGGTGATGAACATCGATGATCCCGGCCGACTGGCCGACCTGATTGCCACCAACCTGGAAATCGACGTGGCCGAGAAGCAGTCCATTCTCGAGGAAACCTCCCCGCGTCGCCGACTTCAGACCCTGTCCAAGATCGTCATGCGCGAGCTGGATGTTCTGGAGCTGGGACAGAAGCTGCAAACCCGGGTGCGGAAATCCATCGACAAGGATCAGCGGGAATACTACCTGCGCCAGCAGCTCAAGGCCATCCAGCGCGAACTGGGTGACGCCGACGAGGGCTCGGTGGAGCTGGATGAGCTGGCCGAGCGGATTGCCGACGCGGACCTTCCGGAAAAGGTGCAGGCGGCGGCCGAGCGGGAGTACGATCGCCTCAGCCGGATGAGCCCCGGCGCCAGCGAATACACGGTCAGCAAGACTTACGTCGACTGGCTGCTGGACCTGCCCTGGAACGTGGGCAGCGAGGACAAGCTGGATCTCAAGCGGGCCCAGGACATTCTCGAGCGCGACCACTATGGTCTGGAGGACGTCAAGGAACGCATCATCGAGTATCTGGCCGTGCGCAAGTTGAAGGACAACCACCGCGGGCCCATCCTGTGTCTGGCCGGGCCTCCGGGCGTGGGGAAAACCTCGCTGGGCCGCGGCATTGCCGAGGCCGTGGGACGCAAGTTTTTTCGATTCTCCCTGGGGGGCATGCGGGATGAGGCCGAAATTCGCGGCCACCGCCGCACCTACGTCGGGTCCATGCCGGGGCGGATCATTGCCGGTCTCAAGGAGTGCGGCACCAACAATCCGCTGATCATGCTTGATGAGATCGACAAGCTGGGGCAGGACTTCCGCGGCGATCCGGCCAGTGCCCTGCTCGAGGTCCTGGATCCCGAACAGAACAGCGACTTCACGGACCACTACCTGACGTTGCCGTTCGACCTGTCCAGGGTGATGTTCATCACCACAGCCAACATGCTGGACACCATTCCGCGGCCTTTGCTGGACCGCATGGAGATGATCCATCTGCCTGGCTACACCAACCTGGAAAAGCTGCAGATCGCCAAGCGCTACCTGGTGCCACGGCAGATCGAAGAGAACGGCCTGGAGGCCAGGTTTATCCGGTTCACCGATGCCGGTCTGATGCGCATCATCGAGGACCACACCCGGGAGGCCGGGGTGCGTAATCTGGAACGTCAGGTGGGGGCGGTCTGTCGCAAGGTGGCCACCAATGTGGCCAAGGGGAAAAAGAAGAAGCAGACCATCGGGGCCAAGAACCTGGAAGATTATCTGGGACCGCCGAACTACTCCGGAGACCGCCTGCGGTCCCGGTTGACCGTGGGCGTGGTGACGGGCCTGGCCTGGACCCAGGTGGGTGGAAAAATTCTCTACATCGAAGGCCTGGCTTTGCCGGGTGGACGCGGACAGTTGAAGTTGACCGGCCAGGTCGGCAGCGTCATGCAGGAATCTGCCAGCGCCGCCTACAGCTACCTGCGTAACCGCTTCGGTGGACGCGAGGAGTTCGGGCCGTTCTTCAACGAGCAGGATATCCATATCCATTTACCGGCCGGGGCCATTCCCAAGGACGGACCCAGTGCGGGTATCGCCATGGCCACCGTCCTGCTGTCCCTGCTGATCAACACGCCCATGGATCGGCGCACGGCCATGACGGGTGAAATCACCCTGACCGGGGCTGTCTTGCCCATCGGTGGTTTGCTGGAGAAGGTTCTGGCGGCCCACCGGGTGGGGATCAAGAAGGTCATCTTGCCGGCGGCCAACATGATCGATGTGGCCGAAATTCCGGAAGAAGTCCGCGAGGCCGTGGAGTTTGTCCCGGTCAAGCACGTGGACGAGGTCTGGGAATCTGTTTTCCCGGGTGTGTTCGAGTGATGCGCATTATATCAGGTGGACTGAGACTTGTCTGAACATCGACTTCTGACAACCCTCATGCGTCCGCTGTTCCGCAAGGGGCAGGACCGGCCGTTCATTTTGCCGCGTGCTCTTGAGGAGAGCCAGCGTCTCCTCTGTATCGATGCGGGTGATCTGTCCGAGTTCCTGTTTCACATGCCCCTGGTCAACGCCATCCGGCAGCAGCACCCGGGATGTCGCATCGATTTCCTGTTGCCGGAAAAGCACGAGGCCCTGGTGGTGCCCAGCGGCCTGGCCAAGCTGTACCGCGTGTACAAGGAGGGCCAGGTCAATCCCTGGCGTCCGGCCTTCGGCAACCTTCTGCGGGAGCTGGGATCCGGGCAGTACGATGTGGCCATGGTCATGTCCCAGGAGCCTCAGGCCCGCCTGGAACTGGCGGCCCTGGCCACGGGCGCACGTCTGCGGCTCGGGCCTTCCCATGAGAAGAGCTGGCCGGCCATCAATTTCGAGCTGCGTCCGCCGCGGAACCCGGACACTTACCTGGGAGACCGCCTGGCCGCCGCGGCCCCTTTCCTGGGGCTTTCTCCCAAGCATTTGAACCCTCGCTGGCCCCTGCCCATGGACCGGATGCGCCACATGGCCCAGCAGGTCCACTTCCACAAGCCCAACCCGGATCAGATGCTGGTGGGAATGGACCCGGGGCTGGGCAAGAGTGGGCACGCGGTGGCTCTGGAAAACCTGCAGTATCTGGCGGGCCAGCTGAGCCGTCACCTGCTGTGCCGGGTGCTTCCCCTGGCCCAGGCGGACGACAAGGAACGGCGGACCCAGTTTGAGGTCCGGCTACCCGATGTGCCGGCCGGACTGCCGCGAGACAATCTGCTCGACCAGATCCTCTTGCTGGCCCAGTGCGATCTTTTTGTTGGCGGCAACACCGACTTTTTCCACTTCGCGGTGGCTCTGGGGGTTCCCGCGGTGGGATTGTTCACCCCTTCTGACCCTCCGTGCTGGGTGCCCACCGGCCGCAAAAAGGCCAAGGTATTGACCGTGAAGAAGGGTCAGAAAGTGGAGATGGAAACCCTGCTGGCCGCCATCGCCGACGTGACCGAGGGCCGCGCCCGGACCGCAACCACCATCATGTCCGCCGATCGTGATGGGGAAGACCCCGGCACGTCGGTCAAGAAAATTCCCCGTCCCACCGACCCGTCCCCGCCAGAAACCTCATGAACGAGCCCACGCATCGTGTGGACCCTTACCGACTGCTGGTCCTGGCTCCCAACTGGCTGGGCGATTCGGTCATGGCCACCGGCTTGCTCGACTGGCTGACCGGAAGTGTGTCCCTTCCCGGCGGTCGAGCCCTGCATATTTGCTGGGCTGTTCGCGCGGCCTGGGCTCCGCTGTTTGCCCACGATCCGCGTATTGATGAACTGATGGTGGTGGAAAGGCCCGGTCGGCACGATGGCCTCAAGGGGGTCTGGAACCTCGGTCGCGATCTGGCCCGGGGGAACCATGACGGGGCGATCCTGGGCCCACCGTCCCTGCGCGTGGCGATGGCTGCGCGGCTGGCCGGGATTCCGGTCCGGGTGGGTTACCGGACCGATGGACGGGGGATGCTCCTGAGCCACGGAGTGGAGTCTGAAGCCCGGGGGACGGCCCATTTTTCTGACGAAATGGTGGCCCTGGGGAAAGCCTGGCTGGCCGCGGTTGCCGGCCTTGCCGAGACTCCCGTCACGACGGCCCAGGTCAAGCTGCACCTGGCTGGCGACCACCCCACGGTTCAGTCCAGACCGGTGCCCCGTCTGGTTCTGGCCCCCGGTGCCACCTACGGCCTGGCCAAGACCTGGCCGCTGAACCCTGCTCTGGATTTTTGTCGTCTGTGCCTGGAAGAAGGAGCCGAACTCCTCTTGCTTGGTGATGCAGGGTCTCGCTCTTTTGCGGCGGACCTGGCGAGTGGTCTGTCCGTGGCTGCACGGCATGAGGTGCTGGGCACACCGGGGCTGGTGGATCTGACCGGCCGGACCGGATTGCTCGAGGTGGCCGACCTTCTTCAGCAATGCGATGGGTTTGCCGGAAACGACAGCGGGTTGATGCATCTGGCGGGTGCCCTGGGCATTCCCACGGTCGGTGTGTTCGGGTCGTCCAATCCCGCCTGGACCGCCCCCCAGGGCCCGCGGGCCCGGGCCATTGCGGCCACCGGTTTTCCCTGCCAGCCCTGCTATCGCAAAACCTGCAACCAGCCCACCTTCTGTCTGGATTCGGTGACCGGGCATGAGGTTTATCACGCCTTGAGCGAGCTCCGAGCTCGCTCCCAGACCGAAGGAAACGGGTCATGAGCATCTGGAAAAAGCCTGCCACATCCCCGGGGTCACGTGTTCAGCCGGCCCTGTTCCTGGATCGTGACGGGGTGGTCATTGACGATGCCGATTATCTGGCCGACCCCGAGGGCGTGCGCATTTTACCGGGAGTACCCGAGGCTCTGGCCCGGGCTCGGGCCGCCGGTTTTCTGCTGATCGGGGTGTCGAACCAGTCGGGGATCGGACGGGGTTACTTCACCGAAGATGACTTCCACCAGGTCATGACCCGGCTGGATGCCGCCCTGGCCGCCCGTGGGGTGGCCTTCGATTCCTTCCATTACTGTCCCCACGCTCCGGACCAGGACTGCCTTTGCCGGAAACCGCTGCGCGGCATGCTGAACGAGGCCCGGAAATTGTTTTCCCTCGACCTGGCGCGCAGCTGGATGGTGGGGGACAAGGCCAGTGACATTGCCTTTGGCCGGCAAGGAGGGCTGGGAGCTGTCCTGGTTAGGACCGGTCATGGTCTTGCCGAGGAGATCAGGGTGATCGATCAGTTCGATGACGATCCCCGGGTGGGGGTGGCCGACGACCTGCCGGCCGCCGTGGCCTGGATTCTGAAACGGCAGGGGAGCGATCAGGCGTGACATGGCTGCTGGACAATCGCCCCCTGAACAAGGTGCTGGTTTCCCGGTTGCGTTACCTGGGTGATGTGATCATGAGTACCGTGGTCCTGGACGTCCTCAAGGAAGGGGATCCGGATCTCGAGCTGGGGTTTCTGTGTGAAGCGGGTCATGGTGTGGCGCTGCACGGTCACCCTCGGCTGGATCATCTGCACCTGCTGGGTGTGGAGCGCCGGGGTGCTGATGCCCAGGCCCGGCGCGGGGCCAGCGGGTCGAACAAGGATCATCCCGAAGCCGCCGGCTACCTGGACACCCTGCGGCACCTGCGCCGGCAGCGGTATGACCTGGCGGTGGACCTCTTCTTCAATCCCCGGAGTGCCTGGCTATTGCGTCTGGCCGGAATTCCCCTGCGCATCGGGGGAACCCGGCGGCTGCGGCGGCACCTCTATACTCACACGGCCATGCCCGAAGATCTGGGAACACGGCGGGATGATTTTTCCCGGCATGCTCCCGGGGGGCTGGGGCATCACCTTTCTCGATTGCTTCCCTTGCGCCACCAGGAAAGCGGTCAGTCCTTTGCCGACTGGTTTCTGGCCCGTGAAAGTGCCTTGCCCTCGCTGCCCCAGCTGGCCAGGCCTGGCCTTTCTCCGCGCGCTGCCGGGGTCCTTCACGAGCTGGGCGTGGACCCGGCACGGCCTTTCCTGGTCTGTGCGCCGGGTGCCACCTGGCCCAGCAAGGAATGGCCTCTGGCCCGGTGGCGGGCGCTGTTGAAGCGTCTGGGTCACGAAGGTCCGGGGCCGGTTGTTTTGCTGGCCCCGCCCCATCCGCATCAGCCCTGGTCTGAACTGGGCCCCGAGCTGTTTCCTGATAGCGGCGGGATCCTGCCCCAGCTGGGGCTACAGGATGTCCTCGGCGTGCTGGGCCAGGCGCATCTGGTGGTGGCTGTGGACGGGGGCATCATGCACGCGGCGGTGGGACTGAGGGTTCCCACGGTGGCGCTGTTCGGACCCACCCGGCCGGACATCTGGTTTCCCTACGCCGGACACGGACCCTTCCGGATCCTGGGAACCTGGCCGCATTGCCACCCCTGTCATCTGCACAGCTGTGCGGAATTCATCTGTTTGCCCGATCTTGAGGAAGCCCGGGTTCACGACGTGATCCTGGACCTCTGGGGCACCGGAGGGAACTCACCGGCCGACGGTGGGGTTTAAACGAGATACTGCAGGTGAGGGGTCCCTTTTTCTTGAACCATGGAACGGAAGAATCTCCATGAAATTCCTGACGCGATTGGTCTTCATGGCCCTGACGTTGATCTCCCTGAACGCCTACGCGGAACCCGAGTGGGTGGTTGTCGAGGATCCCCAGCCTGTCCTGGTGAATTTCGGCCCCGGGGAACGCATGGTGTTCTCCATCGACTACGGTCTGGTCAATGCCGGCGAGGGCATCCTGGAAATCGTGGGCATCAAGGACTACCAGGGCCACCCCTGCTACCACATCCAGAGCAAGACCAACAGCAATCGTTTCTTTTCCTCGATCTACAAGGTGCGCGACAAGATCATCAGCTACATCGACACTGCCGAGCTGCACAGCCGCTACTTCTACAAGCGACTGCGCGAAGGGGACTACAAGAAGACGGTGGAGATCAGTTTCGATCACGAGGCCGGATTGGCCCGCTACGCCAATGGCCAGGAATACCCCATCACCGCCGGGGTGCAGGATGTGCTGTCGGCTTTTTATTTTGTGCGTACGCTGGACCTGGAGGCCGGGTCCGTTTACCATGTTCCGGCGCACAGTTCCCGGAAATCCTACAACCTCAGAGTTCTGGTCCACGGGAAAGAAACGGTCGAGGTCGAGGCCGGGACGTGGGACTGTTTCGTGGTCGAGCCGGTGATCGAGGGCGAAGGTCTGTTCAAACACGAGGGTAAACTCACTCTCTATATCACCGATGACCAGTATCGCGTGCCGGTGCTCATCAAGGCCAAGGTGCCTGTGGGCTCCATTGCGGTGTCCTTGAAGGAATTCAAGCCGGGGCACCCCTTGTCCGACACCGGCGAACGCCGGGACGGGGAGGGCCCCTGAAAGTCGACATGACCCGACCCGAATCCTCTCGCCGCCTGGTTCCTCCTTCCAACTGGCTCAATTCCGCCGTGGCTCCGGAGCCCTCGCTGGGTCCGGGGTTTCTGGCCATGGTCACACTGCTGGCCGCCGTCCTGCGGTTTTTCCGCCTGGGGGGCCAATCCCTCTGGGTCGATGAAGCCATGAGCTGGCAGACCATCAGGCCTGGGGCCGATCTCGCCTTCATTGAACAGATCACCGATGCCATCCAGGGCCCCCTCTACCTGGCTCTGACCTGGCCCCTGCTACGCGTTGTGGATTCCGAAGTCATGCTGCGGCTGATTCCTGCTCTGGCGGGTGTGGTGGCGGTGCCCCTTTTTGCCCTGACGGTGCAGCGTCTATTCGACGCCCGCTCGGCCCGGCTGGCGGCCTTGCTGCTGGCCCTCAGCCCCTTCCATGTCTGGTACAGTCAAGAGGGCCGGGGGTATGCGCTCCTGTTGCTGTTCACCATTCTGATGGGCTATCTCTTCTTGCGATTGTGGGAAGATCGGGTGGATCTTGGCAAAGCAGCCTGGCTGGCCCTGGCCATGGCTGCGGGGGTCTGGTCCAACATGTCTGCCATTTTCCTGATGGTGGCTCTGGGGTTGACGGTTCTGTTCTGGAGATTTCCACGGACGGGTCGCCAGTGGGGAGTGTGGAGTCTGGCCTTCGTGGGAGCGGGGATCCTGGTGTTGCCCTGGGTGCTGAAGGCCTCGGGCATCTGGGCCGTGGACCGGCTGGTGGTCACCGCCGCCACCGGCGAAGCCTTGCGTGGGGAAACCACCTTCACTCCTCTGGCCTTGCCGTATTCCCTCTTCACCTTCTTTTATGGCTTCAGCCTGGGGCCCTCGCTACGCGAACTCCACGCTCCGGATAGGTGGCCGGTTTTGCGCCAGTTTTTGCCCATCCTGGTGGTGGCAGCCGTGCCGGTGGGTGTTTCCCTGGTTTCCGGTCTCCTGGCGCTGAGACGTCGTCAGGGTTTTCTCCTCCTGTGGATCCTCATCCCCCTGGCCATCCTGATTTTTCTGGCCGTGCGCAACGTGAAGCCATGGAACCCTCGGTATGTGGCCGTGGTCTTGCCCTGGTTGCTGACCCTGGCGGCCGCCGGTCTGGTCCGGCTTCCGCGCCGCACCGGAGCCGGGTTCACCCTGCTCTTGATGGGGCTCATGCTGTTCTCCCTGTGGGGGCATTTCCACGACGGCAGATACGCCAAGGCGGACATTCGTGGGGTGGTGGAGTTCATTTCCGCTCAAGAAGCGGCAGAATCCAAGCTGGCCCCAGAGGCGATCCTGGTGCCATCGGTGAGCAATGTTTTCAAGTATTATTACCGCGGATCGGCAGAGATCCTGAACGATTTCGGCTGGCCCCAGTTGCGTTCCGCCCAGGCTGCGGAAGCCTTCTGCGACAGCACTCTGGACGGTCGGGACGCCCTGCTCTGGGTGGTGGCCAGGCCGTGGTATTTTGATCCACAGGATCACCTGGCGGGCACCCTGGCGCGGCGGGGGCACTTGCGTCTGATTCACGAAACCCCCGGGGCCTTGCTCTACAGCTGGCGCCGCCCGGAATCCCAAGAGGTGGGGCATGGCGAGTGAGAACTTTTATGGTTCCGAAGATGGTTATCTGCAGTTCATTGCCGAGGTTTCGGAAGGCTACAATTTTCACCAGCCATTTTATTATCACGCCATCAAGCGATTGTTCGATATCGTCAGTGCCACCGGCGGCCTGCTGCTGTTGCTGCCGTTGCTGCCCTTCATCGTCCTTTTGATCAAGCTGGAATCCCCGGGGCCCATCCTCTTCAACCAGGCGCGGGTGGGGTACAGAGGCCGCATGTTTGCCTGCCACAAATTTCGTTCCATGGCCGTCGATGCCGAAAGCCGCAAGGAGCAACTGGCCCACCTGAACGAAGCCAGCGGGGCGGCCTTCAAGATCAAGGACGATCCCCGGATCACCGGGGTGGGGCGGTTTCTCAGGCGGAGCAGCCTGGATGAGTTTCCCCAGCTGTTCAATGTGCTCAAGGGGGACATGACCATCGTGGGGCCGCGTCCCCAAATTCCCTCCGAAGTGGGGGACTACACCCCGTCCCAGGCCAGACGTTTGCTGGTCAAGCCCGGCCTCACCTGTCTGTGGCAGGTGTCGGGTCGCAGCCAGCTGGATTTCAGCGAATGGATGGAGCTGGACCAAGAATATGTCCGCCGGCGCAGTTTCCGCTTCGACCTCTGGGTTCTGGCCAGGACCCTGCCGGCGGTCATCGAACGGAAGGGCGCCTATTGAGCATCCTCGGAGTGGGAAATGATATCGTGGCGATCCCGCGGATTTCGGATCTGCTCCAGGATCACGGCGATCGCTTCCTGGCCCGGTGCTTCACGCCCCGTGAGATCGCTTACATCCAGAGCAGGGGGCGAGGGGCGGCCGCCTCGGCGGCGGCCCGCTGGGCGGCCAAGGAGGCCTTTCTCAAGGCCCTGGGGCAGGATGTGTCCGCCATACCCTACCAGGACATCGAAGTGGTGCGGCAAGAGCACGGTCAGGTGACCCTGGAGCTTCACGGTAAAGCCCGTGCGGCCCTGACCGCCGCCGGAGCCGTGGCCTGGCACGTGGCCCTGAGTCACGAGCGGGAGTTTGCCGCCGCCACCGTTATTCTCGAAAAACGGGGTTAACCCCTTGGCCCGCCACTTTCCGTGTGCTAAATTCTGCCCGAATCGTTCTGTTTCCCGAGCGGCCCGGTCTGTCCTCTCCTGAGGGGAAAACCTGGTCCGGTCGGTGACTATCTGTCTCCAGCCCGAGGTGACCACCAGGATATGCGTTCTGAATTCCTGCTCATCGATGTGTTCACTGACCAACCTTTCGGGGGAAGTCGCCTTTATCTGTTCCCCGATGCTCAGGATATTCCCGAAACCCGCATGCAGCAGGTGGCCATGGAACTGGGAGCCGGCGAGACTGCCTTTCTGGTCCAGCCTCGCACGCCCGGTGATCATCGGGCGGGGTTGCGAGTTTTCACGCCGGCGGCGGAAATTCCGTTCGGTGGGCATTCGGTTCTCGGGGCCACCTTCGCCCTGGAAAAGCTGGGCCGGCGCCCCGCGGAGGGCCAGGTGCCGCACTTCCGCTGGGAACTCGAAGCGGGGTGCTTCGATGTGGTGACCAAGGGTGAAGGGGCTCAGCGCCTGTACAGCCTGGTTCAGGACGCTCCCGTTTTCCTGGGGCAGTATTTTCACCGAGGAAAAGTGGCGCGCACCCTGGGGATTCCCGAGGAGGATATTGCCATCACGGGCTTGCCCTGCGAGGTGATTTCCACCGGACTGCCCATCCACATCGTCCCTCTGAGCACCCTCGAGGCCATGGAGAATATCACCCTGCGGCGGCGTGATGCCGACGCCATTGCCCGAGACCTGGGCTTCGGGGATCTTTTCGTGTTCACCTGCGAGACGGTTCGCGACGACAGCACGGTCCATTGCCGGATGTTCGCGCCCCATTTCGGCATTCCCGAGGATCCCGCCAGCGGGGCCGCCACCGGCGCCCTGGTGGCCTACCTGGTCAAGCACCGCCTGGTCAGGCACGACCCCCACATCAGGGTGATCAGCGAGCAGGGCCTGGAAATGGGGCGGCCCAGCAGGCTGGTGGCCGAAGCTGACATTGCCGGCGGACAAGCGCGCACCATCACCGTGGGCGGGCACTGTGTCCTCGTGGGCAGCGGTCAGTTGACCATCCCCTGATTTGACTTCAACCGACACCCGACCGGACCCGACGTCCGCGTCGGTCAACATCGAAAGAGGATTTGATATGAGCATTCCCGCCGGACTATCCCCGGAAATGTGCGACATGGTGGTCCAGACTCTCCGGCAGGTTTGTGCCCGGGATTTGCCTGATGAAAAGATTATCGAGCTGGATGAAGCCGACCAGTTTCCCGAGACCCTCATCCGGAATCTGCTGTCCCCCGATGTGGGGCTGCATCTGATTTTTCTGCCCGAAAGCGTCGGAGGCCTGGGGGGAGGGGCGAGGGATATCTGTCGGGTCAGCGAAGAGATGGCCGCCGTGGACCTGGGCGTGGCCACGGCCTTCCTGGCCATCTGCCTGGGGACTGATCCCATCCTGGTGGGCGGCACGGATGAACAGAAGCAGAAGTGGCTGACCCGGATTGCGGGTGAAGGCATGATCGTGGCCTACGGAGTGACCGAACCCGAGGCGGGCAGCAACGTGGCGGGTATCCAGACCACGGCCGACCCCATCGTGGATTCCAGCGGTCAGGTGACCGGTTACCGTCTGAATGGCAGCAAGCAGTTCATCACCAACGGCAGCGTGGCCGAATTGTATACCATCCTGGCCAAGGCCCCCGGTGGGCTCAGTTTCTTCGTGGTGGAACGCAATACTCCCGGTCTGGGCGTGGGGGCCCACGAAGAGAAGCACGGCATCCGCGCTTCGAACACGACCGGCGTCCTCATGGAGGACGTGGAAGTGCCTGTGGAGAACCTCATCGGTGGGGTCGAGGGGCAATGTCTCAAGCAGGCCAACGCGGTGTTCGGCTATACCCGCCTGATGGTGGGGGCCTTCGGGCTGGGCGGCGGACAGGCTCCACTGATCCGGGCCCTGAACTACGCCAAGACCCGACAGCAGTTCGGTGCCCCCATTTTCGAGAAGGAAGGCTATCGTCTCAAGCTCCTGGTTGAGAACTGGGTCGACCTGGCGGCCGGCCGAGCCTATGCCGAGCAGACCGCCTTGACCATCGACGAGGGGGCCAAGGATCTGGCCACGGAAGGCTCCATTGCCAAGTACTGGTGTACCGAGGCCGGCAACCGTGCAGCCGACGCCGCCATTCAGGCTCTGGGCGGTTACGGGTACACGAAGGAATATCTGGTCGAGAAGATGAAGCGGGACGTGCGCATCACCACCATCTACGAGGGGACCAGCGAAATTCAGCAGAGCATCATTGGCATGTTCCGCTGGAAAGAGACCGTGCGCTCCAAGGGGGCTTTCTACGAGGAACTGGCAGCAGGCATGGACGAGGTGCAGAAGGAAAACGGAGCGGTCGGGGCGAAAATTGCCGCGGAAGCCTACCGGGCTCTCAACGACACCGTTCAGTACATGCATGCGGCTCGCCTGACCCGGCATCAGATCGTCATGTTCACACTGGCGGACATGATGACCGTGTGTGAGGTGGCCGGAGCCCTGGTGGCCAAGGCTGCGCGTCTGGCCCGGGAAGGTCATGGGGAAGCCGGACATTTTGCCGTCATGGCCCGTGTCTTTGCCCGCAAGGCCGCCCGGATGGTTCAGGATGGTGCCGGGCGTTGCGCTACCGGCTTCCTCGGCGACCCGGACGAGGCCGATCCCAGCAAGGGACAGGCGCTGGTGGACTCTGTCAACGCGCGGTTCCCGATCGCCCTGGTCCAGGGCCTGTGGGATGACATGAACGCGGTGGGTGATCATTTGCAGGACCTTGTATAGCGGCCCGATGAATAGTTCACGTGGTGAAACGGTGGGTCCCGGCATTCTGCCTGGGCCGAGCAGGGGATGATCTGGCATGGTGGACCGACAACACAGAATCGCGCGACTTCGCAAGCGCCATGATGCCGCACCGGAATCCAAGGTTTTTGCTCCCTTGGCCGATCTTCTGGGTCGCGAGGGCCAGGTGGAGGAGGCTCTCTCTTTGCTGGAGGATGGACTGGCGCGCCATCCCGACTATCTCAGCGGCATGGTGGTGCTGGGCCGGACCTTGATGGAGGCGGGTCGTCGTGATCATGCCCGGAAGGTTCTGGTCCGTGTGCTGGACCTGGATCCCGACAACCACGTGGCTCTGGGTCTGCTGGCTGATGATGCCATGGGTCAGGAAATCTGGGACCTGGCTGAACCCTGGCTGATCAAGCTGGTCCAGCTCGAAGGCCAGGACTCTCGCTGGAAGGGCCTCCTTCTCAAGGCCCGCAATCGCCAGTCCCGACAGCAAGGTGCCGATCAGGTCCCGGCCGCCGCCGGTTCCCTGGCCACCATGACCCTGGTCGACATTTACATCGAGCAGGGTTATCTGGAAAAAGCCCTGGCAGCCTTGCAGCTGATGAAGGATCGAGATCCCACCTTGCCCGGCCTGAGGGCCAAGCGAGACCAGGTTCTGCATCTTCTCGACCAGAAGGAATCCTCGAATGCCGAGGCGCTGGCCGAAGCTGATCCCGATGCGGGCAACAGCTCCGAACGACGGACCCAGCAACGGGTTCGCAACAAGCAGCAGTTCCACGAGTGGATCAACGGGTTGTCCAGCGAAAGTGAGCCTCGGCCATGAGCGCCTCTTCAGGTCAGGTGCTCCCGAAGGTATTCATGATCGGGGGACCGAACCTCGGCCGTCTGGGAATACGTGAACCTGAGGTTTACGGCCACACCACCTGGTCCGAACTGTCAAAGCTGTGCCAGGACCGGGCCCAGGAGTTGAAACTGGATCTTGTCTTCTTGCAAACGGACGGCGAAGGGGAACTGGTCGCGATGTTGCACAGGGCCCAGGACGAGGGGCAGGGTGTCATCCTCAACGCGGCCGCGTATACGCACACTTCGGTGGCGGTGCGCGATGCGGTGTCGGCCATGACCATTCCCGTGGTGGAATTGCATTTGACCAATCCCGCGTCCCGGGAGCCTTTTCGCCGGACCAATCTTTTGACCGATGTGGTCACGGCGGGCGTTTTTGGCTTCGGTATTGGCGGGTATCGGCTGGCTCTGGACGGAATGGCGCGGATTTTGGAAGAGCACTGAACCCCGGTTCTGGCGTTGCCTTTTGCCGGCAGGGGTGTTATCAATGAGCGGATTACGCCCGGGTTTCTATCCTGACCCGGGTCTGAAAGTGAGGAAATCTTGGCAGATACCAGTAATTTCAGGACCGGCTTCACGATGCGCCACCGTAATGGTTTGTGGTCCATCGTGGAGTTCCAGCACGTCAAACCGGGCAAGGGCCCGGCCTTTGTGCGCACCAAGCTGAAGAACATCTCCAACGGAAAAGTGCTGGAAGAAACCTTTCGTGCCGGCGAAAGAGTGGAAGAGGTCCGGCTCGAGAAGCGGGATTATCAGTACCTTTATCCCGATGGCGAATACTACGTTTTCATGAACACCGAAACCTACGAGCAGATTCAGCTGCACCAGGACACACTCGACGATGTCATTCCCTACATCAAGGAAAGTGATATCTGCAGCCTGCTGATGCTGGAGGGCAAGCCGCTGACTGTCGAACCGCCCTTGACGGTGGAACTCGAGGTGGCCCAGACCGATCCCGGGGTGCGCGGCGACACCGCTCAGGGTGGCTCCAAGCCCGCCACCATGGAGACGGGGCTTGTCGTTCAGGTTCCGCTTTTCATTGAAGAGGGTGAAGTCCTCAAGATCGATTCCCGTACCGGGAAGTACCTGGGCAGGGTCTGATCATGACTGCTCCCCGTCGCACTGGAAGGGTTGAAATGGATATCAACAAAGTTCGTGAACTGGTTCAGCTGGTAGAAGAGAGTGGTATCGAGGAGCTGGAAGTCAGCAACAAGGACACCACCATCCGTATCCAGAAGTCCCAGGGTCTGGCCCAGGGAGTGGCTCAGATGGCTCCTGCCCCCGTGCAGATAGCCGCCCCGGCCGCTCCTGCGGTGAGCCCTACGGTTGCCGAAGCCCCAGCGGCTCCTGCGGCCCCCGCTCCGGACGCCAAGTGGAAAGACGTGCGTTCGCCCATCGTGGGGACCTTTTACCGGGCTCCGGCCCCCACCAGTCCCAATTTCGTCAACGTGGGGGACCATGTGGCTGCCGGACAGCCGCTCTGCATCATCGAGGCCATGAAGGTGATGAACGAGATCGAGGCGGAATTCGCCGGCACCATCAAGGAGATCCTGGTGGAGAACGGGAATCCCGTGGAGGCCGAAGCGGTGCTCTTCCTGGTTGACCCGGACTGACCTGGCCCCCTCCGACCCTGCCATTCTGCCCCCCGGCACCGCCGGGGGGCTTTTTTATCAAGATCCCACCTCTGGTGCCGATGATTGCTTGCAGCGGCCCGTGCATCTGTTCTGACGGGCGGCAATTCTTCGGATTCCGTTCGACAGGAGTGTGGGGTTGCCCATGGATATCAAGAAAATACTCAAAGAGATGATCAACCGCGGGGCCAGCGATCTGCACATCAAGGTGGCCAGCCCGCCCGTATTGCGGATCAACGGGACCCTGGTGTTCGCCGATTATCCCGCACCCTCGGTGCAGGACATGATTTCGGTTTCCCAGCAAATCCTGACCCCGAGTCAGCGGGAGAGCTTCGAGGCCACCCGGGAAATCGATTTTGCTTTCGGCGTGCCGGGTGTCGCCCGTTTCCGGGCCAATTTCTATGTCCAGCGGGGAAGCGTGGCCATGGTTTTCCGTCATGTGCCGGTGGAAATCAAGTCCACCGAGGAGCTGGGACTGCCTGCGGTGGTCCGTGAACTGGCCCTCAAACCGCGCGGCCTCATGTTGATCACCGGGACCGTGGGTAGCGGTAAGTCGACCACCCTGGCCTCGATTGTCGATGTGATCAATCGCGAAAGCTCTCGCCACGTGATCACCATCGAGGATCCCATCGAGTTCTTGCACCGCGACCAGAAGAGCATCATCAGTCAGCGTGAAATCGGTTGCGATACCGGGAGTTATGCCGACGCCTTGAAGCATATTCTGAGGCAGGATCCGGACGTCATCCTGATCGGTGAGATCCGGGATGCGGAGTCCATGAAGATTGCATTGACGGCCGCCGACACGGGCCACCTGGTCCTGAGCACCATGCACACCATCGATGCCACCCAGACCGTGAGCCGTATCATTTCCTTCTTCCCACCTCATCAGCACCAGGAAATTCGCTTCCTGCTCGCTTCGACTCTCCAGGCGGTGGTTTCTCAGCGTCTGGTGGCCGACACGGACGGTTTGCAGCGGTTCCCGGCGGCCGAAATTCTGATCACCACCAGCACCATCCAGGATTATATTCGGGAGCCGGAGAAAACTGTGATGATCCGGCAGGCCATCCAGGAAGGTTTCGTGCAGTATCAGATGCAGACCTTTGATCAGTCGCTCATGCAACTTTACAAGACCGGGAAGATCAGTCTGGAAACGGCCACCCATGCCAGCAGCAATCCGCACGAGTTCCAGCTGCGGATCAAGGGGATCCAGGCCAGCAGTGACAACACCTGGGAGAGGTTTGAGGGGTCGCCGCAGGAGGTGCCCACCAAGATGGCCGATATCTGATAGGCGTGCCACGAAGATTGTTTCTCGGGGAAAACGCGCCTTTTTTTGGAGACATCAAATAAAAAAGACCAGCCAAAGTGCAAGAACTTGGCTGGTTTTTTGCGTCCTGGAGTTCCAGAAACAATCTTCGTGGCACACAAAACTGCTTGCATAGAGGGCTTGTAAACCCCAGAATACAGCGTTCGGTTCGTGAAAAACGCGCCCGTCCACCCGGACCCGGGCCTTCGTATGCTTTTTTGACAGGAAGTTCTGCATGTTCAAGAAAATCCTCATCGCCAACCGGGGTGAGATCGCCCTGCGCATCATGCGGGCGTGCCGGGAACTGGGAATCCAGAGCGTGGCCATCCATAGCACCGCCGACGCCGATTCCCTGCATGTCAAATACGCCGATGAATCCGTCTGTGTGGGCAAGCCCGCCAGCGTGGACAGCTACCTCAAAATTCCCAACATCATAGCTGCCGCGGAGATCACCGGCGCAGAGGCCATTCATCCCGGGTACGGGTTCCTGGCCGAAAACGCCGAATTTGCCGAAATATGCGTCGAGGACGGTTTTGTCTGGATCGGTCCCTCCGCCGAGGTCATCCGCATGATGGGCGACAAGGCCACCGCCCGCAAGATGGCCACCGAGGCCGAGGTTCCCATCGTACCGGGCACCGACCTGGTGGATGATGTGGAAGAGGCCCTGGTTTTCGCCACCGAGGCCGGGTTCCCCGTGATCATCAAGGCCACCGCCGGCGGAGGCGGCAAGGGCATGCGCGTGGCGTGGGACGAGGAAGAACTGCGCAAGAACTACGTGGCGGCCCGCAACGAGGCCGGAGCGGCCTTCGGCAACGATGGGGTTTACATCGAGAAGTACCTGGTCAATCCGCGGCACGTGGAAATCCAGCTCATGGGCGATCATCACGGTCACGTGCTTCACTTCGGGGAACGTGACTGCTCGGTGCAGCGCCGACACCAGAAGCTGATCGAAGAGGCCCCCAGTCCCGCGGTGGACGAGGATCTCCGCCAGCGCATGGGGGAGGCCGCGGTGCGCCTGGCCCAGCGTGTGGACTACACCTCCGCCGGGACCGTGGAGTTTTTGCTGGACGAGGATGGTTCATTCTATTTCATGGAGATGAACACGCGGATTCAGGTGGAGCATCCGGTGACCGAGCTGGTCACGGGGCGGGACCTGATGAAATGGATGATCAGGGTGGCCGCCGGGGAAGCATTCGATTTCGCCCAGGAAGACATCACCGTGACCGGGCATGCCATCGAGTGCCGGATCAACGCCGAGAATCCCGAACGTGACTTCATGCCCTGTCCCGGCCGGGTCTTCTACTACCATGCTCCGGGTGGACCCGGAGTGCGCGTCGACACCCATGTCTATTCCGATTACCGGGTGCCGCCCTATTATGACTCGTTGCTGGCCAAGATCATCACCCACGGCAAGGATCGTGAGGAAGCTGTCGCAAGGATGCGCCGCGCCCTGAACGAATGTGTATTCGAGGGGCTGCCCACCAGCACGCCGTTCCATCTGGAAGTGCTGAACAATCCCGTCTTCCTGGATGGGAAGGCCACGACACGTTTCCTGGAAGAGGAATCATCCCAGTTGCAGGAGGGATTGCGTGTCAGGGCGAAGAGCGAAGAAGGCTAAATCCAAGGGACAACCTGCCTGGTACGAATCTGCCTGGTTGAGCGGGCTTTTGTTGCTTGCGGTGGCCGTTTATCTCGGACTATCCCTCACCGGAGGCGTGGGCCCGTGGTGGCTGTGGGTGTCCGGAGAACAGCCCGCCCACCTGATTGACGCGAGCAATCCCGGGGGACCGGTGGGT
>JAZBOO010000234.1:0-5394 GCA_036351155.1 Candidatus Krumholzibacteriia bacterium | reverse complement strand
ATTGTGCCTGACCTCGGAAAATTCACCCCCCATATTCGCCGAGAAGCTGAGCAACATGGGGGTGAAGGCCCGCCGGATGCTGCGGGACAGCCTGCAGGCCCTGATGGACCTGGATGGGACCAAGTCCCGCCAGGTTCTCGCCGCTGACGATGAGGTGGACGACGATTACCGGGCATTCATTGCTCTGATCAAGCAAGAACTGGCGGCCGATCCCACCAAAATTGAACTGATGGTTTCCTGGCTGATGGTGGCGAAACATCTGGAGCGGGTGGCCGACCTGGCCACCAATATCGCCGAGGACACGATCTACACCATCACCGGGGAAATTGTGCGCCACGGTCGGCGGTAAACTCGATCAAACCACCGAGACTTCCCGTCGGGTCCAGTGGGCAATGGTGCGCACCAGTTGCTCACGATCCACGGGCTTGGTCACATAGTCGTTCATGCCGGCGGCCAGGCAGGTGTCCCGATCTTCAGCCATGGCGAAGGCAGTCAGGGCGATGATCGGCAGGTCGGTGTAGGCCTCGCCCAGGCTGCGGATCTTGCGGGTGGCCTCGTATCCGTCCATACGGGGCATCTGGCAATCCATCAGCACCAGGTCGAATTCCTTCTCCTGGACCAGTTCCACCGCCTCGAGGCCATTGTTTGCCACGGTGGTCTTGGCCCCCATCAAGTCCAGCAACTTGCGGGCAAATACCTGGTTGATGGGGTTGTCCTCCGCCAGCAGGACCCGGCACCCCCGGGCGGCCTTGATGGTTTCCACGTTCTCGGGGGCGATCGCCTGGGTTTCCACGGATCCCATGAATGACTCCACCGCCGCCGGTTTGAGGTTGAGGACGAACCAGAAGGTGCTCCCCTGACCCGGCTCGCTTTCCACACCGATGGCCCCACCCATGAGTTCCACCAGTTGCTGGCAAATGGCCAGGCCCAGACCGGTCCCGCCGAAAGATCGGGTGGTCGAAGAATCGGCCTGTGTGAACTGCTCGAATACCGCCCCCAGCTTGTCCTGGGCAATCCCCACCCCGGTGTCCTGGACCGCGAACCGCCAGCTGGAGTTCTCCCCGTGGCCGGTGACCGGCACCACCGTCACCCGGACCCCTCCTTGCACGGTGAACTTGATGGCGTTGCTGACCAGGTTCAGCAGCACCTGCCGCACCCGTACCACGTCGCCCAGAACTTCATCCGGAACCTCGTCGTCCACCTGGAAATCCAGATCCAGATTCTTTTCCGCAGCCAGGGGATTGGTGATGATCCGGATCTCTTCCACGGCCTTGCGCAGGTCGAAAGGAACTTTTTCGATCACCATCATGCCGGCTTCGATCTTGGAGAAGTCGAGAATATCGTTGATCACCGTCAAGAGGTGATCCGCCGAGGTCTGGACAAAGCCCAGCAATTTTTCCTGTTCGTCGCACATGTCGGTGTCGGCCAGCAGCCCGGTCATGCCGATCACTCCGTTCAGAGGCGTGCGCAGCTCGTGGCTCATGTTGGCCAGGAATTCACTCTTGGCCCGGCTGGCCTGGATCAGAGCCTGTTCCCGCTTTTCCACCTCGCCGAGCATCTCGTTGAAGGCCTCGACCAGCTGACCCACCTCGTCTCCGCTTTGCCGTGTCACCCGGAGCGAAAAATTCTGCTGATCGGAGACGATCTTGGCCACGTTGGCCAGATTGATGATGGGTTCGGATATCCAGCGTTGCATGCGCTCGCTGACCGCCAGGCTGATGATCATGGCCACCAGGCTGAGAACCCCGAAGAAGATGAAGATGCGCTGGGTGTGCCGGGCCTCGTCGGCCAGACCGTAACTGAGCACCAGTGTGCCCGCCTTTTCTCCTTCCCACTCCACGGGCTGAGCCGCCAGGACCCTGCTCTGTGTGAATCGGGGAAGGGACATGTCCGAGGCCACGAAAGCGTGGAAATCACCCAGAGTGGAATCGCCCCAGGCGGCGAAAGGCTGACCATCGTTGCGGTACACCACCGCCGTTTCCAGCATGGGCAAGAAGCCCAAATTCTCCAGGGTGTCGTGCGTGAATTCCTGGTCTTCGAAGAGGAGGGCCGAGGCACAGTTGGAGGCCACGATGCGATTGATGACCTCTAGCTCCCAGACCAGTCGGTCACGAAACGCTGCACGATCCACCCGCACCATGGCCGTGCCCAGAAGCACCACCACCAGCACGTTGCTGACGGCAAAGATCCACCGCAGCTTGGTCTTGATCGGCCAGTTCCGCACCCAGGTCAAATCAGCTTCCTTCCACGATCTTGGCCACCTTCAACAGCTGGGACGATAAACTGAGCTGAGCCTGCTCGGCTGCATCTCGGTTGATGAAAAACCGGATCTTGCCCCGCCGCTCCACCAGCTGAATCATGCCGCCCTTGTTGCAGAAGCCGTCCAGATCGCTGATCGTCAGGATGGGCGCTTCCTGGGCCACCGAAAGAGTTTCGCTCAGGGCCGCCCGCTGGCTTTGCGGAATATAAACCAGCTGGCAGCGACGGATTTCCTCACGTGAAGTCACCTGCCGCACGGCAATGGGCACATCCCGCACATTCTTGCCGGCGATACTGGAGAAATCGGGGTATTCGCCCATGGTCCCCATGACGCCCAGCACGATGCTGTCTCCAGGAGTCTGACCCTCCGGCCACTGCACGAACTTGCAGAAATTGAACACCATGGCCGAGCGGATCAGATCCTGCTTGCCCTCACCATCGGACTCAGCTGCTGCAGGGCAGGCTGCAAGAAGCAGCCCCGTCAGAACAAGTCCCGTCAGAAGGCGATGACCACGGCCACGCACCAGGCCCAGGGCCGGTTCGCGTGTGGAGTGGGTTTTTTTCTTCATATCAATCATCGCCCTACCTTGAAATTGTGACGAACAGCCGATAGGAACGGCCGTCCTGCCAGATGATGTCCTGGAATTCGCCCCACGTCCCCGGATGTCCCACCGGGGAGTTGAGCAGGTTTCTGATAGTTCCCTTGATCTGGAGTCCCTCCCAGAGTCCCGTGTCCACCACGTTGAGATTGGCCAGCGTGTAGCCTTCGGTCCAGCCGCGCCTGATGGTCAACCGGCGGCTGTTGTACATGATCTCAAGTCCCAGGCGGGTGCGGGCATCACGCAAGGGCAGCCACAGATTCAGCTTGCCCACGCGCGCCGGAGCTCGTGAGTCTCCCGCTGCGGGATCGAAGACCTTGTCTTCGACCTCGTTGTAGCTCCAGCTGCCGCGTCCCCGGATACCGCTGGCCAGCTGAGCTTCCAGGCCCAGCTCCAGCCCCTGGGATTGGGTCTCGGTGTTCACGCTCGGGTCCTGATCCAGGCCCATGATGGTCCGGTAGTCGTACTCGTAGGCGGTGAAGTTGCCGACCAATCCCCGCCCCAGTTTCTGCTCCCAGATCAGCTCGTAGGTTTCGATCTCCTCCGGGATCAGGGTCAGATTCGAACCGGAGGGATCGAAGTCGTCCTGGTCACCCATCTCATACCCGTTAGGAGCCTGGAAAGCTGTGCCGTACAGGGCCTTGAACACCGAACCGTCCACGGGCTCGGTCACCAGGGCCAGGCGGGGGTTGGTGCTCCCGTCGAAGCTGGTGTAGTGGTCGTGCCGCACTCCCAGATTCAGGATGACGTTGTCCCGCAATCGCAATTCGCCCAGCAGATAGGCCCCCCAGTTTTCCGGCGAAAGCTGGAAGTTGTACCATTCGTAGTAGGGGTTGTCGTCGTGGGCGCTCATGTCCATCTGGAAGTTGTTCTGGTATTCCCCACCCACGGCGATCACGTGGCCGCCCTGGAGCCGGTGGGAAAAATCCACCGCCGCCGTCAAACGTCGGCCGGTGAAATCGTCAATGTACAGATCGATGTAGTCCAGGTAGTTGCCCTCGAAATCGAAGTCGTAAGGCCACTGACCATCCCAGGCAAAGTGCTGGTAGTAGACCTGGGAGGAGAAATCGATCTTGTCGGCCAGCTTGCGGCGATAGCGCGCTCCCAGCGACCAGTGGGAATCCTCGGTCTGGGCTTCGTTGGAATTGAACACCGTATACGAGGGCGCCATGGGGTTCTGCTTCAGGCGATATGAGTAGAACGACTCGAGGGTCAGCCCCTCGTAAGTGGCCTTGGCCAGGAAGTTGTGCCACTCCTCGCGGTCTCCGTCCTCGAACACCCCGTTGTTGTACTCGGGATAGTCGTACTCCTGGACGTAGCGGTCCTGGCCGTCGATCCGGCCGATGGAGCCCGAGACTATCAGGTCCAGACCGCCCAGGGTTTCGTGCCCCGCGGTCACCCGGGCGCTGCGACCCCCGAAGCTCTGCACGCCGCCGCTCACCTCGACGCCCTCGACCTGATAGCCCTCACGGGTGACCACGTTGATGATGCCCAGCATGGCGTTGGTGCCGTACAGCGACGAGGCCGGTCCACGGATCACTTCGATCCGCTCGACCAGGTCCAGATCCACCGGAAACCCCTGGCCCATCAGGATGCCGCCGATGGACCCCTCGTTGACCCGCATCCCATCGACCAGGCACAGCATACGGCTGCTCAGGTCGCCCGGTGTTCCCAGGCCTCGCACGCCGATGTAGCTGTAGTTGTGGTCGTAGGTGTGGTAGAAGCCCCGCAGGCTCATGAGCACTTCGCCCAGGGTGCGGTAACCGTAGGTCTGGATTTCCTCGCGGGTCACGATGGAGATGGACGAAGGCGCCTCCTTGGCCTTCTGCATGTGCTTGGAGGCCCCGTAGACCACGTTCATCTCCATGAGGTCATGGAGAGAAAATTCCGTGTAGTCGACCAGATCACCCCCCCGGGCTGCACCCGGTGGGATCATGGCCCCCAGCAGCAAACTGAACAGAACCAGGGCTCCCCAACCCCTTGGCGTTCCCCTGAAGGAAAAATGGAGAAAACGGTACATTCCTGATGTCCTCGACTCGACGCCGTTGGTGATGGTCGGATAACGAGCGATTTCGTGGGAATGTATTCGGCAAGTTGAAGAGAGACTTTAACTCCCGGTGCAATGAAAATCAGATTTCACAAGGTCGGGTCATTCAAATCAGGCAACTTTCCATCAGCTCTTTTGCATTTTCAGAGCGCGCTGGATCAACAGCTGGGCCATATCTGCCTGGGCTGGGTCGTGGACCGCTCGTCCCAGATGAGTCAGGGCCAGATCCTGCTCGCCCAGTTCGATGCTGCAATAACCCACCATCAAGTGCGCCCTGCCGTGCTCCGGCTCTTCATTCAGCACCCTGGCAAAGGCTTCGCGCGCCTCGCCGTACTCTCGTTTCAGATAGTGGACATCGCCCTTCAGTGACCATAACCGGCTGCTGCTGGTATGAGTCAAGGCCTCTTCCAGAATCACCAGGGCCTCATCGGTGCGATGGGCGGCCAGACATGCTGACCCCAGCTTCTCATATCCCTCGGTGGTCGGCTT
>JAZBOO010000233.1:0-2144 GCA_036351155.1 Candidatus Krumholzibacteriia bacterium | reverse complement strand
CGAATTTTACGACACCCACGCGCACAACATCCCTCAACCGGTGCTTGTCGGAGACCTCGATGGGGACGATGAACTGGAAGTGGTTCTCGTCGAGGAGGACGGCTCCGGAAGCCTCACCGTGAAATTCATAGAACCGACCACCGGAGATTTGATCCATATCGATTCAGGGATGAGCCCTCTGAGCAACATGGCCCTGGTCAACAACAATCACGGCCATGAAATGGACGTGTTCTATGTGCGGGCCTCGGACGGATGGCTTGAAGGAAAGAATGGTGACGGCACCGACAAGGACGGCTACCCCCAGGACCTTGGACTGGGTGCCGGGCCCTACTATATCAGCGGAGGAACCATTCTCAGCGAAACAATTGAGTGGGTCGTCGTCGCCGCCGGCCGGGACGTCAACGTCATGAACTGGGATGGTGACCAGTGGGAGGGATGGCCCTGGACCGCTCCCCTGGTGGCGGGTCAGATCAACGGCCGCGTGGCGGTCGGCGATGTTGACTTCGACGGACTGGGCGAATTGGTGGTGCCATTCACCAACCGGGTCGCGGTTCTCGACGCATACGGGCAGGTGATCTCCCAATTTGGCGATGGTGAAGCGGCGGCCGGATCGCCCAGCCTGGCTGATTTCGACCGTGACGGCGATCTGGAGATCGTCATTCCCCGGGCCGACGGCACCATCCACGTGGTGCACCACGACGGAACTCCCCTCACTGCCAACTGGCCTTACGACACCGGAGCGGTCGGCATGCCCAGCCAGGTGGCCCTGGCCGACATTGCGGGAAACGACCGACGCGACCTCATATTCACGGACGCCTCCCACACCGTGCACGTGATGACACCCGCCGGAATTTTGGTGCAGCAATGGGATCTCGGCGTGGACCCGGCTTCCCCCGTGGTCGAGCCGGTGGTCGCCCAGGTGGGCCTCGGTGAACCGGCTGTGATTGTGGGCGGGCCCGACGGCCGCCTGAGGGTGCACACCCTGGACGGAAGTCAGGAGGGCTGGCCCCGGGACCTCCCGGAGTCCATCCTGACGGCCGTCACCGTCGCCGATATCGATGCGGACGGGATGGTGGAAATGATGGTGCCCACGAGCGAGAATCTCTGGGTGCTGGATATGGGTGTCGCGAACGACGATTCCCTGTCTTTGTGGCCCATGAGCGGCGCCGACTCCAGGCGCAGTGGATCGGTGGCCGCCGACCCTGCCGCCGTTTCAGCCACCCCGCCGATGCCTGCGTCGCCCCTGGCCCTGCACGGCACCGTACCCAATCCTTTCAACCCGGCGACCAGTATCCGATTCAGCCTGCCGGAATCCGCCCCCAACGTGTCCTTGCGCGTGTACGATGTGGCGGGCCGGCTGGTGAAGACCCTGCATCGGGGAGCTCTGCCCGAAGGAGATCATCAGGTCGTCTGGCGGGGGGATGACTCGGAAGGCCGAACCGTGGCCTCGGGGGTGTACTACTGCCGCCTGGAGGCCGCTGGTCATGTCCGGACCCGGTCCATGGTGCTGGCGCGATGAGTCCCCTGCGCCTGGTTAACGGGGGAATGGCATGAAATGGAACACAACAAACGCCAAAGCTATTCACACAAATCTTTTCGAGGAAATCCGCAGCCGCTCTCCTGAGGAGGGCGGCGAGGACATCCGAGGAAAAGGTTTGTGTGAATAGCTTTGGCGTTCGTTGTGTAGTATATTATACGCGCTACGGATTCCCAGCGTGGGGGCGACCTGGCTTCGACGTGGTCGGGGGACCGATGGCTGCATGCCGAGATTCCATCAATCTCGTAAAACGGTGGAAAAACCAATAAGTGACGAAAACAACTTCGCACTGGCAGCTTAATTAAGCTGCCCGTCCCGGAATCGGGGGGTCACCGAACTGATTCCAATGGGGCGCCGTTTTCGGTGTCTAGTCTGGATGCAGGCCTCTGGCTGAAGGGCGAAAATTTTGTGAGGCTAGCTTTCAGGAAGGCACGTGACCTGGCCAGCCTGAACGTTAAATTAACAGGACACTAAGCATGTAGACGCTGCCGGGGTACCGGTTACGGACGCGGGTTCGATTCCCGCCGCCTCCACCAGTATCATGTCAAAATTCATTATCGCAATACTTTGGGCTAGGTGGAGAACCGCGATATGACTACATTGAGGT
>JAZBOO010000232.1:0-3156 GCA_036351155.1 Candidatus Krumholzibacteriia bacterium | reverse complement strand
GGCAGCCGTAGGCTGGGCCCACGCTGAGAGAAAAGGAACGCCCCCGCTTTCGATGGAAGGCGGGGGCTTTTTCCAACTGGTTGGAAAATGGAAAGCACTAGTCCTTGGCCATGAACTCCAACCGCTGCATGTCACTGTCGAGGTGATCGCCGCCCCAGGACAGTTCCTTGGCCAGAGTAATGGATTCCCAGGCACGGTCAAAGGAGCCCATTTTCTCCTGGGCCAGGGCCAGCTGCCAGTTGGCCTTCGAACGGCTGGGCCAGGCCATGTTGAGTTGCGTGTCCAGGTAGGACTGCAGAAGTTCGGCGGCCTCGGGGATGTCCCGGTTCGCCTGAACCAGAGCCTGCCCCAGATGGAACCGGGCGGGAACATAGTCAGGGTGCTCGTTCAGGATGGCCCGGAAGTGGGCAATGGCCTCCTCGGCATGGCCACGGTAGCGCAGGATTTCCCCGAGCCAGAGGGTGGCCGACAGTTCTTCAGGGGCTGTCGCCTGGGCCTGGCGCAGATAGTCTTCGGCGCGGTCCAGATCCTGGATGCGCATGTAGGCCCCGGCCAGCTTGACCAGGCCTTCGGCCGTGTTCTTTTCACGCTCGGCACCCAGGTGATAGAACTCCAGGGCTTCGTCGCGCAAGCCACGGTTGAGCAGGCTCTGCCCGATATCAAAACAGATCTTGGCGTTGGTGGGGTCGGCCGCGGCGGCGGCGCGGTTGTCGGCCTGGGCCTTGACCGGGTCCTCATCCAGATGCACGTGCAGCTGGGCCAGGGCCTGGTGCCCCTGGGCCGGGTTGAGGGCCATGATCTTGTCGGCCATTTCCCAGGCCTTGTCCTTGTTACCGCCCACAATGCCAGGTGCATGCATGTTGAAGCGCATCAGGGCCCACAGGGACTCCAGGTTGGTGGGGTCGAGCTTCACGGCCTTCTCGAAATCCTTCTTGCAGCTGCGTCCCAGGGTGATGCCGCGCATGGGCTTTTCCTGGATGCGGAAAGCCTTGGCCGCCCCCAGCTGGGCCCAGTAGGTGGCGCTGTCGGGAGCTGCCTTGGCGGCCTTCTCGGCCCAATCCTGGGCTTCCTCCAGGTGCCTGGTGAACAGGAGGGCGCGGGCCTTGAAGTAGAGGGCGCGGTGGTCGGCGTTCTTCTGGGCTGCGGCGTCGGCCACCAGGGCGCCGACTTCTTCGTACCAGCCGGATTGCCACTTGGCTTCGATGTCGTTGAAGTCTAGGGCCTGGGCCGGGGAAATGGTGCAGAGAAACAAGATGGTGAGTAGACTCAATATTTTCATGGGATCATCTCCAGAGAAAAATGCATAGCCAGGTCATATTGCCTGCTCACCTATATAAAGCAGACTTGAACCGTTCGCCTCCTGGACAGACCCTGACGGGTCCTCAACATGAGGCTACAAAATAAGCGGGAGAATATCCATGGGGTGGGAGAAAGGGAGCGCTAGGCTCCCTTCAACCCCAGACGCATCATGTGCCGGTACAAGGTGGCGCGACTCATGTCCAGTTGCTGGGCAGCCTTGGTACGGCAACCTCCACATTCTTCAATGGCCATGAGAATCCTTGTGCGCTCCACCGCGCAACTGGACGCTGGTCCCTTGTCAGGCTGTTGCCGCAAAATCGATCCCGAATCATTGGTAATCCGGATCCGACCACCATTGGATCGCAGGAGGATGATCTCAACACTCCCCTTGGCCTTCATTTCCACGTGGGCCCGAGCGGCGACCATGGCGATTTCACGCACGTTGCCGGGCCACTCATAGCGCTCCAGGTGGTCCAGGCTGTCGCGGTCGAAATAATCGGTCAGATCCTGAGGGCATCCGGCATTTAGCCCCAGGAAATGTCTCAGAAGGAGGAGAATGTCCTCGGGGCGCTCGCGCAATGGCGGCAGCTCCATTTCCAGGATCTTCAACCGGTAGTAGAGATCGGAACGAAACTCCCCGTTCTGGACCTTGCGGTTCAGGTCCGCGTTGGTGGCCGCCACCAGGCGAATATCCGTCCGGCGTTCCACGGGATCACCCACTGCGAAGTAGGTCCCGTCCTGCAGGAGCCGCAACAACTTGGGCTGAACTTCCAGAGGAAGATCCCCGATCTCATCGAGGAAGAGGGTACCTCCGTTGGCTTGCTCGGCCAACCCGATTCGGTCATGGTCCGCACCTGTGAAAGCCCCCCGGACGTGTCCGAAGACTTCCCGCTCAAAAAGGGACTCCGAAATGGCCGAAACATTCACGCAAACCAGATCATTGCCAGCCCGGGGGCTCAGTTCGTGCAGGCGATGTGCCAGCAGTTCCTTACCGGTGCCCGTTTCCCCCACGATGAGGGCGGGTTCATCGGTTTCGGAAAACATGTCGCAAAGTTGCAGGAGATCCTTCATGGATCGACTCTGGTGTATGATCACATTGGCGGGCTGATAAGCTCCCATTTTCTCCGCAGCCTTACCCTGCCGGGCCCTCGGCGGGGTCGCACTTTGGGACTGACGCAAGGCGCTGATCTTTTTTACCAGAAGCTGGGACTTCCTGGTCCAGTAGGAAATATCCACCTGCAGAAATTTTTCAAGGGACCGAGTGGCTTTGGTCCACGCTCGTGTCAACATGACGTCCACGGGAAGGGAAGGCCGCCCGCGTTCAATTTCCCCCATGGCAAATTCAGCGGCTGCCATCAAGGAGATGGCCAGTTCGTGCTTGGCGCCAATTTCCTCGAGAATCGAAATCGACTCTTCAATGCTCCGGCGACATTCTTCAGCTTGCCCCAAGGTTTCCCAAACTCCAGCGACGACTCTCAAGATGACCGCCTCTTCGTAGCGGTCTTCCTGAGCCTTGGCCAGTTTCAGCGCCTTGGCCAGATGGTCCTGGGCGCCTTTGAGGTCATCTTCCGCCAGGCAAATTTCACCCAGGCGCCGATGGACCTCCATAACGATATCACCCCTGGGAGCGATCGTCTGGGCAATGGACATGGCACGGTTGTAGAACCGCTCTGCATCTACAAATAGGCGTTCGTCTCGGTACACATCGCCAAGGAATTCAAGAGCCAGGGCTTCTTCCCGGGGGAACTGAAGCTTCTGGGCCTGTCCGTAGGCGGTGTGGAGATGCTGGCGAGCCTTCTTGAAGTCACGCTTGATGCGAAAGACGTTGCCGAGAGCGATGTTGGAGAAGAGTTGGCG
>JAZBOO010000231.1:0-2977 GCA_036351155.1 Candidatus Krumholzibacteriia bacterium | reverse complement strand
TGGCTGATCGCCGTCCTGGATCTGGTGGTTCTGGTGGTGGTCGTTCTTTTCCACAAGCAACTGCTGGCCGTCTGCTTCGACAGCGAATTTGCCACCCTGCGCGGCGTGCACGTCGAGCGGTTCTATTTCCTCTTGCTGGGATTGACGGCCTTGACCGTGGTGCTGCTGGTGTCGGTGGTGGGTATCATCCTGGTCATCGCCCTGCTGACCTTGCCGGCGGCCATGGCCAATCTGTTTGCCGGCCGTCTGCGCAACATGATGATCACTGCCAGCGTTCTGTGCGCCCTGCTGACCACCGCGGGATTGGCTCTGAGCTACGGGCCCGATCTGCCGGCCGGCGCGGTGACCATCCTGCTGACGGGAGTGGCCTTCTTCGCCACGGCTCTGTTCCGCAAGCAGGGCTAGTGTTCACCCTCGTGCTTCACTTTACCGCAATCGTCGCAGACATCCGGGAAGTTTTTCGTCATGCATTCCGGGCAAATGCTGTGGCTGAATTCCGCCTCGGTGTAGCGGCTGACATAAGCCTCCACCTGGTCCCAGAAGCCCTCGTCGTTCCGGATTTTCTTGCAATAGGAGCAGATCGGTAAGATCCCCTGGAGGGTCGTGATATGGTCCTCGGCCGCCTGCTGCTCGCGCGCTTGATGGGCCACCTGGTCCAGCATTTTCAGCATGCGGGTCCCGGCCTTGATCCTGGCCCGTAATTCACTCGCGTCAAATGGCTTGGCCAGGTAGTCGTCGGCACCGGCTTCCAGGGCGGTCACGATGTCCTTCTTCTCACCCTTGGCCGTCAGCATGATGAGGTAGGGCGGCCGGCCTGTGGGCAATTCCCGGATGTGGCTGACCAGGTCCACTCCATCCATTTCCGGCATCATCCAGTCCAGGATGGCCAGGCGCGGCGGATCGGGCTGCTGAAAATATGTCCAGGCTTCGGCGCCGTTGGCGGTTTCCACCACCTCGTGCCCGGCATTGGCCAGAACATTGGCCAGGATTTCCCGTGAAGTCTTGTCGTCTTCGGCAATCAAGATCCGCATGAGCAAAAGCTCCGTTTCATGTGATCAGACCGAGAATCCGCAGCTCCCCCAGTAGCTTTGCCTTTTCAATGGGCTTGACCAGGTAAGTGTCGCACAGGCTGCCGTAGGCAGACGAGACGCTTTTCAGATCGTCCAGGGCCGTGGTCATCACGATCTTGGCCCCGCTGGTCGAGAGAATGCCCCTGGCCTCTTCCAGGGCCCGGATTTTTTTCAGGGCTTCTTGCCCGTCCATTTCGGGCATCATGATATCCATGCAAATCAGGTCGAAGGGTTGCCCTGCATCCAGTCCGGCCCGCGCCGCCTCGACGGCCTCCAGGCCATTGGAGACAATGGCGGTCGGTCCATATCCCTTCAAGAGTTCCTCCAGAAGGAGGCGGCTCGTCACATCATCTTCGACAATCAGGGTTTTCAATTTCTTTTCTCCTTAACTGTCGGCGCCAGCCAGGTAGGCTCGGATTTTTTCGTCGAGCGTGGCGAACTGGCATTCCAGTTCCGCCATCCTCGCCCTGGCTGCCCCGAGGTCCTCATCCCTGCCCGCTTGCTCGATCGCGCGGGCCACATCCTTCAACGCATCTCCCCCCACATTGGCCGCAGCACCCTTGATGGTGTGGGCCTGGTGCTCCACCTGATGCGCATCCTGTGCATTCAGGTACCCCTGGAGCTTTTCGATCTGAAGGGGAATATCATCCACGAAAACCTCGATGATATTATCTACCAGTTCCTGATCACCCATCACACGTTCCAGCATTCCCTCCCGGTCCCAGACCGGGAAAGCGTGACTGTCTCCCCGCCAGGCGGTCCGACCAGTGGGCCCAGATGAAGGTTCCGCGCCGGGAATTTCATCCAGGGTTAACCACTGGGTCAGGGCCTGGGCCAGGCCATCAGGGTCCACTGGCTTGGAAATATAATCATTCATCCCAGCCTCGAGGCATTTTTCCTTGTCCCCGGTCATGGCATGGGCCGTCATCGCGATGATGGGCACCTGGGAATCCAGACAACCGTAGCGCGGGTTGCGGATCCGCCGCGTGGCCTCCAGGCCATCCATTTCCGGCATCTGGACATCCATGAGCACCAGGTCGTAGGGAATCGTGATCAGTGCCTGGACCGCTTCTTCTCCGTTGGCCACCGCATCGGCGGAAAGGCCGAATTTCTTGAGTATTCCCAGAGCCACCTGCTGGTTGGTCACATTGTCTTCCGCCAGGAGGATACGGGCTTTCCTGGCGCTGATCCTCTCGATCAGATCATCGGCCACGCCATGGACGGTGCTTGCCGGCGTGAATGAGGGGTGGTTTCCCTCGGGATCCAGCAACCGGGTCAGAACCAACTTCAATTCCAGGGAACTGATGGGCTTGGTCACCGCACCATCAAATCCCGCTTCTTCCAGGTTTTTTGGTCCAGGCAGATTCACCAGGCTGGCCAGCAAGACCAGGGGGATGTCCGCCATTCCTTCCTCCGACCTCAACCCGCGGCTGAATTCAGCACTCTCGATACCCGGCAAGGTGCCATCGATCAAAACAATCCGGAAAGGCACCCCGGCGGTTCTCTCCCGAGTGAGAATTTGAACGACTTCGGATGGATCCTGGATGACCTCCGCCACCAAACCCCAGTCGTTCAGAAAGGAGACAAGCATGTCGCCACTGGTCTGGTTGTCGTCCACCACCAGAACACGGCCACCCTTCAAATGTTCCGCAAGCTCAAGCTCCGGGTTTTCCAGCACGGACGGTCGTCCCAGGGGGACGGTGAAAGTAAAGGTGGACCCTTGCCCCTCCACACTGGACACCTGGATTTCCCCTTCCATCATCTCCACCAGTTCTCTGGAAATGGCCAGTCCCAGCCCCGTCCCTCCGTACTGGCGAGTGGTCGAGGCATCAACCTGGCTGAACTTGTCAAACAGCATTTCGAGGCGGTCCTGGGGAATGCCGATCCCGGTATCGCGCACGGTGAAC
>JAZBOO010000230.1:0-4178 GCA_036351155.1 Candidatus Krumholzibacteriia bacterium | reverse complement strand
GTGGGTTGAGACTCAAACCCGGCCTGGGGAGGATTTCCAACCGGTTGGAAAATTCCGGGTAGCTGGGGCTCAATCCCGGCCTCCCAGGGGATTACACCCTACAAAAAACAAGGACCCCGGCCATTTTCCAGCCAAGGTCCCTGTAATCATTGTCTTTGTTACTCTTACAGCCAGAGACTAGAACAGCACCGGCTGCCCCGGCTGCGCCGGCCCCTCGTCACTGCCACCCTCGGAGGGATTGTAGCTTTCGCTGGGCAAGCTGTAGGGCCCCTGGCGATCTTCGGCATCCACCCCGGCCACCCTCACCCGATGATTGTCATTGAAACTGATGGTCAGCGTATATTCGGTGTCGGTGGTGGTTCCCACGGTGACCCAGGGGCCATCGTTCACCGAATGCTGCAGCACGTAATGCACGACCGGGGTGCCGTATGTGGGCGGGCTCCAGCCGGCGGTGGCCTCCACCTCGGTCTGGGCCCAGGCTGTCCCCGCCCCGATCATCAAAACCATCAAGATGCTGATAAAAAACAATTTACGCATGATTCAATCTCTCCTCTGGTCCGCCCAGGGGCGGGACACTGTCCGGCAGAGGGTGCTCCCCCGTTTTGGTGCTCACCTCCTCATGAGCAAGGCCAGGACCAGAGACCGCGAATCATTAACTAGTTGTCGATAAAAATGTTAGCGGCCAGCCTGTAGCCGCCCGGTCTTGCATTTTGCCATTTCCACCCCATGCGCACCGCAGTCCGCAACCTTCCCCAACCTTCCCCACTATACCAAGTTGTTGCCGAGGGAGCGGCGAAGGCCGCGGACAGGCAAGGCCCCCACCCTCCGGACAAAAGAAAAATCCGGGAAATCCGCAGGGGGCTTCCCCCGAGGACATCCCGGATTATTCTTTTGTCCGGAGGGTGGGGGCCTTATTCGCCTCCCGCGGCCTCCGCCGCTTCCTCGGCATCCATTGCCGCCACAGCCTCGGCCGCCGCCTGCGCCAGCTCGTGCTGGTGAATGCCGTCGATGATCCGCTGATCCTCGTCCACCGGCTCTTCCACAGCCAGAGCCTTGTAGTCGGTCAGACCGGTACCGGCAGAGATCAGGTGACCCATGATCACGTTCTCCTTCAAGCTCCGCAGCTCGTCACGCTTGCTTCGCGTGGCAGCATCGGTCAGCACCCGGGTGGTTTCCTGGAAACTGGCCGCAGAGATGAAGCTGTCAGTGGTCAAGCTGGCCTTGGTGATCCCCAGCAGGAGTGGCTCGAAGGTGGCGGGCTCGAGTTCGGGCTCGCCGGACGCCATCAGCTGCATGTTCTTTTTCTGGATCTTCCGGTTGTACTCCTCGACCTCCTGCTTGGTGATCTGCTCGTCCTCGAGGAACGGCGTGTCACCAGGGCTGAGGATCAGGACCTTGCGCAACATGCGGGACACGATGGTCTCGATGTGCTTGTCGTTGATCTTCACACCCTGCAGACGGTAGACCTCCTGCACCGCGTTGGTCAGGTAGCGCTGCACCTCGCCCACACCCTTGATGGACAGGATGTCCATGGGGTTGATGGGGCCCTCGGTCAACCGGTCGCCGGCCAGCACGTGCTCACCCTCGTAGGTGCGGATGTGCTTGCCGTGCGGAATGGTGTATTCCTTCTCGGTGCCGTCCTCGCCCACCACGGCCACCTTGCGCTGGCCACGGGTGGTTCCGCGGAACTCGACCACACCATCCAGCTCGGTGACGGTTGCCGACTCGCGCGGACGCCGGGCCTCGAACAGCTCGGCCACACGGGGCAGACCACCGGTGATATCACCGGACTGGGCCACTTCCTTGGGAATCTTGGCCAGCTGGGTACCCAGGGGCACCTCCTGGCCGTCTTCCACCAGCAGGAAGGCGCCGGTGGGCAGGATGTACTCGGCCAGCTTCTTACCCGTGGTCTTGCTCACCAGCTGGATGGAGGGGTTCACCGACTTGTCGGCACTCTCCACGATCACCGGTTGCTTCATGCGGGTCTTCTCGTCGAGATCTTCCTTGAGGGTCAGACCCTCGATGATCCCGCTGAAGGCCACGATACCCTTGTCCTCGGCCAGCACGAAGTCGCTGTACGGATCCCACTCGAAGATGGGGTCGCCCAGCTTGATCTTCTTGCCGTCCTTGACGAACACGACCGACCCGTAGGGCACGTTCATCTGGCTGCGGGTGATGCCCGAATCGAGCACCAGGCTGATCTCGCCCTTGCGGCCGATGGAGATCTCCTGGCCGTCCGCGTTCTTGACCAGTTGCACGTCCTTGTTGAAGACGATCTTACCGTTGGCCGCAGCCTGCTTGACCGTCTGCTCGACGATACGGCTGGCCGTACCACCGATATGGAAGGTTCGCAGGGTCAGCTGAGTACCGGGCTCACCAATGGACTGGGCGGCCATCACACCGATGGGCTCGCCGATATCCACCAGCTTGTGCTCGCTCAGGTTGTAACCGTAGCACAGGGCGCAAACACCATGGCGGCTCTCGCAGCTGAGCACCGAGCGCATGAGCACGGACTGGATGCCGCTGTCCTCGATCTTCCGCGACAGCTCGCGGTCAATCAGGGCGCCGGCCTCGGCAATGATTTCGCCGTTGCCGTCGATGATGTCCTCCGCCGAGGTCCGGCCCACGATACGCTCACGCAGGGGCTCGATGGTCTTCTCACCCTCACGCAGCGCCTCGATCTCGATACCCCGCAGGGTGCCGCAGTCGTGCTCGTTGACCACGATATCCTGGGCCACGTCGACCAGGCGACGGGTCAGGTAACCGGCGTCAGCGGTCTTCAGGGCCGTATCGGCCAGACCCTTACGGGCACCGTGAGTGGAGATGAAGTACTCGAGCATGGTCAGCCCCTCGCGGAAGTTCGCGATGATGGGCTGCTCGATGATCTCACCAAAACCACCGGTGATCTTCTTCTGAGGCTTGGCCATCAGTCCACGCATACCGGCCAGCTGCTTGATCTGATCGGCGCTGCCTCGGGCACCGGAAGCGTTCATCATGTAGACCGGGTTGAAGCCCTGGTCATCCAGCTTCAGGTGCTCGAACATGCGGTCCTTGACCTCGTTGGTCACCTCGGTCCACTTGTTGATCACGCGGTTGTAGCGTTCCCGGTTGGTGATCAGACCGTCACGGTGATCCTTGACGTAGGTGTCGACCACCTTCTGGGCCTCGGTGATGATGTCGGCCTTCTCGGGCGGAATGATGATGTCATCGATCCCGATGGAGATGCCGCCCTCGGTGGCGTGATGGAAACCGAGTTCCTTCAGCCGGTCGAGGAATTCCATACAGGCCGTCATGCCCAGCTTGGCGTGGACCTCGCCCACGATCTTGGCCAGGGCCTTCTTGTTCAGCGGTGCGTTCACATAACCCATCTCGTCGGACAGGATCTCGTTGAACAGCACCCGGCCAATGGTGGTCTCGATGGTGCCCCACTTGCCGCCGAAACGGATCTTCACCATGGCATGCTTCTCGATGATCCCGGCCACGTAGGCGGCATGGGCATCCTGCACATCGGCGAACATCTTACCCTCGCCCTTGGCTCCGGGCCGATGAAGGGTCAGGTAGTAGCACCCGAGCACCATGTCCTGGCTGGGCGACGCCACGGGCTCACCGCTGGCCGGGGACAGGATGTTCAGCGGGGCCAGCATCAGGAGGCGAGCCTCCAGCTGAGCCTCGTAGCCCAGAGGCACGTGCACGGCCATCTGATCGCCGTCGAAGTCGGCGTTGAAGGCGGTACAGGCCAGGGGGTGAATCCGGATGGCCTTACCCTCGATGAGCACCGGCTCGAAAGCCTGGATACCCAGACGGTGAAGCGTGGGTGCACGGTTCAGCAGCACGGGGTGATCCTTGATGATCTCCTCGAGAATGTCCCACACCTCGGGACGCTCCTGCTCCACCAGCTTCTTGGCGCTCTTGACGGTCTGGACGTAGCCCTTCTCTTCCAGCTTGCGGATGATGAACGGCTTGAACAGCTCGAGGGCCATGCTCTTGGGCAAACCGCACTGGTACAGCTTGAGCTCGGGACCCACCACGATGACCGAACGGCCCGAGTAGTCCACGCGCTTACCCAGCAGGTTCTGCCGGAAGCGGCCCTTCTTGCCCTTGATCATGTCGCTGAGCGACTTCAGGGGCCGGTTGCCCTGGCCCTTGACGGCACGCGAGCGGCGGCCGTTGTCGAACAG
>JAZBOO010000229.1:0-22636 GCA_036351155.1 Candidatus Krumholzibacteriia bacterium | reverse complement strand
TGTTCGGCAGGATTGGCCGGAAACTTAGCTCGGATCTACTTGCTGGGGAAAACGCCCTGCAGGGCATTGCGGAGGATATCCTTGACCTCGGCGCTGAAATCCTTGTTCAGCATCCACTCCAGATAGCCTCGCCCGTCACCCTGCACGGCCTCCTGCAATGTTTTGCCCTTGAGCTTGCCAAAGGTGAAGGCGGCGTCGCCGTCGCTGGTCCACACGAACTTCCGGGTGCGTTCGACGAATCGCCCCTCGTCGGGATTGCACAGCTTGTGCAGGCCGGCCAGATCACGGGGCAGCTCCTCGTAGCGGCCCAGCTGGGCATCGAGCACGGCCAGGGTGGCCTCGGTGTCGGCCAGGGCACTGTGGGCGTCGGTCAATTCCTGACCGCAATAGAACTTGAGCGCAGCGGACAGGTTGCGCGGCTCCATCAGATGGAAAATGCGCATGGCGTCCACCTGGCCCACATCGCGCAGGTCCAGGGCGCTGTCGGCCCAGCGCAGCTCGTTTTGCAGCAGGGGAGTGTCAAAACGGATCGAGTTGAAGCCCGCCAGATCGGCACCCTCGATCATTTCCTCCACATCGCGGCGGATCTGGCTGAACGTGGGCTGATCCGCCACGTCGGAGTCCTTGATGCCGTGGACCCGGGTGGCCTCGGGGGGGATGGGCCGCTCGGGATTCACCAGACTGTCGAAGGTGCGGCGGGTGCCGTCGGGCTCCACCCTGATGATCGCGATCTGAACGACCCGGTCCTTTTCCACGTCCACACCCGTGGTTTCCAGGTCGAAAAAGGCCAGGGGCCGGGTCAGGTTCAGATGGCGCACGGTCTCTCCTCCGTGAGGTTTTGTCGGCCCGCTACTTGTCCTGGGCGGGTACCACGTGGATCCACTCGCGGTGCAGCTCACTGTTGCCCGCATGGATACCGGTCAAGGTATGGCGCAGCTTCTTGGTCAGAGGACCCTCCTGGCCGTCGCCGATCTGGTGATCATGACCCTTGAAGTGCATGATCCCCACCGGGGTGACCACAGCTGCGGTCCCGCAGGCAAAGACTTCCTTCAGCTTGCCGCTGTGGGCGTCCTCGATGATCGTGGCGATGGCCGGATGCTCCTCCACCCACTGGTGTCCTTCATCCTGCAACAGGATGCCCACCGAGTCGCGGGTCACGCCGTCCAGGATGGTGTCTCCGGTGGGCGCGGTGATGATCTTGTCATCATACACGAAGGCGATATTCATCGCCCCCATCTCCTCCACGTACTCCATGGTGCGGGCATCCAGCCAGACGATGTTGTCATAGCCGGCCTTCTGGGCCAGATGGATGGGCAGCAAGGCCGCGGCGTAGTTGCCGCCCGTCTTGGCGTAGCCCGTGCCGCCGGGAGCCGACCGCACATACTTCTCCTCGACCCGCAGCTTCAACGGGTTGATGCCCCCGGCAAAGTAGCTGCCCACCGGACCGATGATGATGTAGAACTTGTACTCGGTGCTGGCCTTGACCCCGAGCCCGTGCTGGGTCGAGATCATGGTGGGGCGGATGTACAGGGCGTTGGGGCTTTCGGGAACCCAGGCCCGATCCAGATCGATCAGCGTGTCCAGGGCCTCCATGAACAGCTTCTCGTCCACCTGGGGCATGCACATGCGCTCGCAGCTGATGTTGAATCGGCGGATGTTCTTGTCGGGCCGGAACATGTGCACGGTGCCGTCCTGGCCGTTCTTGTAGGCCTTCATGCCCTCGAAGATTTCCTGCCCGTAGTGCAGCACCTTGGCGGCCGGATCGATGGAAAACGGCCCATAGGGCTCGATGCGGGGGGCGCCCCACTGCCCATCGGCGTAGTCCATGACGAACATGTGCGGAGTGAACAGCTGCCCGAACCCGAAATTGTCGGTGGGCGGCGTGGCCGGATTGGTATTCCTGGTGATCGCAATAGACATCCCCGGTCTCCTCATGTTGAAGGGAGCGGTCTCAAGGTTTGTTTAAAAATCGTCAACTGGGAGTCTGAAATCAAGGGAGGGGGGCAGCGGAGCCGGGTTCGCCCGGCCGGCCCCGCTGCTTATCAATCCAGCCCCTCGCTCAAAAGGCTGGATCAGGAGGCGTCTGGGCCATGAGTTGCAAACGCGATGCCAATAACGCCGCCTGTCGCGTAAGCCACTGTCGCTCAGTGAATTAAACTTGATGAGGGGGGTTCTCCACGGGGGCGGGACACCGAGATCTCCCGATTGTGTCCCGCTCAGGTGTCCCGTTTTCCGCCACCAGCGGGACACCGGGACAGCTTCACTCCTCGGCCAGGATTTCGGTCAGCGCCACCAGAAAATGCGCCGTCTGGTCTATGAACGGCCAGTGCCCCGAAGGCTCGATGGCCACCACCGGGACCTGGGCTTGCGCGAGCAGTTCATGGGTTTCGACAGAGGCCCCATCAGGCACCCCGGCGATGTACACCGCCGGCACTGCCAGGGCCGCCAACCGCTGGGCCATGTCGCGCCGGCCGGACATCTCCACCAGCTCCAGGCTATTGCGGTGATAGGTGCGAGGGTCGGCCAGCCGCAGGCTCACGTAGTAGCCCCGCTGGGCGGTGTCCTCGTAACCCTTGTCGTGAATACGGGCCCGCATCTGGTCGAATCCGGCGGCGGCAAAGGTGTCCAGATCGTACTGGCCGGCCTGGCTGCTGAACACGCAGTCGCCGGGCGATTTGTTCCCGTCGATGTCGATCACCCCACTCACCACATCGGGATGCCGCTCGGCCAGAAGCAAGGCCACCACGCCGCCCATGCTGTGCCCGATGATCACCGCCGGCACGGCCTGCCGCCCGCGCAGCCAGCCCGCCAGGTGATCGGCCTGATCCACCAAGCCCAGCGGCAAGCCCTCGGGCCAGGGGCTGCGGCCGTAACCCGGCAGGTCGGGGATCAGCAGGCGGTGCCCCTTCAGCTGGGGAGCGCTCAGGAGGTGCTCGAAGCACAGACCCGACTCGCCCAGACCGTGAATGAAGAGAAGGGGCGGCCCGGCGGCTTCGCTGTTGGCCTCCCGGTAGAACATGCCCTGCTCATGTCCATGCCGTGTCGTCACGATGTTTTCTCCTTGCCTCGACTCTGGAACAGCAGCCCGCCCACGATGAGCACCAGTCCCACAAAGGTGGCCGGCACCACCTTTTCGTCCAGGACAAAATTGATGAAAACCAGGGAAAGAAACGGCGCCAGGAAAATGAGGTTGGCGATGCGCGCCGTGCTGTAGGTCAACCGGAGGGCGGTCAACCACAGCACGAAGGTGAAGCCCATCTCGAAGGCCCCCACGTAGGCACCCCCCAGCCAGGCGGCTCCCGCCACCGGCAAGGTGCTGAACAACAGGCAGGCCGCCGTCACCAGGGGCAGGGCCACGGCGAAGCCCAGGAACAGGCCCACCACCGGTTCGAGACGACTGCGCGTGTTGCCGATCCAGTACAGCGCCCAGATCAGCGTGGACCCCAGGGCCAGCGCCACCCCCACAGGGCTGGCCACCTGCCAGGTGGTCAGGTCGCCCTGGGTCGAGATCACCACCACCCCCGCATAGCACACCACGCCGGCCAGCAGGTCACGGCGGCGCAGCTTCTGCCCCAGCAAGGGCACCGAAAGCCAGCTCAAGGTCAAGGCCCAGGTGAAATTGATGGGCTGGGCCACCTGGGCCGGCAACAGGTCATAGGCCTTGAACAGCACCAGGTAGTAGATGAAGGGATTCAGCACGCCCAGGACTGCCGTCAGCCCCCACTGGTCCGGGGGGACCTGACGCAACAGCCGCGCCTTGCCCTGCACCAGGATGACCCCTCCCAGGCATACCAGGGACACCACGGTGGCCATGAACAGCAGCTGGAAATGGTCGGCGTGCCGCAGCGCCAGCTTGAAGGCGGTGGCCACGGTGGACCACGCCAGCACACTGAGCAGACCACAGACCATGGCTTGACGCTGGCGGTCCACTCTTTACTCCACGGCAATGGGATAGCCGGCCGCTTCCCAGGCCAGGATGCCACCCTTGAGGTTGAAGGCGCGCAGGTGCCCCAGGTCCTGCATGATATGCACGGCCATTTCGCTGCGGCGGCCGATACGGCTGACAAAAACCAGGGAATGGTCCGAGGGCAGATCGGGCCCCTCCTGCCCCAGCCGGCGCAGGGGAATTTGACGCGCCCCCCTGATGTGCCAGTTGCGGAACTCGCCTTTTTCGCGAACATCGATCAGCAGAAGCTTCTCGTCCGGATCCTCGGTCAGCAGCTTCAGAACCGTGGGCGACAGCTCCTCTATATGGTGATCGGGCGTCTCGGTAATGAACTGGAACTCGCCCGCGTGGGAATCCTTGGGCAGCGCCTGGCACTCGGCGAACACCCGATGCGGGCATTCATACACGCAGAAACCGGGGTTCAGCACCTTGTGAAACAGGTGGCTGATGGCGTTCTCGTTTTGCAGCAGGTGGTCGTGCCCCAGAACACGGTCAAACCCGTACAGCGCAATCATGTGCAGCACGCGAGGTCGCACGCCTTCCATGTAGACGTCGCCCCCCAGCTTGCGGTAGCGCTGCACAATGCTTTCCAGCATGTGGATCCCGCTGACATCGCAATGATCCACCATGTACATGCGCAGCAGCAGGAACTTCTGGCGCGGGTTCTCTTCCTGGTTGGTGCGGATGGCCTCTTCCACGTGGTTGACCGCTCCGAAATACAGCGACCCTTCGATGTTCATGACCCCCAGCTGGGGACACATGGCCGAATCTTCCACGTTGACGAAGTGACGGAAATTCTCGTCCGGCACCACGGGATACACCCCGGGGGTAGAGGTCTTGATGAGGTAGCGCGCGAACGACACCAGCATGCCCGCCAGCACCGCGAACTCCAGGGGGAGCAGCAAGGTGGCCAGGAAGGTGGCCACCAGGATGGAGCTGTCGCCCACGCTGGTGCGCAGAACCTTGCGCATTTCCCGCCGATCGGCCATGCCGAAGGCCGTGACCAGCAATACGCCGGCCAGGGCGGTCCGCGGCAGGTAGACAGCCAGGGGAGCCAGCAGGAACATGGCCGCCATGACCCAGGCTCCGGAGAACACGCTGGCCAGCGGGGTGCGCCCCCCGGCCGTGAAGTTGATGGCCGATCGCGTGAACGACCCGCTGACGGCAAAGCCCGAGAAAAGTCCGCACACGATGCTGCTCAAACCCTGGCCCACGAACTCCTGGTTGCTGTCCAGCCGCTGGCCGCTCTTGCTGGCGATGTTGCGGGCACTGGACACCGCCTCCACCAGGCCAATGGCCGACACCGCCAGGGCCCCGGCCGACAGATGGCCCAGCAATCCCGGGGTGGGCAGGGCGATGCCGGAGAAAGGCGGCAGGCTCTGGGGCAGGGCTCCCAGCACCCGCACACCTTGATCATCCAGCTGGAAAAAGCCCGTGACCGCCGAGGCTCCGATCATTCCCAGCAGCGCCGCCGGCCAGTCGGGCTTGAACCGGCGCAGCAAGCCGATCACCAGCATGGTCCCCAGCCCCAGGCCCAGGCTGATCAGGTGGATGTCTCCCACGTGGTAGATGAGGTCGCGCAGGGTGGTCAGGATGTCGGGGCTGCTGGCAATGTCGACGCGCAGCAAGTGCCGCAGCTGGTTCACGCTGATCAGCACTCCGGCTCCGGCCGTGAAGCCCAGCACAACGCTGTCGGCCACGAAGTTGACCAGCACGCCCATGCGCAGCAGGCCCATGGCCAGTTTCATGATCCCGACCATGACCGCCAGCAGTCCCGCGGCGGCCAGAAACTCGGGAGTCCCGGGCTGGGTCACGGTGAGCAGGGTGGCCAGGATCAGCAGGCTGGTGGCGTTGGTGGGGCCGGTGTGCAGGTGGCGGCTGGAGCCCCACAGGCCGCCGATCACCGCCGCCACGATGGCCGAGTACAGCCCCATCTGCGCCGGCAGCTCGGCAATCAGGGCGTAGGCAATGGCCTGGGGCAAAAGCACCACGGCCACGGTCAGGCCGGCCACCAGGTCGGGGCGCAGGTCGGCCTTCCGGTAGTTCTTCAGAAGGGTCCAGGGGCGAATGAGATAGGCAGATTCCTGCCCCAGCAGGGCCTTCAGACCGGCCCGGCTATTCAGATTCGCGGTTCCTGACGAGGTGGTGTTCACGGTATTGCTGTCACCTCACCCGGTGCTCGGCGTTGATGATGCGACGTGTGCCGGTTTCCAGCCTCAGAGCCAGGGTGTGGGTTTCCACCGTGTTGCCGTGGTACGACACCCCGTCCAGCAACACCCCGTCGGTCACTCCGGTGGCCGAGAAGTACACTCGATCCCCCTGGACCAGATCGCTGCAGCGGAAGATTCGGTTCAGGTCGGTACCCTCGTCCAGCAGAGCCACCCTTTCGGCCTCGCTCTGAGGTGCCACCTGGGCCAGCATGGCGCCGCCCAGGGCCTTGACCGCGCAGGCGGAAATCAGGGCCTCGGCCGCCCCACCCACGCCCATCAGCAGGTCCACCGGGGTGCTGGGATCGGCGGCCAGCAGGGCTCCGCCCACGTCGCCACCCTGGCGCAGAAACACGCGCGCCCCGGCCTTGCGGATTTCCCGGATCAATTCCTGGTGCCGCGGCCGGTCCACGATGAACACCACCAGGTCCTGGATGGGTTTTTCCTTCTGCCGCGCCACCAGGGCCAGGGTCCAGGCCGGCGGTGCCTCGAGGGCCTCTTGCCCGATGGCCTCGGCCACCCGGCGGTCCACCACCAGCTTGTTCATGTAGATGGCCGAACCAGGCCGCCACATGGTCCCCTTGGGCGCCAGGGCGGCCACAGCCACCGCGCCTTGCTGCCCCTTGGCCACCAGCCCCGCGCCATCGATCGCGTTCAGCTCGACATCCATTTCCGGGCCCTCGCCCGTGCCCACGGTGTTGCCGCTGTCGAGGGGCGAGTGGGTGCCCACCCGCTTTTCCTCGCCACAGATGATGGTGCCCCGCATGGGCAACAGGTTGATGGCGGCGGCCATGGCATCCTGGGCGGCGTGATCGGCACCGTCCCGGTCATCGCGCCCCATCCAGCGGCCGGCAGCCAGCGCCGCAGCTTCGGTGACGCGGATCAACCCCAGACCCGGGTGGGCCGGCGGGGTCAGCTTCTCGCCCTGCATCTCGGGAGGAAACGTGGTCATGACGGCATCTCCTTGGGAAACTTGGAGTTTTCTGAGGATATCATACTCACGGGGCAGGTGGCCGTCAGCAAGAATGATGGCCGGGAGTGCCTTGAAGGCCGGGATTTGTGTATAATGATGGGTGCGACCACTCACCCGAGGAGGGAAACATGAAATCGTCCCGAATGTTGCTGGCCTCCGTCCTGTGCCTGGCTCTTCTGGGCCTGACGGCCTGTTCCGATTCCACCGTCCCCGAAACACCCGCCGGAAATGTGGGCGTTGTCCAGATCGAGGGCTCGCTGGATCCCGGTGCCGGGACCTTTGTCCTGAAAACCCTCGACCTGACCAACCCCGATGGTCCCCCGGTGCGGGTGCAGCTGGTGGGCAGCGGCCTGGTCACGGATCCCGAGCTCGAGACCGTCGACCTGATGGTGGCCTTGCGCAGCCTGCACTACGCGCCCCTCTATGCTCCGGCGACCATCTGGCTGGATCAGTTCCAGCCCGGCAGCGTGTCCGTTCTGAACGCGGACTTCCTGTATCCCTGGGGCATCCCCGGTGGGCCCGAGGTTTTCGGCTTCGACTACTCGGAACTTCTGGGTGATGACCAGATCCTCAGCCCCGAGGAAACCAGCGAGGCCAAGCTGTGGCGGTTCCATTCACCGGGCCTGGGTGCGTTTTCCTTCGGTGCCCACGGTGAGTTCGGCCTGAACCCCGGCATGGGACAGCTGGGCGGCCTGTGCTTCCAGGATGAAAATCGCAACGGCGTGCACGATGCCGACGAGGGCACCCTGGGTCACGGGGTGGTGCGCGTGGTGGCCCCCGATGGCGAGGTGACCGAGGTCCTGGTGCGCCCCGACGGGCAGTGGACCGCAGAGGCCTCCGCGCCCGGCCTGTACGAGGTGAGCTACGATCCCATGATCGACACCTTCGTTCCCATCGCCTTCAGCACGCCCAACCCGCGCCAGGTGATCCTGACCGAGGGTCCCGACGGTCAGCTGCACAGCTTCCTGGACGCCAACTTCGGCATGTACACCGATGTGCCGCCCGGTTGGCCAGTGATCCAGTTCACCGAAGAGCCGGCCGACTCCCTGCACTACGATATCTGGGACCTGCAGGAGGCCGAGATCCAGGGGCACTGGCTCCTGGAGCTCGAGGTGGGCTATACCGGCTGCAACCCCAACCATCCGTTCAGCTTGTGGATGACCGGCGGCTTCATGGAGAGCAATCCCGTGCAGGTGAACCTGGTGCCGGTGCACGACCTGATGGATGATTGCGACGCCTACTGGTCGACCACCAGGACTTTCAACATGTGGCCGCTGCGCGAGCGGTTCCTGGACGCGTACGGGCCAGGCGTTTTGATCCTGAATGTGCTCGACTTCCAGGGTGAGGTGACGCGGCTGGAGTGGGAAATTTATCCCGAGGATTGAGTGCGGGAAATATTTGATGAATGATGCATCACCGGGGGTCGCGCGACCCCCGGTGGTGTTTTAATTGACTATTCCGCTTCCACCATGGGCAACAGATAAGCGGGAATGCGGAGACCATTCTTCTGGGCCCAGATCTTCAGCAAACCCAGTTCCAGGGGACGCCCATCCTGATTGGCAAAACCCAGAGCTTCACAGATCACCTTTTTATTTTTGCGCACTTCGATGGTCATCCGTGACTTCCCGTTGCGGGTCAGCGACCAGATGGACGAGCGTCCGTTTCGGACCGCCTCATGATAGGTCGCCACGCAGTTGCTCATGCGGGTTCCCTCCTTCACCAGTTCCCGGGGATTGCGGATTTCCCGGATGACATACCCATCCGGAGGCAGATCCTGACCATTCACGCGGCGGGACCTGGTCCAGTGCCGGGCGGAAAACCCGGAAGGTTCATAGTCCCGTTGATCGGCAATCCTGGCCAGCTCCCTTTGCTCCGCTTCCCACTCCGCGATGTGACGCATCAGCACATCGACCGTCCGTCCTTTCATCTGGAACCCTGCGTCCTCGTGGAAGCGTTGATCCAGATAGCAGGTCATGCGCTCCACCTTTTCCAGATCCAGGTTTTCCTGACGGCACAACCAGTGAATGGCCTGATCCCGGAAGGCTTCCACGCGGCGCGAACCGAAAGAAGCCCAGGCCTTCTCGCCCAGAATACGGGCCAGCCTTTCTCCTCCACCATGAGCCAGAACCTGGGCCCGGCGGGTGGCGGCCACCAGCGCACAGGCCCTGGCGGGATTGACCAGCAGATGACACATGCGGCGCGTCAACGGTGCGGGCAGAGTGGACGTTCCCACCAGGGAGAACACCCTCTGTCCACCGGCCACCGACCGAACCAGGCGGGCCACCCGGACAGATTCCTCGTAGGAATGAGCAGGAATCAACAGGCAGTCCAGCAGGTTCCTGCTGGGCCAGTATTCCCCCAGCAGGTGGACCGCCAGGCCCTGGAAGGCCGCGTTCAGACCGCGCCCCTTCGGCACCCAGTCGGCCACTTTTCCGACAGGATCGACCAGACACAACTTTTCCAGCCCATACACGAACGGCGCGTCCAGCAAGCCGGGCCGCACCGCGGCCACCACCTGGGCCAGTGCTTTCCAGCGCGTGTAGATGCGCACCTGGGTATCACCGGGCAGATGCGGCAACGCCCCCTTGAACGCCGGAACACGCACGGACTGGTCCTGGTGCAATGCGTCCTGCACCGCGGCGTTCCATCGTTCCTGTTGTTCTTTCTGCGCAAGCCTGGCATCCCTGCGCAGGGCCTGAAATGCCTCTTCCTTGAGGCGAAGTTCCTCGCGGCGACGGCGGGTCAGGCCTTGTTTTCCCTTTCGTTTTCCCATGTCCTTCTCCCAATAATCAGCGGTACGCCAACCCACGGCGGGGCCGGCCCTTGATGTGACGTTAGCCTGGGCGATCGGGTACTGCTGATCGTGGACATGGCTTTCTCCCTTGGTCTCATGGTGATTGTGGACAGCAGACGGCGGCCTTCTCTTGCCCACAGAAAGGCAAGCGGAAGCCACGCGAATGTTTCAGGCGTTCAAGGGCCTGAAGTGCGCTCTGGTGCAGATCCTCGGAAAGGAATGGAACCCCGGGTCAGGGTTCTAGCTGTGCCGAGGAAGTTGCACTGGCGTTAGGCTATGTAGATGTCTCATTGGCCACTCCCTCATGAAGAAGATGAAGATGGTTCAAACAGGTCGCGTGTTGACGACGGCGCGGACCATACCTCAGCACGCCGTCCGGTTCAAGCGCGAAATGAACTGGTGGGACCCGGTTGCTCACCCCTGGCCAGCAACGCCAGATAGATGCGCGCGATGTTGCGGCAATCGTCGATGCCGCGGTGGTGCCGGCCTTCCAGCTTGAGCCCCAGCCCGTTGAGCATGCTTTTCATGCCCCCTACCCTGGGCTGGTTGAACACCTCGCAGTACATCTTCTTGATGTTCACCCACTGGTGATAGATGGGGGGCAAGCTCCGCGGATCCATACAGGATGCCCCACACTGCACCGGCAACATGGTCTTCAGGTCCCAGTTGCCGCAGGTGACGAACAGGGCATTGGACTCGGAAAGTCCGTGACTCTCCAGCCAGGCCATGTGATCGGCCAGGACCTCGGGAAAGGTGCGGGCGGCGTCGACCTCTTCCTGGCGAATGGAGGTCAATTCGGTGCAGAAGGGGGTGAGAATGGGATGGTGGACCGGACGCACGAAGGAAGTGAAGGTGTCGATCACCTGGTGATCATCCAGGGAAACAAGCACCGAGGGAAACTCGATGATTTCCTGGGGCCGAGGTGCCTTGCCCTGGTCGCAGGTGGCTTCGAAATCGAGGATGATGGCGTGGGTCGGTTTCATGGACATCATTTTGCTGAGTTTTCGGCCAGGATTTTCCGGTCCCTTTGATTCAGAGCAACCGCTCAGTCACCCCCCACGCTCTCAATCTTCCCCCAGCGTCTCGAACAGATGCGCATCCTGGGCCCGGTTTTCCAGCCGCGTTGTATCCGGAGGAGCTGCGCCCTGGACGGAGTCCTGCCGGGCACCCCTCAAGCCCTGGCCTGCCTGCTTGCCACCTTCCACAGCGAGATCTCGGGAATGGTCGGCCTTGCTGGGCGGGCTCTCGCTGGGCAGAAGACCCTGGTCAAGGTCGATGGTCTCATTCGTCTGGTCTTGAGCAACCTCATGCACCGCCTCATCGCTGGACAGTCCCAGCCAGCGGGTGAAGTTTTCCAGGTTGTTGGTCATCACCAACCCGACCAGTACCAGCGCCCCCATGAAGCCCAGCACGGCCACTCCCACGGCGGGCCGGCTTCTCCGCATCCTCCGTTTCCTCTCCTTTTCGTACTTATCGATGCCCAGGCTCCGGATCTCTTCTTTTTCTTCTTCACTCAGCAGACAGGTCCCGGCCCAGTGGGCCCGGGCCTCGTCATGGGAATCCATCACGGCCTTGTGCCACCTGGCCCCACACCGGCCCTGGCAAAAAATGCAGTCAATTTCCAGAGCGCCGCCGCCGCACTCGGGGCACTCGGGTGTCCACTGGCCCTTGGTCCAGTCGGCAGGACAGGAATGGCAATGATGGAGAGCGGGTTCTTCGGACATTCAGAAACCCCCTTGGCACACAACTAATCACTGGGCGAGGACGCAGGTGTGCACCTCCATCCCATGAATCGGGTTGGCTGAGATCGGGGATGGCTTGTTGACGCTGGCAAGAGCCAGTAAAGAATACCAGAACCGGTGCTTCAGTTCAAATCCATTCTGATCTGATGGGATCCTTGCTGGCCAACCCCACCCATCTGTTATACTCTGGCCCCTCTTGAAAAACATTCCCTCAGGAGAGGGGGAATTCCTGTTCGAGGAGGCCTTGTTATCTTGCCCGATAGAATCCGAATCCCGTGTTCTGTTGTTCTGCTTTTTCTCGCGGCCCTGCAACTTCCGGCCTGCAGCGGATCTTCCGACCAGGCCCAGACTCCCCCCGTTTCCGGCACCATCGAAGGCGGCCTGCGCGTCCTGACCTTCGATCCGGTGGCCAAGGATCAGCACTTCACCATCTATCGGGGCGACTACGTGCGGGCCCAGCTGACCACCGGCGAACCGTTCACCATCCGCATCGCGGCCCTGAACGTGAACAAGACCTTCCCCGCCACCGAAGACGACAAGCCTTACTTCAAGGTCCCCGAACCGGGCAGCTACCGGTTCAGCGTGGGCCAGGGCCAGGGTACCATCGAGGCCATCGAGTACGCGGCCTCGGCCTACAAGGAAGTTTCCTCGGCCGAGGCGGCGGACTTCATCACGAACGTCAACCCCCTGATCCTGGATGTGCGCACCCCGCGCGAATTCGCGAGCGGACATCTGCAGGACGCCCGCCTGATTCCCCTGCAGGTTTTTCAGCGGGAAGTGGTCAACCTTGAACAACATAAAAACGAGCCCGTGTTCGTGTATTGCCGCACCGGTAATCGCAGCACCGTGGCGGCCAAGATCTTGGTGGACAACGGGTTCACCAACGTGGTGAACCTGAGACGGGGCATCGTCGAATGGCGGCGCGCCGGCAAACCCATCGTGAAGACGCCGAAGTAGGTCACCTTGCCCGAGCGATATTCACAGCGCCCTTTTCCCCAGTACCGGCACGTCCCGGGGCGTTCGCCGCATCCCATCCGTGACCCGGACGGTCACTCCTATGACCAGAACGAGCCCGACCTCCCCTCGTTGAACGACCATCCCTGGCAGGATTGCGAGCAATACCTGTACGGGATCGATCTGTTCAACGCCGGGTACTGGTGGGAATGTCACGAGGTGATCGAGGCGCTGTGGCATGCGGCGGGCATTGGCTCGCCGGCTGGCCACGTGTTGCAGGCGGTGATCCAGTGCGCCGCCGCCCATCTGAAAACCCGCACCGGTCAGCTGGCCGGCGGCAAGCGCCTGCTGGCCCACGCCCGCAAGCATGTGGCCTGGGCCGAAGGGTGTGAACTGGGGCTTGATTTGCCGGGAATGCTGATCGATACCGAGGAATACCTGGAGGGTGTGTCCGCCGATCCGGCCTATCTTCTATTGAACATTTGAACGTGGAAAAAGATCCGGCCGGTTGGAGATGATGACATCTACCCCGAGGTCTCTGAGCTCCCGCATTTCCTGGGGTTCATCCACCGTCCACACGTGTACCTCCTTGCCACAAGCATGGGCAGCCTGAATGCGCTCCGCGGTGACCAGCGAACGGTTCAGGCTCAGAACGGCCACCGGCGCCTCCAACATTGTCTCACGCCAGTACCCTGAGCCCACGATGTACCCCAGTTTGAGGTCAGGGTCCGAGGCTGACAGCCCGTCCATGCGCACTTGATCGAACGAGGTCAGCAGGCAGCGTCGCTCAAAACCGTGGTGCCTCACCAGTTTCACCACCGCCTGCTCCAGTTCAGGGCCCGCCCGACCTTTCAACTCGATGTTCAGCTGCAGGCGACTGCCCAGCGCACCGATCACCTCTTCCAGGGTAGGCACTCTCTCTGCCGCAAACTCCGCCCCGAACCAGGACCCGGCATCCAGGCGGCAGACCTGGGCCAGGCTCAAGTCCGCCAGGGGACCCTGCCCGCTGGTGGTCCGTTCCATGGTCAGGTCATGGAGCAGCACCGGCACGCCATCGGCCGTCAGCTGCACGTCGATCTCCGACATGGGGACGCCCTGATCCACCGCCAGGCGCAGGGCGGCCAGGGTGTTTTCCGGTGCGCAGGCAGAAGCGCCGCGGTGGGCGCAGATCATGGTCATGTGCTCGATCTCCTCAGGTTTTCCAACCGGTTGGAAAAATGGTTCACCTGCAGACAGCCTATGCTATTTTTCTGCTGTCGAAAACCCCAACCCAGAGAAGTGCCATGCGCCTGCTGTTTCGCCCATTTGCTGTCGTGGTCGGCATGATCGTTCTGGTGGCCCTGGCGGGCTGCCAGTCGTCACCTCAGACCCCCAAGTCGGCCCTGCTGACGGGCCGAGCCATTCTACCAGCCGACACCTTCAGTCCCGGCCCTCCGGTGGGCCATCAGGTCGAAGGGCCGGTGAATGGCCGCGCCCTCCCCTTCGCCCAGACACCGGTCCAGGGTTTCAGCTCGCTCATTCCTCTGGGTGATGACCGCTTCATCGCCCTGCAGGACAACGGTTTCGGGGCGCGCGCCAACAGCCCCGACTATCCTCTGCGCTGGTACGAGATCACCCTGGACTTGACCTCGGGCAAACCCGAGGGCGGCCCCGTGACCATCGACCGGGTGGTCACCCTGAGCGACCCCGACCAGCACGCCGGCTTTCCCCTGGCCCAGGCAGACACCAGCCGCACCTTGACCGGCGGCGACTTCGATCCTGAATCGTTTGTCCGCCTGGAAGACGGCACCTTCTGGGTGGGTGAGGAGTTTGGTCCCTTCCTGCTGCACTTCGATGCCCAGGGTCGGCTGCTGGAGGCCCCGGTTCCGGTGCTGGTTCCCGGGCCCCTGCGCCCCTACAACAAGGGGAGTTACTTTTTACGCAGCGTGGATCACCCCGAGATAAGGAACGGGGCCGAGAACCGATCGGCCGAAGAACTGGCCAACCTGCCCCCCAGCGGAGGCATCGAGGGCCTGGCCCTGGGGCCTGGCGAAGCCTACCTCTACCTGGCGGTCGAGAAGGCCATGATCGACGATCCGGACCCTGCGCGCCGCACGATCCTGGAGTTCGACCCCACCACCCGGCGTTTCACCGCGCGGTTCTGGTTCCTGCACACCGACGAGCCAGGCCACTGCCTGGCTGCTCTGGAGCATATCGGCGGCCAGCATTTCCTGGTGGTCGAACGGGATGACGCCCAGGGACCTGAAGCACGCTTCAAGCGGGTATTTCGCTTCGACCTGGACCATCCCGATGAGAAGTATTTCGTGGAAAAGGGGCGGGTTTGTGATCTGCTCGACATCCGGGATAGCTTCGGATATTCCGCGGCCAAGGAAGGCGCCTTCGGCCTGGGTCCCCGGTTCAGCTTTCCCTTCGTGACCACCGAAAGCCTGGTGATGCTGAACCCGACCACCCTTCTGCTCTGCAACGACAACAACTACCCCTTCAGCACCGGGCGCCGCACCGACGCCCCCGACGACACCGAGTTCATCCGCCTTCAACTCCCCGAGCCGCTGCTCCGGTGAGAAGGCGGGCCGCGCAACATCAGTCCCCCTTATGTCGCGCACTGAATTCCTGTGTCCATTGACGATAAGGAACCCCGGCCCACGGGACAAGAGGGTGTATAAAAAACCGGGCCCCGTGAGGGGGCCCGGCCGTTGATCGGTCTGCCGTTTCCCCTACTGGGGACCCGGATCCATGCTTTCGCCCACCGTGCGGTCCTCTTCACTCCAGGTGATGGCATGGTCGCGCGAGGTGTCGCGACTGATATTCCAGTCGGACTCCAGGATGCGGACCCGCCAGGCCACGATGGTGTCCCCCACCCGCGGCCCCATGACGATGGCCTTCCGCCCCTCGGACAAAAAGCTCTCCATCCCCTCTTCGGTGATCTTGGCCCCCGACATGATGTGCAGCGAGGTTTCTTCCAGGGTCCAGCCTCCGAAATTGTCGCGTCGCAGAGTGCCCTGATGGAACCCCATCGAGGGCAGGAAGTCGTAGCGGTGGCTCTTGGCCCGCCCCTCCTCGCCCCCATCCTTTTTCTTGTCGAACCAGCCGGCGTGGGCATCGTCGACCGCCAGGAAACCGACGGCCATGATCAGTGCGACCCACAGAACTTTCTTGGTCATGTCATACTCCTCAGGGCAGGAACGAAGTGTCCACGCCGTCATAGTTTTCTTGCCAGGCCCGCACGGTCATCCTCTGGTAAATGGCCGAAATGGGCGTCACCGAGATGCTGGCGTCACTGGACTGGACCACCACGTTGCCCGTGGCCAGATCGATCACCGGATAGGAGGCAATACCGTTGCCCAGAGAGATGGACCGGTCTTCCACGTCCGTCATTTCATCGGAATTGGTCAGGCCACCGGAATCGTAGGCCATCTGGTACAGCCAGGACTGGCCGCCGGCCAGGCACGCGTCCATGGTGGGCGCAAAGGAGGTGAAGATGACCGTTTCGGCCACCACCATCGCCTTCTGGGTCACACGCTCTCCCGCGGTGTGCCAAAGGTCGACGTACCACCCACGGGAGCCCGTCACCGGGGTGATGCTGGAGGTTTGATCCACCAGATCGCTGCGGGTGGCCAGCTGGCCGTCATGCACATCCACCACGCACACGAAGCTCTGGGGGGCCACATCCAGCTTGTCATCCTCGGACAGGTAAGCCCCCGTCCCGAAGTAAATGTAAACCTCCCCGTTCTTGCCGTAGGCAGCCACGGGGTCGGCCGTGATCTCGCGGTCCAGGTCTTCGAATATATCGTCCTTGTTCCAGTGGCCGGGATCCTGATCCCCATTCACCTCGAAACGCCACAGCGTGCTCTCGAGATCGGCAATGTAGACCAGATCCACGTCGCCATCCATGGTGAGATCCAATGGCAAGGGCTTGGTGGCCTTGTTGCGACCAAAGCTGCCTTTGTTGAGCTGCAGCTCTCCCATGAAGTCGCCGGTCGCGATGTCGAAGGAGTAGATGTATGCATTGTCATCTTCGGTGTCCAGACCGCTGCCGACCAGGGCCGTGGCCTTGCCCCCGATGGAAACGATTTCCACCACCGATTCAAAAGGTTTGCCGTTGTCCAGTTTTTGTTGCCACAGAACGGAAGGGCTGTTGGGGTTGGTCACGTCCATGGCAAAAATGCTCCCGCCACCCTCACGACCGCCAGACATCAGAATGGTCCGCCAGGCCCCGTTTACCGGGATGTCCCGCACCGTCACGGTCTGGTCGCAGGTGTAGGTGTGGCAGTAACCCGAGTCGGCCAGCGCTTCGAACTTGGGCAGGGCAAACTCGGGCACGAAGGCCCACACCTCTTCGCCAGTCTCGGCGTCGAAGGCGTGCAGCATCCCGTCGTTGGCCCCCACGTAAACCATCTTGCGACGGAACTCGTTGGCCACGTGGAAGTCACGGTACTCCTCGGTGGCCTGGAAGTTGGCCGGCTCACCCACCACCACCGGAGTGGAATGGATGATGTCGCCCAGGATCCAGCCATTGCGGTCACGCAGACCCGAGACGTCCTCGCCGCGGGCCCAGTTGATCAGATCCTCGGCCTTTTCATCGGTGAACACGCCCATGGCGGCCTTCAGCAGAGGGGCCTGTGCCGCGGAGAAATAGTAGTAGTCCTTGCCCAGGGCCGTGAAAACTTCACGGCTGAGCGGAGATCTTGCCTGCAACAGGTTTCCGGCTTCCCACATGGCCACGTCCCCATCGTGGTAGGGCAGGGTGTAGCATTCCAGATAACCGTGCCAGTCCAGAGGCATGAACTTACCCCGGTAGAGACGGTTATCGGTTCCACGCTCGGTGGACACCACGGCCACGGCCGAACCGGCCGAGATACGCCGTAGAATGTCCTGCACCGCGTACTCGAAGCTGAGGAACAGTTCCACGGCGTTGTTGGCCTTGAAGTACAGTCCGTCACCATTCTTGGCCGTGTCCACCAGCAGCTTGTTGTCCAGATTGAATCCGATGGTGTAGCTGTACACCTGCTGGTCCCCGTCCATGTCCCCGCGCAGGTCCTCGTGGGCCATGTAGTAGGCCACATCGTCCAGGTGGTCGCTGCAGTTGCTGGCGTTGCTGTAAGGAGCACCGATAGTTGTGCAGCTGCCCGGGTCTTCCCCGTCCTGATCGGCATCGAACAGGTAGGGACTCACATCCACGTCCTGGGTGGGCAGACCATCGGTCATCACCAGGCAGAAGTTGTACTGGCAAGGCTCGCTGATGGCCGCGTCGATTCCCGTTTCTGAAAAGTAGTCCAGGACGTCTTCCAGGGTTTCGCCCAGAGGAGTCCAGGCATTGGCGGTGATGGCCTGGATGCGCGTCACGATTTCGTCGCGAGGCGTTCCACAGGGGGCGAGAACGGTGCCTCCGCTGCTGCCGTTGAAGATCGTGATCCCGAAGTCGAGTTTCTCGGAGCGATCCACGATGTCCGAAAGGACTTCCTTCAAAACCTGGATGCGGGTGACCTGGGGGATCTTCAGCAGTTCCGTCACGCCGGCGTGGTAGTAGATCCAGTTGAGGTAGTTGCCCGGGTACTGGCCGTTCTGGCCTCCATCCGAGTTGACCAGGAACACCGGCGGAAAAATGGGCCAGGCCGCGTTGAAGCTGCTCGGAGTCCGGAACCCGTCGGTGCTGATGTTGTAGGTGGACCAGCTGTTGAAGTCCCCGGTGTAGGTGACGTCCTCGTCATAGGCGTCGTGGAACACGATCGTGTTCATGGAGCCCGAGTTGTCCGCCACGATCATCACGTTGGCCCCGATCAGGGACTGCTGCACGAAGAGCGGAACCTCGCAATCCTGGGCCATCACCTGGCCGGGAGCCAGTGCCCCCACCAGCAATACTCCCACCAGGAGGACAGCCACCATGGTCCGGCGGCGAGTTTGGGCGATCGCCGATTCGATACGGAACATTATACATTCTCCCCCGAGCTCATGGCCGGGCGTATATTCACCCGGCCATCAACCCTGTCTGTTTGAGCAACGGGAACGGTCTATTCCGGACCTGATCCCTCTCCAACGGTGGGGTCCACCTCGCTGGGCACGAACTTGATGTTCGGGTCCTTCGAATTGAATCCACCATCCTCCGCCTTCACTTTCACCCTCCAGGCCACGATGGTGTCCCCCAGGCGTGAACCCATGATCAGGGCTTCGCGGCCTTCATCCAGGCCATCACCCATGGGGACCTCGCTGGTGATCACGCAATCCTTGGCCAGGATCAACCGGTAGCTATCGACCGTCCAGCCCGTCCCCACATCTCGACCCAGCAGTCCCGAGTGGAAAACCATGCTCGGATAATGGTCGTAGCGAGGCGCCACCTTGGCCTGTTCTTCCTTGTCCTTCTTGTCCTTGCCCCACCGGTCGAACAAACCGGCCTGGGCATCGGATGCGGCCAGCAATCCCACAATCAGGATCAGGGCCACAGCTGCTGGAAATACGCGCTTCATTTTCTATCCTCCCGGACAATCCCCCGAAGTGGACTGTCGGCAACTAATTGATATCAACGTCCTCGCCGCCCTCGGTCTGGTACAGGTTGTCGAAGTTCTCCTGCCAGGATCGGACGGTCATCCGTGTGATCACACCGGCAATGGGCGTGATGGAAATGCTGGCGTCACTGGACTGCACCACCACGGTGCCGGCCGCCAGGTCAACCACCGGATGCGAGGCGATACCGTCGCCCAGGGAAATGGAGCGATCCTCGGGATCCTCCATGCCCTCGACATCGGGCAGGCCGCCGCTGTCATAGGCCATCTGGTAGAGGTACGAGGTTCCGCCGGCCACGCAGGCGTCCAGGGTCGGCGCAAACGAGGTGAAGATCACGGTGCCGGCCACCACGGCCGCCTCCTGCGTCACCCGCTCACCAGGGCCGTGCCACAGATCGACATACCAGCCTCGACTGCCTTCCACCGAGGTGATGTCATCGGTCTGATCGACCATGTCGTTGGGGTAGAGCGTGTGATTGTCGTGCAGGTCATACACGCAATAGAACCGGTTGTCGTTGGTGGTCATCATGTCGTCTTCGGTCAGGTAGGCACCGGTCCCGAAGTACATGTACACTTCGCCGTTCTCCCCAAAGCTGGCCACCGGCGGAGCCGTGATTTCCCGGTTGGACACGAAGAGGCAGGTACGGTCCCAGGTGGAGGGATCGACCCGACCTTCGGTGGAAAAACGCCACAGCCGGCTCGAAAGATCGGCCAGGTAGACGTAATCGGTATTCCCATCCAGATTGTAGTCCACCACCGCGGGCCGTGAGGCCTTGTTGCGGAAAGCCGTTTCCTCCAGCTCGGCCTCACCCTCGAGGTCGCCGCTGGCCAGATCATAGGAGTAGAGGTAACTGCGCCCGTTGGTCTCGTCGAGACCGCTGCCCACCAGGGCCAGGGCCTGCCCGCCGATGGACACGATCTCCACCTCGGACTCGTAGGTCATGCCGTTGGGCAGGACTTCCTGCCACATGACCTCGGGATCATCGGGATCGGTGACGTCCAGGGCGAAGATACTGCCGCCGCCCTCTCGGCCGCCGGTCACCAGCACGGTGCGCCAGACACCTTCGACGATGATGTCTTTCACCGTCACGGTCTGATCACAGGTGTAGATGTGGCAATAGCCCGAGTCGGCCATGGCCTCGAACCTGGGCAGGGCAAACTGGGGCACGAACGCCCAGGCTTCCTCGCCGGTCTCGGCGTCGAAGGCATGAAGCATGCCGTCGTTGGCGCCCACGTAAACCATCTTGCGCCGGTACTCGTTGGCCATGAAAAAGTCCTGATAACTTTCCTCGATGGAGAAGTTCGAGGGAGATCCGACCACCACCGGAGTGGAGTGAACGATATCGCCCAGCACCCAGTCGGGGCGGACCCGGTAACCGTCCACATCTTCCCCGCGGCCCCAGCGAATCAACTCGGCCGCCTTCTCCTCGGTGGCCTCTCCCATTTCCAGGTAAAGCTGTCCGGCGTTCTCCGGAATGAAGGACATGGTGTTGCCGTCCACATCGGTGAAAATCTGGCGGCTGCTGATGGCCCGATTCTGCAGAATGCTGCCGGCCTCCCACAGGGCGGGGTCGCCGTCCTCGTAGGGCATGGCGTAGCACTCGAGGAACCCGGTCCAGTCCATGGGCATGAACTTGCCGCGGTACAGGCGGTCGTTGGTCCCCCGCTCGGTGGACACCACGGCCACGGCGGAACCGGCCGAGATGCGACGCAGGATGTCCTGAATGGCGAACTCGATGCTCATGACCATTTCCACCGCATTTTCCGCGTGGAAGAACAGGCCGTCGCCATTGGTGGCGCCATCCTGGAGAAGCTGGCCATTCTCATGGAAGCCGACCACATAGGTGAAGATGTTCTGCTCGCCGTCCAGGTCGGGACGCATGTCCGAGTGGGCCATGTAGTAGGCCACGTCGTCGAAATAGTCGGAGCAGTAGTTGTTGTTGCCGTAGGGAGCGCCGATGCTGTCGCAGTTGCCGGGCTCCCGGTTGTCGCCATCCTGATCACCGATCAGAGCGCTCACACTGGTGTCATAGGTGGGCAATCCGTCGGTCACCACCAGGCAGAAATTGTTCTGGCAAGGGGCCTGGATCGGCGCGTCGTGGCCGGTGCTCTTGAAGTAGTTGGCCACCGTCTCCATCGATTCACCCAGCGGGGTCCAGGTGGTGGCCTTGATGTTGCCCACGATATCGACCAGGTCGTCATGGTCCACCCCGCAAGGGGCTATGACCTGGCCGCCATCGTTGTAATCGAAGATGGTCAGTCCGAAATCGAGCCGCTCGGAACGGTCGATGATGTCCACCAGGACTTCTTTCAAAACCTGAATACGGGTCACCCGGGGCACCCCTTCACGCTGCTTGTCCGAAGCATGAAAGAAAATCCAGTTCAGGTAGTTGCCGAAGTAGCGGCCGTCGTACCCGTTGTCCGAATCGACCAGATAGGCCGAGGGAGAGCTGGGCCACCAGTAGTTGAAGCTCTTTGGAGTACGCCACCCATCACTTCCCACGTAATAAGTCTGGTCCGTATTGAAGTTGCCCGAGTAGGTCACGCTGGAGTCATATTCCAGATGGTAAACGCCGGCATTCATGGAACCGGAGTTGTCCGCCAGGATCATGACATTGGCCCCGATCAGAGCCTGCTGCACGAACAGGGGAACCTGGCATTCCTCGGCGCGGGTCTGGCCCGGAATCGCGGCCGCCACACAGAGAAGAACGAGAGCCAAGCTGGTCACTCGTCCGGTGTTGTTATGTAGAAACTGTGCCATCATTATCCTGTCTCCTGGTGGTCTTGACCGGCCTGCGACCGGCGCGACCCGCCCCCGGCCTATGGTTTAGTAACCTTCCTTGAACAATCTGCTGACCACCACGTTCACCGCGCTGCGGCCGTCCTGCCCCGCCTCGCCTTCACTGGCAATGCGGTAGTCGTAATCGAGGTAGTCCACGCCCCAGCCTGGCTTGGGTCGTTTCTGGATGTACCGGCAATCGAACTCGTAGGACTGGCTGCCCACCAGGCCGGTCTCGCCGGTCTGGCCCACCATCATGGTGCCGAAGTCCTGGATCTGAGGCGGTGTGTCGGCGACCCGGACGAAGTTGATACCCGCCTCGCTCCCGGCATCGGCCGAGAACACCGAGGTCACATGCACTTGCTCCGCAAACGAGGTCTTCTTCTCGGTGTTGGCAATCCAGACCACACCCAGAGCGATGACCCCGAGCACCAGCACCATCAACAGCGTGGTCACCAGGGCAAATCCTTCGCGCCCGGGCACCTGGTCCGCCATCCGTGTTTCCATCCTCATCATCGTTCTCTCCCCGTTGGTTCCGGCACTTTCAGAGGCCGGGTATTATCCGTTGCGCAGCGCCACCCGGGAGGCATACTCCACCGGTTCGCCGCTGTCGGTTTCTCCCGTGATCAACACATCCACATAACGCACCAGAACCCGGTCGGTGGCGTTCAGGGGCACGGCTCCCAGAATAGCCCCCGCCTCGTCCCGGTAAGTGAAAACCATGTTGTTGATACCCCGCAGAAT
>JAZBOO010000228.1:0-5220 GCA_036351155.1 Candidatus Krumholzibacteriia bacterium | reverse complement strand
GCAGCCAGAAGCTGAAGTACCACATCCAGACCTCGGGCCGCAGCCTGCACGCGCAGGAGATCGCCTTCAACGACATCCGGACCACGCTGCAGGCCCTTTACGCCATCTACGACAACTGCAACAGCCTGCACACCAACGCCTACGACGAGGCCATCACCACGCCCACCGAGGAGAGTGTCAGGCGGGCCATGGCCATCCAGATGATCATCAACAAGGAGCTGGGGCTGGCCCTGAACGAGAACCCGTTGCAGGGGGCCTTCGTGATCGAGGAGCTGACCGACCTGGTGGAAGAGGCGGTGCTGACGGAGTTCCAGTCGATCAGCGAGCGCGGCGGTGTGCTGGGCGCCATGGAGCGCATGTACCAGCGCACCAAGATCCAGGAAGAGTCGATGTACTACGAGCAGCTGAAGCACACGGGTGAACTGCCCATCATCGGCGTGAACACCTATCTGGATCCGGCGGGTTCGCCTACGGTGATTCCTGGTGAAGTGATCCGCTCGACCACCGAGGAAAAAGAGTATGCCATCGACAGTTTGAGCGCCTTCCACAAGCGGAACGAGGGAACTGCCGATGCGGCTCTGGCCGAGCTGGGTCGGGCCGCGGTGGAACACGAGAACACCTTCGAGGCCCTGATGGAGGCGGCCAAGGTGTGTTCTCTGGGACAGATATCGGAGGCGCTGTACAAGGTGGGGGGGCAGTACCGGCGGAATATGTAGGGTCCGATCAAGGTGGCTAGTCATTGACGGTACGCCTTTCCCGGCACGATTTCTGATAAGGCCGTGGCCGTGCAGCCAGCGCAGGCCACGGGTTATCAGCTCTTCGGAAAACCCTACACCATCGTGGGCTCCATGCAGGAGCGCGGGCACATCATCGGCAGCATGGGCGAGAACTACGTGTGCCTGACCTGGATCACCTTCGAGAAGAACGCCCTGCACCTGGCCAGCTGGGGGGCCACCCATCTGCTGCGTTTTCCCTTTGCCGTCGATCCTCTGGCCACTCTGGGGGCCGTGGTGGCGCTGGGGCGGGAGTAGCAGGGCAAGGGAATACTGTGTCCCATGCCAACGTCTTTCATCAGCGGACCAGGACCACCTTGGTCACTGTTCCCTGGCCGGCAAAGCGGGCCTCCACCAGATACACTCCCGTGGCCAGGGACTGGCCATTGTCGTGGCGACCATCCCACAGCACCTGGTGGGTTCCGGCGGCCAGATCGCCCTGCACCAGACGCCGCACATGGTACCCCCGGGTGTCGTAAATGTTCAGCTCCATTGAACCGGCCCGGGGCAAGGTGAAGGACAGAGTCGTCTGCGGGTTGAAGGGATTGGGAGTGGCCTGAAGGGCAAGACCACGCCCCGCAGGAACCTCGGTTTCCACTGCTGAAACGATGGGCAGTTCGGACAAAGGCATCGTCCAGAATCCGCGGTTCCGGCTGATGGCCACCAGGTGGTCCGGGGTCACGGCCAGACCTTCGATGATCCCCATGTCCTGATCCCCGCTGACGAGGGACCAAACATCGCCGGTGGTGCTGAACCAGACACCATCGGAGGCGGTGCAAACGGCCAGGCCGCCCTCGATGCTCAGCAAATCGTAGGGCCGTCCACCCGAAAAGCCCACCTCTTCCCACACCGAGCCATTCAGGCGCAAGATGCTATCGCCGTTCAGCGCCACATACAACTGACCCTCATGGACTTCCAGATCATTGATGAAGATGCCTGCGCCGATGCCGTTGCTGAATGAGGTCCAGGTCAAACCATCGTCATCGGAACGCACCACTCCGCCGGGGTACAATCCCGCGTACAGCCATCCGTCGAAATAGGCCAGGGCATAGATATGGCCGGGATTGCTGGCCAGAGTCCAGCTTTGGCCCTGGTCCACGGATCGCCACAACCCATCATAAGAGGCGACCAGCATCGATTCCGAGGTTTCGCACAGCACGTTGAGAACTTCAGCGAATCCCATACCCGACCCGGGAGCATCGAAGGTCAGACCGCCATCGTGAGAGACGGCCACCCCGCGGACCATTCCGTAGAGGGAGACATAAAGGCCGTGGTCAGTATCCAGAAAATCCATCACTGTTGAATTTTCAACCGGCCCTTCGGCCGGAAACCAGTATTCGCCAAAATCGGAACTGATCTGCAATCCGCCTTCGGATTTACTGCCAAAATCGTTGCCGGCCAGAAGCCGACCCTCTGACCAATGGGCCGTCTGGCCGCCACAGATGCCCGCGGCTCCCTGCCAGGATGCTGTCCAGGTCAGTCCCTGGTCATCGCTGCGAAAAACCCCGTCCATGGTCCCGACCAGCAAATCGCCATCGACCTCGATAAAGGCCTGAGCACTTGGGTCCCCCGGAACGCTTTCGGTCAGGTAACTCCAGTTGATCCCGTTGTTGCTGGATCGATACAGCCCGCGCGCACCCGCGGTGTTGTTGATGGTCAGATAAAGATTCGACCCGATGAATTCCAGCTGATGAATGAATTGGGGAGCCCAGGGTGGCAGATCGACACTCACCAGGTTCCAGGTCATTCCCAGATCATCGGAACGATAAACGCTCAGGCTCGCTGAAAAACTTTCTCCGGCCAGATAGACCTCATTGCCCCTGGTTTCAAAGGCGTGCACATCAAGGGCTTCAGGCAATCCCACCGAAGCCTGGGTCCACTGCACCCCTCCATCGGTTGAGCGCCAGACGCCGGAGTCTTCGCCTCCGGCCAGCAGGACGCCCGACACTTCGATCAGATCATAGCAGCGCAGCTGGGGACCGGTGGTCACTTCGGTCCAGGTCTGGCATCCATCATCGGAACGTTGCATGTAGCGGGGGAAGAAATCATCCAGGCCTGCCAGGTAGCTTTGGCCGTCCAGGGGGATCAGGGTTTCCACGGTTGAAGCAGCCATGCTTCCACCTGGCTGCCAGGTTTGGCCGTTGTCATGGGACAGATGCAATCCGGAGAAGTAACCGGCCATGAAGAGAATGCCCTCGTGGGAAATCATTTCACTGACTCCACCGTTCGGCTTGCCGAGATCGGACCAGGTCTGACCGTTGTCCTCGGAGACGAAGACATCGCCCTGGTCGGCGAAGTTCGTGCCCATGAAGAGCTTTCCTCCGTGCTCGAGGAAATGGGAAACGGGCGGGGGGGTGGGGCCGCCGAGGCGGGTCCACTGGGCCAGGGAAAAGTCTGGTATCATGGCCACGGTCAGGACCAAAATGAGGATGGTGATTGAAGCTGGATTCTGGCGCGAAATCTTTTCAATCATGGTTCTCCCCAAGCAATGAAACCGAAATACCCTCTGAATTGATATGATTATAGGGGGGCGAAATGACAAAAGTATGGAGGAGGACCGAAAATCATCCCCAAAAACAAGACAAATTGACATTTATTTCCGTGATTTCTAAAAACCCCTGAGTGCGCGAGCAGTTGACGCTCTCTGATCCATGACTATTTTTGGCCCAGTGCCCCCCATCTGAAACCGACCGGACACAAATTGATGACCTCGGAATTCAGCCCTTCCCTCATCACCGCCCGAGGCTGGTGTGCTCGTTGTGGATGCGAGCATCAACTGGGAACCGGTGCAGCTCTGAATCCGGCCAGAGAATTGATGGAAGAGCTGACAAAGCGCCAAACCATCGCTCCGAATAGTGCCTTCGATGCCAAGAAAAATCCCTGGTCCACAGCCCCGCTCTTTGCTGAGGCCAGAGGCCAGATGTTCGGCATGCTCGAAGGTGAAAATTCCCAGGGCCGCTCCGTCATCCTCAAGGCTTTTTCCGGTCAGTTCAACGGTGTCTGGCTGGCTGATGGCTGGGCTCCTCCCTTGTTCAACGTGGACGACTTTCACCGCATCATGGATCCCGCCGATGACCTCATCAAGGATCTCGGACGGCAGATGGAAGGCCTCGCCTCCGACAGCGAGGAGCGCTTGGAGCTCAGGACCCAGCGCAAGGAAGTGTCCCGCCAGGTGATGAAAGATCTGCACGGATTGTATCGCCTGCGGAATGCACGGGGCGAGGAAGCCCCCTTGACCGACTTCTTCACCGACCGCCTGGGCCCACCCACCGGAGCGGGCGATTGCTGTGCGCCGAAGCTCCTGAATCAGGCCCTGGCTCTGAGGGTGCGGCCGCGCGGATTGGTTGAGTTTTTCTGGGGTCGGGCCAGCAAGTCGGGCACCAAGCAGCACGGCCGTTTCTATGCCAGCTGCGATAGCAAATGCGCCCCCATTCTGGGATTCATGCTGTGCGGGGTGGCTTCATGAGCCTGCTGGACATCATCCATCAGGATGCACACATCGTGGTGGTCAACAAACCCAGCGGGTTGCTTTCGGTCCCCGGCCGGGGCCCGGACATGCAGGATTGTGTGGTCAACAGGCTCCGGAAAATGATGCCCCACTGCATGGAGCAGCCCTCCGTGCACCGGCTGGACATGGACACTTCCGGCCTTCAGTTGCTGGCTCTCCAGCCCGAGGGGCAGCGCCGCCTTTGCCTTCAGTTTCAGGAGCACGAAGTCCGCAAGCTCTACTACGCGCTGATTGAAGGGGTGGTGGCCGAAGATTCCGGCACCATTGAACTGGCCTTCCGATTGGACCCGGACAACCGTCCTTTTCAGGTTCATGATCCGGTTCAGGGCAAAACCGGAATTACCCACTGGCGGAACCTCGGCCTGCAGGACGGTCAGACCGTGGTGGAATTTGAACCCAGGACCGGGCGCACGCATCAGCTGCGTCTGCATGCCGCCCATGAACGGGGTCTGGGCTTCCCCATTGTGGGGGACCGGCTCTATGGAACCGGGACCGCCCCGGGGCAACTGCGGTTGCATTCGGGGTTGCTGGATTTCAAGCATCCCCACAGTGGGTTGCCCATGGTCTTCAAAAACCGTCCTGCCTGGCTGCGTCTTTGACGCCGGAGCGGTCCGATTCACACCCAGGAGCCGCCGTCACTTCAGCAAGGTCGCCCGCATGCTGGTCGCCCCATCTGGCGTCACTAGCCGCATCAAATAGACCCCGGAACCCGCGTGCAGGCCCTGGCTGTTGCGGCCGTTCCAGGTCATCTCATGTCGTCCGGCCACGAAAAGGCCATCAGCCAGCTTGCGCACCAGCCGACCCGTCAGATCATACACCGCCAGATTCACGTACCCGCCCCGGGGTAGCTCGAACGCCACCCTGGTCTCGGGGTTGAACGGATTGGGAAACACCGTCAAGGCCAGGCCCCTTGCGCCGGGCAAATCGTCCACGGTCGAG
>JAZBOO010000227.1:0-9384 GCA_036351155.1 Candidatus Krumholzibacteriia bacterium | reverse complement strand
GACCGTTGCTCAAGGGAGCTCGGCCCGAGGCGATCCAGCGCAGGGTGTAGGCCGTGATCATCCCGGCAAAGGACAACGTGTAAACCGCCACCGCCAGGCTGTAGATAGGATTGCGGAAGGAGAACCTGGCGCCCTGATTGCGGAACAGGTTCCACAGGAACAGCCCCATGAAGACCACGAAGCAGCCCAGCAAGGGCACCATCATCCAGCTGAACAGATGGGACCGATTGTAGAAAAGCTCGGATTCCAGCTTGGCCTTGCCGGGCAGGACCTCGCTGCCGAACTGCTGCTGCAAGGCAGCGGTCTCCTGCAGACCCTGCCGGATCTGGCTGTTGTTGCCCGAGCGCAATCCCGCCATCAGGTCGTCGAATGCCGCCTTGTACTGAGTGGCCTGCTGGCTGTTCAGCCTGGGTGTGACCTCGCCGATTTCCATCCAGGTGTTGTTGTCATCACCCGGCACCGGATACATGCGCAGGGTGGTGCCCCGGAAGGTCATGTACAGCAGGTTGAAACGCTCGTCGAAGCTGATGAGCTTGCGCTGGGTCTTGCTGCGCTCCCGGTCGGGGGTGCGGTGGGCCGCCTCCACGGCATCGGCCAGGCGATACTGACCGTTTTCGAACAGGCTGGCCGGACTCACGTGCTTGACCGAACTGTCCACGCCCAGGAACTCCTTGAGTCCACCATAGCGCACCGCGATGCAAGGTTGATCCCACCACTGGCTGGGATTGGCCACCCAGTTCAGGTACATGTCCACCGGCTCGCGGTCCTGGAACTTGGTCTTCTTGGCCACCTTCATGACGAACTCGCGCGCCAGGGTGTCCAGCGGCTTCATGCGGCCGCGGTAGTCCTGGATGATCAGGCGGCTGGCCTCTTCCCGGGCGGGATCGCTCAGGACGGTGAAACCGCTGGCCTGCAGATCGTGGTTGTGATCGGCATGGGTATCATTGGTCTGAGCCTGAGCCGTGCCGCCGCCGGCCACCAACACCAGACCCAGGAAGGCCGCCGCCGCCGTGTTGTCCCGCAGGGAGCGGTCGTTCTTGTGACGGGGGAAAATCAGGTTCTGCAGGAACACGAGAATGAACCCGAGGCTGATCATGGCGTAGCCGATGTAGGTCGGGATCTTGCCCGGATCGTGATTCATGCTCAGGACCGTGCCCTTGCGGTCGGGGTCGTACGAGGACTGGAAGTGCTTGCTCCCGCGGTGGGTCAACGGATTGTTCATGTAGATGTGAACCTTCTCGTTTTCGATGCCCTTGCCGGGATCGGTCAGCGACACATAGCTCTCGTAGGTCGCCGGGTTGTCGCTCCCGGGATACGTTTCCAGGACAAATTCATCGAGGTGCAGGGTGTAGGGCAAGGCACGCACCCGCGCACCGAAGGCCAGCTTGACCTGCTGGTCGCCCACCGTGACCGTCTTGCCGGGCTCGCCCTTGATGCAGACAGCCTCGGCCTGGTTGCCCTGGCTGTCCGTCACCGTCACCCGGGCCCCCGAGCGCAGGTTGGGGTTCTGGCTGTTGGCGGGCTTCAGCACCACCGAGTCCATGATGCGGGTGGGAATGAAGCTGAATTCCGCTTCATCGTTCACGTAGAGCAGGCGGGGCTGCACGTCGAAAACCTCGCCCGGAGCGATCTCGCCCTGGTCGCCCGCATCCATGTCCATGGTCGAAAGGTTGAATGACGCGCGCCCTTGCAATCCGGTGGATCCACCCTGGGCAAACTCGATGCCGTTGTTGAGCGAATACAGCAGGTTCAGCTCGGTGAAGTCTTCTTCGCCGCCACTGTGGCCCATGGAAAAATCGGGATGGAAGGCGAACAGGATCTTTTCACCGGTGGTGCCATCAGGACCGGTCACCGCCACCTTGACCATGGGATTGCTGAGCGGGCCACGATCGGTGGACTCGCCCCCCACCTTGAAGGCGGTCTGAAATTCAATGACCTCGAACGTGTAACCGCCGCAGGTGTGGCGCGTGCCATCGGGCAGACCCACCGGGATGGTGCAGGACTGGCCGTCGACCCGGATCTTCAGGTCACCGAAGCGGGACTGGGACATTTCGCCGGAGAAACCGTCGGGCCGATACCAGGCCCGGGCCTTGCCGATGTCCTTCCGGTCCCCCTGCAGGAGCATCTCGTTGACGATTTCGCCCTGGGTCCGCACACCGTACTGCATGCCCGGAGGCCCACCTTCACCTTCCTGGTAGATCTCGGTGAAGTTGGGCCAGAATTCGCTCACGCCCAGGGTGTAGGTTTCCCCGGCAACCTGAACCGACTTGCCCGAAATGGTCTGGCCTTCCTTGTAGAGACGCACCGGGTAGGATGCCGTTTGCCCGCCGGTGGTCAGCTGCACATGAGGCTTGTCCGTGAAGTAGAAATCGGCGCTCTGGCCTTCCCGGATGCTGATGATTCCCTCGTACCCGAAGTAGCGGGTAATGCCCGAGGCGATCAGAATAACCACGATGGACAGATGGATGAGGGCCGACCCTGACTGCCGCGGCGAATAGGGCATCCGCTTGAAAAAGATCAGCAGCAGGTTCAGGGTGATGAGGCCCAGGGCCACCTCGAACCAGCGGGCGGCGTACACCTGATCGTAAGCGGCGTCGCGTCCTCCGTAGAAGGATTCGATGAAGGTCCCCACTCCGCTGGCTACGGCCACCAACAGGAGGAGGACAGCACCGAGTTTCATGGAGGAGAAAAAAGCAATCACGGGATTCTTGAAGAAGTTGCTCACAATGACCATCCGGGCTGGTGCCCTCGTGGGAAAAACGAAGCGGTGGACGCGGGGCGAAAAGCGTTGCCCATCAGCTTGCTGTCAAAAAAATATAGTCGTTGAAGTTCCGGATTTCCTTAAAAATCGGATCGATCAAGGGGGTTTTTGGAAAAAACCCAGATCATTGCTCGGATTAACCTCGCCCGGAACCCTCCCGGCGCCCCTGCAGCCCCGGTTCACGTCCCTGAAAAACGGATGAAATCGCCTGTTCAAGTGCAGAAAGCGCGCGCCCCTCGCGTTTATTGAATGATCAGGGTCAACGCCAAAAACTTTGGCCCAGGTGTCACACGACCCAAAGAAATCCTTATGTTTCACGGCCTCCGGTGTTACACCTTCCCACATCTCCTGGGCCAATGTTACACCTGTCATGTGACACCGAAATAACTAATGTTCAAATTCAAACCCCGGATCGGGGATGAAAAAGCGCTCAAATATTCATTATTGATATTAAAGGAAAAATTATCTTGACCCTCTCTCCTCGAAAATGCTAGTGTGCCTGCTCGCCCGGAAATCGTCCGGAGCGTATCGGGTTCCAGGGAGGGAACTCGGGTGAATCAGAATCGTCACCGGAATCCAGTTTCCGGAGTCGATCCGGTTTGAAACCAGGATCACCCCACAACCTCCTGGAGCCATTCATGGCATTGAAAGCCCATTCCCGACCTCGGGGCTTGTGCATCGTTTTTTCTTTGTTGCTCGTTGTCCACCTGCTGGGCTTCCCCACGGTTTCTCAGGCGCGAAATATTTTGATCGCCATGGAAAGCACCGAAGGGGATCCCGGAGACGGCGTCCTCAGCCCCTCCCCCAAGATCATCCATTTCGATCCCGCCCTGCTCATCAGCAGCGTGGCCGGTTCCGCGTGGAATGAGCACCCGGGGACGACACGCAACGGACGATACCCATCCACGGCCACCCTGCTGTTCTACGGCCCTCCCGGCAAATTCGGGGGCTGGCTGGTTCCGGTCTTCTTGCCGCAACCGGACGGACTGCCCGGCCAGGGGAGGTGGCACCATGCGCCCTGAGCAGATGCCCCAGCCCCTTGAATCGGGACCCATTCCTGCCGCAGTGATCGGCAAACGTCGCGGTCCGCACCAGATGGTGCAGCGGCAATATGGCGAGGCCAGGCAGCACTATCTGCACGGCAACATTGCCGCCGCGCAGCGACTCTTGAAAGAGATCTTCCAGGCCGACGGCAGCCCCCACGGCGCCGCCGGTGACGCCCCGGGTCTGCTGCGAGACCCGGCCCTGCTGAAGGCCTGGTGCCATATCGAAACCAAGCGATTTGCCGAGTGTCGGCAGTGGCTCGAGATGGCCCGGAAGCGCGGCTACATCGGCCGCCTGGACCGCGGCGCCTCCATCCTGGAAATGAACATTCTCCTGTTCGAGGAGGAGTATGATCTGGTCCAGGATCGTGCCGAGGAAATGCTGTCCACCGCTGCGGGACCTCCTGGACTGGAGCAGGCCGAGCTGCGCCTGCTGCTGGGGGCCTCACTGCGCTGGCAGGGCCAGATCGACGATGCCATCTCCCACGTGGAGTTTGCCGCCAGTGCTTTCGGATTCCTCCAGGAACCCGGACGCGAAGCCGTGGCCTCCAACTTCCTGGGCTGGACCTTCCTGTCCCTGGGCAAGCTGTGCGAGGCGCGGCGATGGTTCGACAAGAGTCTGCAGATCAACGCCGGCCTGGGCAACCCCTTGCGGATCGCCCAGAACCACCAGAACCTGGCGATCGTCTGCTACAAGCAAGGGCAATACGACCGCGCTGTGGACCATCTGGAAAACGAGATGGCCCTGGTTCCGGAACAGCCGGACATGATGTGCCGGGCCCAACTGGCCCTGGGCAATGTTTACCGCTTGCAGGGTCGGTGGGATGAGGGTCGCAAGACCCTGCTGGAAGCCTACGCCCTGGCCACGGAAACGGGATTGCTGCGCGAGGAAGCGCTGGCGCTGGAATTTCTGGGCGATGTTTTTCGCGACGAAGCCCAGCCTCGTGAAGCCCGACGCTATTACGAGCGGGGACTGGAGGCTGCCCGTCGTCTGGCGCCCCGTGGCGACATCGTCATGGAGTTGCTGAGGCGCGATGGTGAGTGTCTGGACCTGGAAGGGCGCCACGAGGAGGCCCTCCATGTGCTCAACGATGCCCTGCTGCTTTGCCGCGAGGTGGGCGACCGGTTCGAAACCGCCGTCACCTTGCGCTGCCTGGGTCTCAACGCCTCCAACCTGGGGCGCTGGAAGCAGGCGGTGGATCACCTGCGCAATGCCCTGGAGGCTCTGGACGCCCTGGGTGCCCGGCACGAGACCATGCTGGCTCGCCACCACCTGGCCCTGGTGTTGACCCGGCAGATCGACACCGGCAATGCCGGTTCCAGTTCAAGTCGCCTGCTGGAAGAGGCCTGGCACACCGCCCTGACCGCTCAGCAGAACGCCGCCGAGCTGGCTCCCGGACCGCTGGCTGCCGAGATCGACGATCTGGTGTCGGCCCTGGCTCGCCGCAAGTTCTCCGGTACCGAAACGGCCACCCGCCCCAGCGTGTTCTCGCTCAGACGGGCCCCTTCCACCCGCATCATCGCCACATCCACGGCCATGCAGGATGTGCTGCGGCGTTGCGATGGCTTCGCCTGTTACGACAACCCGGTGTTGATCTACGGAGAAAGTGGGACCGGCAAGGAATTGCTGGCCCGCCGCATCCACGAGATCAGCGCGCGCGGAAGCAAGCCGTTCATCCGGGCCTCGTGTTCGGCATCGTCGGCTTCGGTCCTGGCCCGCGAGCTGTTTGGCCAGCTGGTCAATCGCGAGGGAAGGCCTGAATTGCTGCCCGGATTGCTGGCCCAGGCCGAGGGCGGCACCTTGCTGCTGTGCGGCATCGAGGATCTGCCCCGCCAGCTGCAGGACAAGTTCATGCGGCTGTTCCAGGAGCAGGTGTACCGGGCCGAGGGCGATGCGCGCGACCGGCGTTGCAACGTCCGGGTCATCGCGACGACCCGGGAAGACCTGGGTGCACTGGTGGCCCAGGGCCGGTTCCGGGCCAACCTGCACTTCCGGTTGCGTCTGATGTCGGTGCCGGTGCCTCCGTTGCGCCAGCGCACCGAGGATCTCATTCCTCTGCTCGAGCATTTCCTGGCCAGGCTGGAAGGTTCCAGCTTGAAGGCCCGGTCCCTGTTCGATTTCCAGGCCCTCGAGGCCATGGCCCTGCACCAGTGGCCGGGCAATGTCTCGGAGGTCGAGGCGGTGGCCCAGCAGGCGTGGATGAATCGCAACCTGGGTCAGCCGGTGGTCCTGCGCCGGGTCGAGGGACCGGTCCGGTCCACGCTGGAATTCAGCGACCAGCCCGACAAGCCCCGGGCCCGAGCCGCGGCTACCCTGGAAGCTCCCCAGGACAACGGGTCCCATCCCTCGGGAATGACCTGGTCGGCGCTGATGGCCCTGATCGAACGGGCCGACGGCAACAAGAGCAAGGTGGCGCGCCACCTCGGCATCTCGCGCATCACCCTTTACCGGTGGCTGGAGCAACTGCAACCAAAAGGGCAGGGGTAAAACCCTGCCCTTGATCGTCAGTTATTATATCGGGGGCCCCGTGAGGATCAGCCGAAGCGGGGCCCGCGGCTACGGGTCTTGGTCTTGAGCGCCGAGGCGGTCAGACAGGCCGCCACCATGGGCGAGTGCCACTGGTGATCATCCTGAACCGACAGCGGCTCCTTGACCATGCGTTGCACACCGCGCAGGCTGGACACGTCCTCCACACCACACAGCGAAACCGCAATGCCGGCCTTTCCGGCCCGAGCCGTCCGGCCGATCCGGTGCACGTAGTTTTCCGCATCCTTGGGCAGATCGTAGTTGATCACGTGGCTGATGCCTTCCACGTCGATGCCCCGCGCCACAATGTCCGTGGCCACCAGCACCTGAACCTTGCCCTTGGTGAAGTTCTCGAGGGACTTCATGCGCTGGCTCTGGGTCTTGTTGGAGTGGATGGCGTCGGCGCTGACACCTTTCTGCTCCAGCTGGCGGGCCACCCGGGTGGCCGCATTCTTGGTGGCGGTGAACACCAGGGCCCGGTCGGTTTCCTTGTTCTTCAGCAGCTCGGTCAGCAGCTGGATCTTGTCCGCCTTCTCCACGAACATGACCTGCTGGTCGATGTTGTCGGCCACCGTGGCCGGCGGGGCCACCGAGACGCTCTTGGGTTCGGTCTGCATGGACGACGCCAGGCTACGTACGCCCGGCGAAATGGTGGCCGAGAAAAGCAGGGTCTGCCGCGGGGTGGGCACCTGCTCGGCAATCCACCGGACATCATGGATGAATCCCATGTCCAGCATGCGGTCGGCCTCGTCCAGGATCAAAAAGTCGATGTCGTCCATGATCATCTCACCCTGCTCCATCAGGTCGATCAGGCGGCCGGGTGTGGCGATGACGATGTCCGCCCCCTTGCGCAGCCGATCGATCTGGCGGCCCGAGGACACGCCGCCCACCACCACGCAGGTCCGGGTGCCCACGTACTTGCCGTAGGCCTGGATGTTCTCGTCGATCTGCTGGGCCAGTTCACGCGTGGGCGTCAGGACCAGAGCCAGCGGCATGTCGCCTTCGGCCGAGTCCCGGCCGGCAATGTCGTCGATGATCGGCAGCATGAAGGCCGCCGTTTTCCCGGTGCCGGTCTGGGCGCAGGCGATCAGGTCATGACCGGCCTGCACGATGGGAATGGATTCGCTTTGAATGGGAGTGGGCGTGGTGTAGCCGCAATCAGCTAGACCGCGCAGGACGGGCTGACTGAGCCCGAGGTCGGCAAAATTCATGTGTGTTTCTTTCAGGTTAATCGGGAGTCCATGTGCATGTGCCCGGATGTTCCAGGGGTACCGGAGGCCGAGTTACAGGCTAGAAATCGTCACCGCTTTTTTGACGACCCAACAACGGGTCGACTCGTTCTGGTCTTGCTATGTTATTTTCAATAATAGCATTCATTTTTACTTCTGGCAAGTTGTGGTTTGGGCGGGGACTCCCTGGGCTCGCGCCGAAAGAGAATCTTCGTATCCTGTTTGTTCACTTCTGACGGGAGGGATTTGCGCATGAAACTGTCCGATCGCATCGCCGGAGCCATCTGGGGCGCCTTCGTAGCTGACTCGCTCAGCCTGGGCGTCCACTGGGTTTACAATGCCCGCCACATCGCGCGGAAAGCCGGGCGCCTGACCGGACCCATTGCTCCGATCAAGGGCGCGGACAAGTACCATCCCCACCGCACCGCGGGGCAGTTTACCCATTACGGCGACCAGATGCTGGTTCTGCTGCAATCGGTGCACGAGGCCGGGCGCTGGTCCCGCACCGACTTCTCCCAGCGCTGGAAGAAGATGTGGGACGGCTACGACGGGTACATTGACAAGGCCACCAAGGCCACCCTGAAAGAAGGGCAATCCGGCAGCGATGATCTGTCCGGGTGCGCCCGCATGGCCCCCCTGCTCCTGGCGCTAGGCGATGGCCCGGAGTCCGACTTCGTGACGGCCGCCCGCGAACAAACCCTGCTGACCCATGGCGCGGACGTCCAGGCCGAGGCCAGTGATTTCTTTGCGCGCGTGCTGTTCGCGGTCGTGCACGGCCATCCCGTGGACAAGGCCATCGCTGCGGCACGTGGACAGGCCGCCGACCCGGCGCAGATCGACGGCTGGATCGCCGAGGCCCAGGCCCGCTTGCAAGACGAGGACCCCGCGCAGGTGGTGGCCGATCTGGGGGCGCATTGCCACATCCCCGGCGCCGTGTCGGCCACCCTGTACCTGCTGTTCAAGTTCGGGCACTCCCTGGAAGAAGCCTTGATCGAAAACGCCATGGCCGGCGGCGACTCGGCGGCGCGTGGTCTGCTGCTGGGCGCCATCCTGGGCGGGCGTGACGGGCGCGATGCCATCCCCGCGGCCTGGATCGAGGCGCTGGACGCCGGATCAAAAATTGCTTCCCTCATTGGGCAGGCCGCGGGCCCACCGGCCGGGCGCACCCGCTTCACCTTCACCAACGCCGAGGGTTTGACCCTGGATGGCGCGCTGGAATCCCCGCGCGAGAAACTGCGCGGGTATGCCGTGTTTGCCCACTGCTTCACCTGCGGCAAGGATATCGCCGCCGCTTCCCGTATTGCCCGGGCTCTGGCCCAGCACGGGATCGCCGTGCTGCGCTTCGACTTCACCGGGCTGGGCAACAGCGATGGCGATTTCGCCAACACACATTTTTCCTCGAATGTCAGCGATCTGGTCGCCGCGGCTGGTGCCCTGCGCGATCAGTACGAGGCTCCGGCCCTGCTGATCGGGCACAGCCTGGGTGGAGCCGCCGTGCTGGCAGCCGCCGAGGACATACCCGAGGTCAAGGGTGTGGTCACCATCGCGGCCCCGTCGGAACCCGAGCATGTGACGCGATTGCTGGAAGGATCGGTGGAGGAGATCGCCAGCGAGGGCAGCGCAAAGGTGAATCTGGCCGGCCGCACGTTCACCATCACCAACGATTTTCTGGAAGACCTCGAGGAGCATTCCCTGGCTGAAAAAATTGGCCGGTTGCGGCGCTCCCTGATGATCATGCATGCGCCCCTCGACAAGATCGTGGGCATTGACAACGCGGCCCAGATCTTCCAGGCGGCCAAGCACCCCAAGAGCTTCATCTCGCTG
>JAZBOO010000226.1:0-3764 GCA_036351155.1 Candidatus Krumholzibacteriia bacterium | reverse complement strand
GCGTTGAGCGGGCACGGGCTCCCCACCGCACCATCAGCAAGAATACCACAAGTGTGTCATGGGATGAATGTTGATTTTCGAAAAATTCACAGAATCTGACACAAACCGGCAACTACTTTTTACATTTTGGTGTTTTTTAAACGTTAAAAAAATCATACAGAAATCGTATTATTTTAGGCCCTCCTTAAAAAACAGGACCCCGGACCGAAGTCCGGGGCCCTGTCCTCTCACCACGAATCAGCGCACCAGCATGATCTTGCTGGCCGACACACCGTCCTCACTTTGCATGTGGACGATGTAGCTTCCGCTGCTGACACCGCGTCCGCTGGCATCGGTCCCGTTCCACTGAATGGGATGCTCGCCGGCTTCATAGGTGCCGCTGGCCAGGGTGGCCACCCGCTGACCATTCATGTTGTAAACCGCCAGGGTGACGTGCTGGGTGCGCGCCACGCTGAACTTCACGGTGGTCATGGGGTTGAAGGGGTTGGGATGGGCGCCCGTCACACGGGTCGCCAGGGTGGGTGTATTGTCTTCCTGGATGTCGTTGTCGACGTAGTCGTTGTCGATCGAGACCACACCTTCGGTCAGGAACACGGTACCGGCGTTCAGCACGATGCCACCGGGAATTTCCTGGACCCAGGCCACGGCGCGCAGGTTCTCGTAGACCCAGGTGGGATCCAGAGCCACAGGCACCTCGTAGACATTCAGGCCGTTGGTGTCGATGGCCATGCCCTCGGGTCCGGGATACAGCTGACGGAAAGCCTGGTTGTGCACGGGCTCACCGTTGGGACCCAGAGCCTCAATGCCGTCCTCGGTGATGGCCACGTACAGGCGATAGTTGCCACTGGGGCTCAGCTCATTCACAACGTTGGTGATCACCTCGACATTGCCGGTCTCGACATTGTAGCCCAGGTCCAGACCCATGGGAGCCGGCATTTCCGCACTCATACCATAAGCCAGGGCGATGCCCTCGTCCCAGGTGCCAAAATCCAGGGTCCAGACGTCCAGGACGTTGTCCAGGTACGGGGTGGGCACACTGTTGACGGTGGTCGGCGTCATGCCGTGCAGGTACTCGGCATCGGCCTCGTTGGCGTGGTAGATGGGGTCGGTCCCGGCAGGCCACCACACGTGCACACGCATCAGGGTCACGTCGTTGCCCTGGGTGGGGTACCAGGCGTCGAGGGCCTGGTTGGCGGCCACACAGGGGCCACAGCCCCACTCGGTGTACAGGATGCCGAAGGGCGTGCGCTCCTCGGTCCAGCAGTTGACCAGGCCGGCGCCGGTGTCATTGCCGGTGTCCATGTCGGTGTCCAGCAACGTGGTGGCCGTCAGGACATAGTAGCCAGGCACGGTCACGAATTCGCTGAAGTCGACGGTGGCCGAGGCGCCCACGGCCAGGTCAGCCACGTTCAGGGTTTCATCCACCACGACCACGTCGTTGTGGGAGATCATCAGATTGACGGGGAAGGACTCCATGTTCTGGCCCACGTTTTCCACGGTGACCGAAGGCATGAAGCCGGTCCCGGGGTTGACGACTTCCCAGGTGGGGGTCAGACCACTGACCTGGACGTCATGAGGGAAGGGCTCGAAAATGCGGACGTCGTCGACGTACCAGTTGTCGGCATAGTCGCCCTGGTAGCGGAAGGCCACGTAGACATTGCTCATTCCGGCGTAGGCACTCAGATCGACGGTGACCGCGGTCCAACCATTGATCGTATGGTTGTTGGGAGTCCAGCTGACCACTTCGGTGAAGGCCGCGGGGTCATCCGCCACGGTGGTCGAGACCATGATGTTGTGTTCCAGACCCCAGTCCGCCCAGTACGCCTCGTTCTCGGCGAACTCGAGAGTCATGGTGGTCAGGCTGCTGGCGTCCAGGGCCGGGGTGACCAGCCATTCGTCCTGGAAGGCGCCCGTGGGCCCGTAAGGGACGTAGGCAGAGGCACTGCCGGAGTTGGCGTTGCCACTGGACATCCAGGTGTAGCTATTGCCGCTGGTCATGATGGTCCAGCCGGCGGGAGGCACGGCCGCTTCAAAACCCTCTTCAACCAGGGTCAGGCGAGATCCCATGTTGCCCAGGTACACGCCTTTGTCGTTCATCTGCTGGTTCAGCGCAGGCTTTTCGATGGGTGCAGCCCAGGCCACCGAAGCGACGAGCAGGGCGCACAGGGCGATTAACAATGACCCTTTTCTCATGTTCTCCCCAATCCAGGAATAAAGTGGTGAAAAATGACTTCCCCAGGCTGTTTGGGCCTTGAAATTTGAATATTGCCCACCTGTTATTATTTGTAAAGTGTTTTTTAAACAATTTGTAGACATCACTCGAATGAGCAGGTAACATTATGACTCGGGGAAAAAAACGCCCAAACCACCGGATAATAATCAAAGAGGCTATCTTGCATAACAAGCCCGTACTGGCACCTGAAGTGGAAAATGAGCTCTACGGATCACCAGACGCCATCCTGGGCGTTCTGTTTCTGGTCCGGGAAACCCTGACCGAATTGATTGCCTCGGTGGGGGCCGATCCCTCCAAGACCCGCGACACCGCCCGCCGCCTCGACCTGAGCAACAATTATGTGTGGCCCGTCTCGCGCTTCATCAACGCCGAGGACATCTTGACCGCCGGCAGCGAGGTCATGGACCGGGTCAAGTTCGAGAAGATCTGCGACGCCTGCGAGGCCAAGGGCGCTCCCGAGCACCTGGTGATTCAAGCCCGGCTGGCCATCGACAAGTTCGAGGAAGTCATCACCGTCTCCGCCGGCGATCGGCAATCCTTTTCCCTGCTGTTGACCGGGCTGGGCTTCGAGGATGTGACCCAGCGCCAGGAAAGCACCCGCAAGCTGGCCTTCCTGAGCAACAGCAGCCTGTGGGGCGTGCAGTGCCGGCTGTCCTTCAAGACGGTGATCTTCGCCCCCAATGCCGAGGACCCGCACTTCGTGGATGCCATCCGCGTGTTCGGCATGGTGGATTTCCGGCGGCTGCGCTCGGTGCCCTGGCCCCTGTATCGCATGCACGGCTACCATGACGACGGCACGCTGCGCCCCGGGACCGGGATTCCCATCGAACCGGTGAGCGACGATCCCGGTGCGGTGCCCATCCTGCCCGCCTTCTGCTCAGACCCTTTGCCCGCCATGCGGTCGGTCAAGAGAGATTACGGGCGGCGGTTCGACCTCTGTGAAGGTCCCATCGGAAACGCCGGTCTGCTGACCTGTGTGATCGCCGACCGCCTGGTCAAGTGGCAACCGGTGTACAGCGTCCCCGAAAAAAACGAATTCATGGGAGCAATGTTTGACCTGGTCACGCCCCTGGAAAATATGCTGTTCGATGTCTATATCGATAAAAGCCTGCCCATGTCCGGGCCGCCCGAGTGCACCCTGCTGGACAGGTTGACCGCCCCCCGGGGCATTGATCCGGAAAACGATTCGGTCCGGCAGTTGCCCCTGTCCAACCGGGTCTTGCGACTGGGCCCGGGCCTCAGCGGCAGCGCCTCGGCCCACTACCCCAGGTATGCGGCCCTGATGGAACACGTGTTCCGCCTGACTGCCCTCAAGGCCAGCCAGTTTCAGGGATATCGGCTGTCCATCCGCTATCCTCAGATCCCCACCGCGGCGGATCTGCAGTGGCGATTGCCCCAGAGCAGGGATGGCTTCACCTGGGACACGGATTGAATTTGACGATCAGCAAAACGGTGGCCATCCGCCTTGCACCGGGGGCCCCGTTGACGGTTTTTGTCCGAGTGACATATAATAGAGGAAACCCCTGGGTTT
>JAZBOO010000225.1:0-5340 GCA_036351155.1 Candidatus Krumholzibacteriia bacterium | reverse complement strand
TGAGTCCATCGACAAGGTGGAGTTCTACAACGGCACCACTTTGCTGGGTGAAGACACCACGGCGCCTTACACCTTCACCTGGACGGATGTGACTGATGGGTGCTATGCGGTCATTGCGCGGGCCATCGACAACCTGGGTGGCCTTGCCAGTGACACGGTGGATTTGACCGTGGGGACAGGCTGTGGCCAGGGGCCATTCCTGGGCAGTCCCTTTGTGTTGCCCACCATCATTCAGGCCGAGGACTTCGATGAGGGCGGGCCTGGCGTGGCCTACCGGGACATCGACGCGGGCAACACAGGCACGGCTTACCGTCTCGACGAGGACGTGGATATCGAGAACTGCTCCGACACCGGCGGGGGCTACAACCTGGGCTGGGTCAACACCGGCGAGTGGCTGGAGTACACGGTGGAGGTTCCGGCAGCCGGGCAGTACATCGTCGAAACCCGCGTGGCCTCGGTCATGGGGGGCGGCAAGTTCTGCCTGGAATTCAACGGGGTGGACAAGACCGGTGAAGTGCTGGTCCCCAGCACCACCGGCTGGCAAACCTGGGAGACCATCAGCAACACGGTGTCCCTGGATGCCGGTCTCCAGGTGATGAGATTGGCCGTGACCAGCTCGGGATTCAACATCAACTACCTGGACATCTCGCGCGATGTGGCGTCGGATGTGCCGTCGTCACAGCTGGCCGGCTTTGCCCTGCACCCGTGCTATCCCAACCCGTTCAACCCTTCGACCACCATCAGCTACGAGCTGGGGGCCCCTGAAACGGTGTCCCTGGTGGTGCACGACGTGGCGGGCAAGGTGGTCCAGACCCTGCTGGCGGCCCAGCCCACCGGCCCGGGACGGCATGCCGTTGTCTGGGATGGGCGAGACAGCTCAGGGCACACCGTGGCGGCGGGCGTGTACTTCTATCGCCTGAAGGCGGGAGATTTCACCCAGACCCGTTCCATGGTTCTGGTGAAGTAGGGCGGCGCGCTACTTCTCGGCTGCCGCTTTTTCTGCGGCCGATTCCGCCCAGTCCTCGATTTCCCGCATCCGGCGGCGAAACTGGAAGGGCGGCTCGAAGGGCACCGGGGCCACCTGGCGTGAGATCGCCAGAATCGCTTCGGCGATCTCAGGAAAGCCGTTGTCTCCGTAGTGGGTCACCGTTTCCACGGCGTAGCCCGCCTTGACGGCCAGCTCCGAGTAGTTGCGATCGTTCAGGAAAAAGTAGCCGAGCGTGCGTCCGTAGGGGTCGGTTTCGGCGGCCCGTAGCAAGGTGATGCTTTCGGCGGCCGCAAAGGCCCCCTGCGCAAAGGCGGTGGCCTCCAGTCCGAAGGGCTGATGGTACGGCATACCGTAGCGGGGGTGGGCGATCTCGGGCGTGTCGATACCCAGAATGCGCACCCGCTCCCGGTCTTCGGGTCCCCAGTTGATGACCACCGTGTCTCCGTCTCCCACATCGATCAGCTCAGGGTCAATCGCGACCTTCTCCAGGGAAGGGCGAGGCTGGGTCCGATCCTGGTCGGGTTCGGCCATGACCACGGAGGTGGTCAGAAAAAGCGTCAACAGAAGGTGACAGACGACAAGCCGTGTGGTCATGAAGGTGCTCCCTGTAAACTTGGGGGGACAGATGATGGTGGGGGATAAGGTCACACGGTGGGGGGTGGAGCGTCAAGTTCGGTTGACGCCTGTCGTGCGATAACAAAAAGGCCGCCCCCCCGTGGGGGAAGGCTGCCGTCATTACAACGGTCAGGGCGGTTACCGGTACAGTGCCTTCACCCCATCAAGCGTGATGGCCTCGGTGGCCACCGGGCCGTCGGCCAAGGGCAAAAAGTCCACGAAGATATTGATCATGTAGGGAGGGTTGTTTTACTCAAGAATGTACTTGGAGATGCCGGAATCACCGAGCGAGCCCTCTCAGCCTTCCCCAAACCCACGCTCCATGAAGGTCCCGTGGCTTTGCACGGGTTTTGATCTTGACTCCCTGTTGACAATCAGGAAGACTCTATTGTGGTCCATTAGCCCTATAGAGAATGCATATGCCAAGTCCGTGAAAGGGGAAAGGAACCGTCTGCATTTCTCCTTGAAAAAAGTATGATCAAACGCTTGTCTGCACTGGAGGGGCTGATGGGTGAATCACAGATTCACACCACTTGGACAGGGTTCGCTGTGCTGATGTCTTGTTTGATCTGGCCGACCCTAGCCTGGTCCGAGCCCACACCTTCGTCCCTGTACGAAAACGTGTCCGCGGCCACACGCCTAGGCGATTCCATCGCGGGCCTGGCCCCGGTCAACGCCGGGGCCATCGAACTGGACGGCCTGAACCAGAAGGACATCATCGTTACCTTCGCCCCTGCTGAATACAGCGGCAGCTGGTCAGTTGTGCCGGCCCGGGCTGTTCTTTCCGATGTCCTTGGGGGCATTCCGAGGTTTTCAAGAGACCATTCCTCGGACTATTGGGATGTCGACGCACCCAACGAAGAATCCGCCGGCATTCTCTTCGCCGACTTCGACAACGACGGCCACCTGGACTTCTATTGCCCCAACCCCACCGGCCACCAACTTTTCCATTTCAACCCGTCGACGGGGATGTTCGAGGACGTGACCCAGGCCATGGGCTTGAACGCCACCTGGATCGGGCTGCCCAACAACCACACCATCAACGGTGCCTGGGGCGATTTCGACGGCGACGGCTGGATCGACCTGCTGGTCCTGTACGGGGAAGAGCGCGAACTTGGTTCGTCCATGCAGGTGATCTGGCGCAACGTCCAGGGTACGGGGTTCGAGGACGCCACCGACGCCCATGCTGTCGAGTTCACCAGTTCGGAAAAAATCGTCAGCGCGCACTGGGCTGATTTCGACCAGGATCACGACCTGGATCTGCTGCTGGTCCAGGGCTGGAGTCACCTGCAGAACCAGACCACGTTCTGGGAAAATGTGGGAACGCCCGGCCATGTTCTTTCGAGCGCCGACCAGACCCTGGCAAACTCCGTGGGCAGCACCCTGAACAACGACTGGGCATTGACGGCACTGGGTGATTTCAACGCCGACGGTTGGCTGGACCTGGTTTATGACCACGTGACCCGCTTCGGGGTATACGTCATCGCCTCGGACCTGACGGTCCAGAGCTGGGGATCGGAATTTTGGGGATCTGCAGAACACGTACACAGTAAGGATATCGCCGCTTTCGACGCCGACCTGGATGGCATGTGCGACGTGGTCTGCTCCCGTTACGGCGAAGGAACGCAGGGTTCCAAGCTGTACCTGTCCCGTACCAGTACATTGCCCGAATACGGTCACATGTATCCCTGGCAGTTCTTCTCCGGTGAGATCACCCCTCTTCCCTCGAGAGGCCTTTGCGCCGCCGACTTCACCAGGGACGGCAAGACGGAAGTTTACCTGGCGGATGTCATCCGGTATCTGACCGACATGAAGTTCTTCTGGGATATCTCGGATTCTTACTCGCCCGACTGGATCGGCATCAAACCCCGCTCTTCAAACGGCCTTTGCAACAGTCACGCCATCGGCTCGACGGTGGTTGTTCGCCCTGCCCTGGACACCTGGGACCATGTTGAGGCCAAGATCGTGGACGGAGGCAGCGGTCTGGCAAGCCAGTCCGACCTGGATCTTTCCTTTGGGTTGGGGTCTTACGACGGCCCTGTGGATGTGGACGTGATCGTGCCCAACAAGACGGCCACTCGGGAGGGAAGCACCATTTGCTACCGGAATCTGCCCTCGGGACAGTACTGGGATCTGGATCTGGATGGCATTGTCTCCACCACGGTGGGTTGCACCATGGTGCACGATCTGATAACGGAGACGGTGGCTCTGACCATCACCTGGCAAACAGTGGATAACGCTTCCGCCGTCGATGACCAGGTTGTGTTCCATGTCGAAGGTTATGCCGGCGCCATCGAGCCCGCACAGCACATCTTTGTCGGTGGAGAAGATACGGAATTCAGGCATGGTTACTATCGTCACGCCCTGGAAGTCACCGGACTGCCTTGCGACGTGAATGGGACCTTCTATTTCAGTGTGCAGAGCAAGCTGGGAACCAAAGTTTTCGGATCGAAGGTGTATGGCGCCAGCCCGGACGAGTGCCCGACCTGCGAGGACATTCCCAACATCGATTTTTGATGGTGTTCCACATTATTCCGGATAATTTCCGGGGCCGCCGAGGCCTCGAGGAGGACCGACCATGCGAAACTGGATGTCAATACTTCTGGTAACGGTTTCGGTGCTGGCGCTTCTGGGCGTGACCGCAGAGGCCGCTGAAATTCTGCCCGTCCCAGATGGAGTTTTTGGGTTGCCCAACGTGAGCGAAACCTCAGCCCTGGCCTTCTGGATTCCATTGGAAGAAGGTGGGGTTGTCAGCGGTGTTCGATGGTTCAACAATGACGGCAACATGGTTTTCCCAGAAGTGATGGCCTTCGCCGGGGCCGAGGATTATCCCGAACCCCTGGACCAGGCTGTGGCCATCGCCACGGAAGTGTGCGGATCGAACCTGGGCTGGAGCACCGTCGTATTCGATCAGCCTCTGGCCACCACTACAGACGGCATCTATGTCGTTTTTCGCCTGCCAACTTCGGGAGGGTTTCAGCATGCTGGCGAAGGTGGCGGAGCAGGGTTCGGTCTGGTGACCGGCCAGGCCGTCAACCGGTGCTGGGTGACAACGACGGGTGACCGGTGGTCCGGCTTCACGGCCGCCCGCCAGATGGCCATCTTGCCTCTCATTGCCCCCGAAAAGGCTACGGGGACAATGCTGGTGCTCTCGCCGGGAATGGAAACCCAGGAGTTGGGTCCGGTGGGGGCGCAGGATGGCCTGAAGTTCGATTCCCAAATTTCTGCCTACCCCAATCCTTTCAATCCCCAGACTACCATTGCCTTCGAGTTGCCGCATTCGGGTTTCGTGTCGGGGGCTGTCTACGATCTGCGGGGGCGGTGTGTACGGAACCTGTGGTCGGGCCAGGCTATCCAGGGTCGTCAGGAATGGATCTGGAATGGTCGTGACAATGAGGGGCGGACGGTGCCTTCGGGAGTGTACCTTGTGCAAGTCACTCAGGGCAGCCGGCAACGATCCTTGCAAATCACCATGACCAAGTAGGAACACCCGATGCCGGGAAGGAAGCCCAGTCTCCGTACCGGCATCGTCATGAATAAATGGAGCGTCCCATGAAAGCTATGGCATCAATTTTTCTGTTCTTGGGGACATTTTTTCTGTTTGAGGGGGAGACTTTCGCGAGAACCTGGCGTGTGGAGAAGGACGGATCGGGGGACTTCACTTACCTGCAAGGGGCGGCCGAAGCCGCGGCTTCGGGTGACACCATTCGCATCGGAGTTGGGCGGTTTGATGATTT
>JAZBOO010000224.1:0-3033 GCA_036351155.1 Candidatus Krumholzibacteriia bacterium | reverse complement strand
CGGCAGCGCCACCACCGAGGATCTGCAGGCCGCCATGGAGTCGGTCAGCGGCCGCGACCTGACGGCCTTTTTCCAGCAGTGGATCTACGGGGAGTATTTCCCGGTCTACGAGTTTGGCTGGAGCCAGGAATCCGGTGACGGAGATCTCGTGGTGACCATCAACCAGGTGCAGGACAACGCCGGGGTTTTCACCATGCCCGTGCCGCTGCGCATCACCACCGACCAGGGCACGACCGACCTCAAGGTGGAAAACAATCAGGCCAGCCAGCAATTCACCATCACGGTGAACGGTACCGTCGAGTCGGTGCGCCTGGATCCTGACAACTGGATTCTGCGTCAGGTCAAGACCACGGTGACCAATGCGCCCCTGGATGAGGGCGTTCTGCTGGTCAACGGGGTCGACTGGGGCACCTACAGTGCGGAACTCGATTACTCGTACGAGGCGCGGGCCTTCTGGGGCAACACGCCCATCACCTTCTGGGACACCTTCAATGCTCCGGCCGGTGGCTATCCTTCCAGTCTGCCGGCCCCGCTGGGTCATGGAGCCGTGCCCGCCGACGTGATCGGCAACTACTCCACCGTGATCTGGGTGGGGAACAACTACGCCGGGGATCTGGCCAAGTGGGCCGAGACTCCCATCAGCAGCTACCTCGAAGCCGGGGGCAATCTCCTTCTGATGACCCGCCGCAGCCAGGATTTCCTGACCGACGGACTGGCCGACTACCTGGACGTCAACTTCGCCGAGTCGGGATCCACCCTGGGCAATTGCGTGGCCGTGGCTCCCGACCTGGTGAACATTCCCTTCGTGGGCACGCAATCCTGGAACGATGTCTTTTACAATGTGGTGGGGCCCCAGAGCACCGTCCTGTTCCGGGACACCAGTGGATTTTCTTCCACCCGGATCACCGGCCTGGTGACCGTGCCCGAAGGTGGGGGAACCTTCCGTCCTGATGGCGGCCGCTTTGCCCTGATCAGTGGTCGGCCCTACCGCATGGAGGCCTCCGCGCTGATGGCCAATGTGGAAGAGATTCTGGCAACCTACCTGCTGGAGCCTTACAGCCCGGTGGTGTCCGGCGTGGAGGACGAACCTGCGCTGGTGCCTTCGGTCCACGCCGGACTGGGGTCCAACTATCCCAATCCTTTCAACCCGCAAACCATCATTCCCTTCAGCTTGCCCCAGGGCGGGGAAATAATGGTGGAAGTATTCGACGCACGGGGCCGCCTGGTTTCCTGTCTGGCCCAGGGCCAGTACCCGGCCGGTCCGCACCAGCTGACCTGGGATGGGACCGATCAAGCGGGGAGAGCCGTACCGTCCGGGGTATACTTTGCGCGTCTGAGAGATGGCCAGGGTGTGGCCAGCACCGAGAGGATGACCCTGGTGCGGTGACCCGGAACCCGATTCGACCTGCAATGCCGCCACCCCTCCCGGTGGCGGTTTTTTTCTGGTCTGGTTATTTTTGGACAAATTTAATCTTGTATTCGGGAGGGTAAAATGAGCATCCGTCAGATTCTGCTGGTGATCGTGGTTCTGGGCCTGCTGGTGAGCCCCGTCCTGGGCGCCGTCGAAACCGTCATCTCGGGATTGAGCAGCCCCGTGCGCCTGACCGCTCCCGAGGGTGACCCACGCCTTTTCGTGGTCCAGCGGAACGGTCTGGTGCGTCTTTTCGATCAGCAAGGGGAATCGATCGGCACTTTCCTGGACATCAGAAGCCAGACCAGCACCGGCAGTGAGCGCGGCTTGCTGGGGCTGGCCTTTCCTGCCGATTATGAAACCACCGGCCGCTTCTACATCAGCTACACCAACCTTCAGGGCCATTCCAGGATTGACCGCGCCTTTCGTGACCCCGCCAACCCCAATCTGGCCCTTCCCGATACCCTGGAGAACCTGATCACCGTGGATCAGCCCTTCGGCAACCACAACGGAGGACACATTGCCTTCGGGCCTGACGGCATGCTCTACATCGGGCTGGGCGATGGCGGAGACGGGGGAGATCCCGGCAACCGCGCCCAGAACGACCAGACCCATCTGGGCAAAATGCTGCGCATCGATGTGAGCACAGAAACCGACTATGCCATCCCTGCCGACAATCCTTTTTTCCAGGAGGATCCCCTGGACGAGATCTGGGCCAAGGGACTGCGCAACCCCTGGTGCTTCTCCTTCGATCGGGAAACCGGTGATCTCTACATCGCCGATGTGGGGCAGAATCAGTACGAAGAGATCCATGTCCAGCCGGCGGATTCACCGGGTGGCGAAAACTACGGCTGGCGCCTGATGGAAGGCCCGGACTGCTACAACCCGTCCTCTGATTGCAACGACGGCACCCTGGAACTTCCCGTGCATTTCTACACCCACGGGGGCAATCCTTACCGTTGCTCCATCAGCGGGGGGTTCGTGTACCGCGGTTCTCGCGCGCCCTCACTGCAGGGCCTGTACCTGTTCTCGGACTACTGCAGCAACCAGATCTGGACCATGAACTGGGATCCTGAAACCGGGGAAACCGTGGTGATCGACCGCTCCGCATCGATGTCCCCGAGCACAGGATACAGTTCCGTGGTCGCCTTCGGTGAAGACGGCCTGGGGGAGCTGTATGTGATCGACCTGGGCGGAACCATCTACCGGGCCGCTTCCGACACCAGCGACGTGCCCGAGGCGGTGAGGCCCCCTTTTCTGGCGCAGAACGCCCCTAATCCCTTCAATCCCTCCACGGAGATTGCTTTCCGTCTGGAACAATACGCCGAGATGGTCACCCTGCAGATCCTGGATGTGAAGGGACGCCTGGTGCGCACCCTGATTGACGAGGCCATGGCCGCCGGTCCCCATACGGCCACCTGGGATGGGACCAACAGCAAGGGACAGCAGCAGGGGTCGGGGATTTACCTGTACCGGTTGATGACGCCGGGCATGGTGCAGACCAAGAAGATGGCCCTGGTGCAATGATGGTGTGAGCCGAGTCAGAGCAGTCGGATAGCCATGTAGAAAACCTGGGACTTGCCGCACATGTCCGACCATCACCAAGCACCAGCCGGCCAGGG
>JAZBOO010000223.1:0-27169 GCA_036351155.1 Candidatus Krumholzibacteriia bacterium | reverse complement strand
GTTGGTACATCAACCCCAAGCCGTGATACAGTCCAACCACCGCCGCGACGAACCATGGAGTTGGAATTGAGAACTCCAATGTTTCACTTGGCTATATCAAAAGCCTGTACAAGGGGGCCACAAATGAACAGACGAATTAGCATCTTGTTTATTTGCATTGTTTTCTCAATGGGCTTTTTGCCGAATATTTGTTTTTCCACCACATACCAGTTAGAGGAAAACGAATGGCTTTTTGTCATGGGGCAGGAATTCCGGAGCATGGAATTATCCGTGACCGACGAAGGGCACTTGATGGTGAACAATGTGATTGTTCTCAAAGAACCATCAACCAGAACCCCGGAGTTTTTAGGTCTGACAAAGGCTGACACCGTCTACAGTAGGGTCCCCTTTATTGTTGATAATATTCAATCTGGAGAGGGGAGCCAGGGCGCCATCAATCGATACAAAACTATTGTCCAATCGCATTTCGAATTTGCTTTGGATCAATCGCGATTGCTAGCACAAAAGGAAATCTCACTGCAACAGGCGCAAGCCAACTTCTTGCAACGTCGCCAAAGACCCGACTTTGAATCTTGCATGGAGTTGTTGAGCATTGGAGAAGATGGGACGATTTCCTGGATGCCCAAATCAGCTAAACACGAAATCGGCGCTGTTTGGATGCCTCCAGTTCCAAAAATTAATCCAGTTCCCAATACCAAGGTATCACTGGAAAACTACTTCCCCTCATCAGAAAAGCCACAGCTCCTTGTAATTGGATACGGAAATTACGGTACATATACAGGGAAAGAAAACGTGGAGCAAAGAGTTTCCCAGCTAAAAACAACAATCCTCAATCAAAATTATCAAGAGGGTGAGTTTTCTAAAAGGTACTTAAAAAATAAGGGGTTCCTCCTCAAGGGTCGGAGGAGTGACTAATATCCCTTTTGCCATCCATCCAGCAATCCCTGCCGCACCCCCGCCTCCAGACCACAATTCCCCTGGGCCATCTCGGTCAGCAGGGTGACCTGGGCCAGACGCTCGACGGTTTGCAGCAAGGCGAAGGCCGCACGCAGGTCCTTGCCCACGGCCACCACGCCGTGGTTGCCCAGCAGGACGGCATCGTGATCGCGGATGAAGGGGATGACCGAAGCGGCCAGGGAATCGGTGCCGGGCTGAGCGCGGGGTGCCAGAGGAACACGGGGCAAGAGGTCGGCGGTTTCGGTGAGCAGGCGCCCGTCGAGATCCCGGCCCGCGCAGGCAAAGGCCGTGGACCAGGGTGAGTGGGCGTGGCAGATGGCCTTCACATCGGGGCGCGTCTGGTAGATGGTATGATGCAGAGGCCACTCGCTGGTGACCTTGCCGCGGCTGGTGGTGCCGTCGTCCCCCACTTCCAGCAGATCCTGGACCCGCATTTCCCCCTTGCCCACACCCGAGGGTGAGACCAAAAAAGAATGGCCACCGAGGCGAACTGACAGGTTCCCTTCGGTGGCCACGATGAGGCCCTTGTTTTCCATCAGGCGGCCGACTTCCACCATTTCGCGGCGCAGTACGACCAGGTTTGCCAACGCTCTTGTCCTTCGCCTAGGGGGTGAAGAAGTAGAGCTGGGCCATGACGCCCTCGAAGAACTCGAGCAAGCGGCGCTGGTCCGAAGCCAGGGCCCGCATTTCAACCTCGGTCAGGCCGGTGTTGTTCTCGTTGTTGTCATCCACGATGTCCTGGTAGGCCGCGTCTTCCAGGCGGTCCAGCATCTCGGTGGGGAAGCCCAGCAAGCTGCTGAACAGGATGGACCCATCGGCCTGGACTTCCAGGTCCATGTCGTCGGCCCGGGTGAAGAACAGGATCTCCGGATCCAGGCTGCCGTCGGCAGGAATCCGCCACAGGTTGCGATCATGGAGAGTGATCGAGGGAGCCCGCCGGGAAGAAACGAAGTAGACCTCGCTCATGTCCGGCGTGAAGGCCGGCGAGGTATTGAACACGCCCACGATGGGGTCGCCACTGGAGTACTTGGTATAGGTCAAGCGGTCCAGATTGTTGTTCAGGGTCAGGGCTCCGGTGTCCCAGCCGGTGGTGTCGAAATCGATGGTGAAGATCTCGGTGCCCAGCGTGCTCTCGCCGTCCAGGTCCAGTCCGGCCGAGAAGATGATCTTGCTGCCGTCAGGCGACCACCGGGGTTTCTCCAGACGAGAGATGGCCGTGGTCAGCGGGAGCACATCGGCATCGTAACCGTTGTCGAGGCCCCAGGTGTCCATGCGCAGAACCCGCAGGTCCACGTTGGTACAGGTCTCGAAAGAATCGGGGATGGCACAGCCACTACGGGTGAACAGCAGCCAGTTGCCATCGGGCGACAGGGCCGGTTCCATGTGGTGGAAGGGTCCACCGTTGGGGGTGGCATCGTCCGGCTCCATGAACATCGGCAGTGCGGCCGCATTGCAGGCCGGATCCGGACAAATCCCGCTGATGTCGGAGGTGAAAAGCCGGTTGCCGCGGGGTGTGTTCATCCAGAAGATGACATTTTCATCGTCCATCCAGATGGGCCCACCCTTGCGGTCATTCAGAGCCTGATCAAGGTTCACAGAGCTGCCGGAGATGTACACCGAAGTCAGGAATCCACTGATCCGGATCAGCATCGCATCCTGGCTGCGCAGGCTGCTGGAGGGATCTTCCAGATAGGGATCCGGTACAGGGATGACGATCATTTGCCGGTGCTGCGTGTAGAAAGCATCCTCATCGTACCGTTCAATGGACGGGATGGCCTTCCAGTCGGCACTGAAGAGAATCCGCGATCCGTCAGGGGACAACGTCGGGTTGAGATAGTGGAACCCGTCACTGGACGTGTCGGTGGTCACCATCTTCAAATCGCCACAGGTGTGATTGCCACACAGGGGCAAGACCTCGGAAGGATCTTCCTTGCTGGTGCACCCAACGGTCACCAGGACTGTCAGCAAGACAAAGTAAGACAGCAGAAGGAAGCGGTTGTTCGGCCACTTCATATTCAGCGCGACCTCCAGCGGGGGTACGGGATTGCCGGAACCGACCTTGGGCACCGGCACAATCTGTGCTCATGGAAAAATAAGGGTACAACCCCCTGCAAATCAACCGGGAGTTGATCTTTCCCTCCGGGCCAAGGTCCCTCAGGGGCTCAGGTTGAAGGCGATGGTCACCCTCAGCCAGCTCCAAACGGGGTATTTTCCTACCCGGGCGGCCTCGAAATCCCCTTCCCGCAGGGCTGTCAGAGCCGCCTGGGCCAGGGCCGGGTCCGGACTGCTGATCTGCTCGGCCTGGCGCACGCGTGCCCCCGGATCTATCAGCAGGTCCACCACCACCTCGCCATCCACCCCCCGCGCCAGGGCGTCTTCCGGGAACTGTGGAGAAGCGCCGCCCAGGTACTTGGCGGGATACCGGTTCAGCTGCTGAAAGGTGCGCAGAATGGTAAACCCACGCCCGCCGGTGCATTTTCCCTGGGCCAGTTCGGCAAAACTCGCGGCCGTTTCCTGGTCTCCCCGGGCCCGGGCCACGTCGGCCAGCAGGTAGTCCACCGCCGCCTCCGAGGGCATGGCCTCCCGGGCGCGATGCAGCAGGCGATCGGCCCGGGCCAGCAGTCGCGCCTTGTTGCGGCTCCAGTTGCCCACATCGGCGGCCGGCCCTTCCACCGGCAGCAGCGCCTGATCGCCCTGCCCCGCCAGGAGGTAAAGCTGGCCCAGGGTCAGGTCGATGAGCCCGTGCCGCAGGCCCTCCTCCAGGGCCATCTCCAGTTCGATCATGCCGTCACTGCCCGAACCCTCCTGGAAGAACTCGGTGCACAATCCCAGCAGGCTTTCCACCCGGCCGGGCGCCGGCAAATCTTCGGGACAATCTTTCAGCTGGTGCCCCCGCCATTTGGCTTCCGGTGGTGCCGGCTCGTGGAGGGCACCGGGGAAATCCAGATCCCGGGCCGCCGCCGGATCGGTTTCCACACCCTGCGGAGTGGGCCCGCACCCGGCCAGCAGAACCGCCAGCTGAACGGACATCAGAACAGAACAAAAAAACCGGATCATTGCGGGTTGCGCTCCTTGAGACTCGGATCGAGGGCCAGCACCCTGTCCCACTCCTCGGCCGCCTCTTCATGACGTCCCAGTCGGGTCAGCAGCACCACGCGGTTGTTGCGGAAGACCACGTTTTCATCGTCCAGGGTGACGGCTCGGTCCAGCGCGGTCAAGGCCAGTTCGTCCCGCTTGGCCAGCAGCAAGTTGTACGAGACCAGACCCCAGAAGCCCGGATCATCGCGCACGGCGGACGGATAATCCTCGTCCTTGCCGGCCGCCAGAGCCGCCGCAAAGCCCGCACTGTACTCCACGCTCTTCAAACGGCCTTCAGTTTCCACCAGCAGGCGGGCTTCATCGCCGGGCAAGCCGGTCAGATCACCCTCGGCCAGGACGGTCAGGAGAAGGGAATCGCGCCCGGCCCCCTGCACCGCCTGGATGAGCGCGCGACGAATGCCGAGGTCCTTCTGTCCCTCCGGCAAATTCATCAGCACGGCTGCCGCTTCCTCGAAGCGGCTCGCCGCCAGGAAGTAGCGGGCCAGCGGAATCTGAATTTCCGCACAATCACCGCACAGATTCCGTGCTTCCAGGAGATGGCCCCCCGCCCGCCGAAAATCTCCGAAGTCCAGCAGCAGCTGTCCATACTCCAGCCGGAAAGAGAACTCCCGGGGCGCCAGTTCCACCGCCTGGGCGTATTCCGAAAGGGCCCGGCCCCGACGTCCCAGTTCCAGCAGGGCAAAACCCAGGTTGCGGTGATTTTCCGCCCGTCTCGTATCCAGCCGGACCGCTCTTTCCAGGTGTTCCAGGGCCTCGCCCGGCTTGTTCTGTCGCAGCAAGGCCAGGCCCAGCCTGGCGATCACCGCACCACCCAGCCGGGGATGTTCTCCATGCCGATCATTCAGGTTCCGGGCCTGCTCCACGGCCAGATCAAGGGCCTCGACCGCCAGTAAACTGTCGATCTGGGCCATTTCTTGGCGAATCCGGGCGATTTCGAGCTCAGGCTGGCGGGCAGCTTTGGCTCCGGAAAATGTTGTCATCAAGGCAATTACCACCATCATGGCCCGAAGCCCGCGCCTCTTTCGGTCCTCTTGATGGGGCCAGAAAAAATCGTTCAGGTTTGACGAAAAGTGCCTCATTGTGCTAAAATACCAATCATACTTTCAGCTTGAAGGTCGCTTGAAGGTACCGATGACATCAAGATCATCCAGGGTAGATTTTACTTTTTCGCCCATCATTACAGGTCGGCCGGCGGCCATCCCCAGGGAGCAACTCGCCTTGTCCACTCCCCAGTGCCTCTCAACATCCCAAAGAATCGTCTCTGTGTCCAGAGCCGCCAGATTTTCTCACCTCCTCATCCTGGTGCTCTTGACCCTGGCCGGAACGGCCCAGGCCCTGGTGCACTTCGATTTCGAACAGAAATACTTCGTGCATCCGGGGCGCCAGGTGTGGGATTTCAGCATCGTCCGCCCCGACTCGGTGTACCACATTTTTTATCACACCATCCACGAGACCACCCCCCAGGCGTCCTACGCCGACACCATCTGGCACGCCAGCAGTCTGGACCTGAAAAACTGGACCATCGAGGACCCGGTGCTGACCGTGGGCCAGGGCTACTGGGACGAGGGCGCCATGTGGGCTCCGGACGTCTTTTTCGACGAGGCCGGTCAAAGGTGGATGATGGCCTACACCGCCTGTGACAGCCGCATGAACCAGCGGATTGCCATGGCCACCAGCGACGACCTTTACACCTGGACCAAGGTTCCTCACAACCCGGTGGTGGTCCCGGAACCCGGGGCCTACGTATGGAATCCGGAAGGATGGTGGAGTGACTTCCGGGATCCCCAGGTGGTGGAACTGGACGGCCTGTACCACATGCTGGTCACCGCCAAGAAGAACTTCGATGGCGAGGGCACCGGAGTGCTTTATCACGGCGTGTCCCTGGACCTGGAAAACTGGACCGATGTGGGCACACCCTACATCAATGACGGGGAAGATTTCTGGCGAGTCCCGGAAAGCCCGCAGTACAAGCAAATGTGGGACAAGGAGATCCTCTACTTCGGCGAATACGACACCGGAGGCATCAGCGTCATTGCCGGCGACTTCTTCGGGGACTGGTCCATGGATCACCGCCAGTGGATCGACTACGGCTACGCCCCCGAGGTGAAGGAATTCGACCCGGGAATTCCCATCTTCGCCCGCATTGCTCCCTTCGATACTCCGTCCACGGGACTGCGCAGCTATGTGGTCCGACTGGACACCCTGGTGATCGGCACCGATGGGCACATCGACCCCTATCAGCCCGTGCCCCTGGAGGAGCAATGGGCCTCCTGGAGCGGGTCGTCCAACCTGGCACAGCCCACCTATGGCGACAACCCGGCCGCGCGTGGCGACGAGCCGGCGGGCATCGTGGGCCACGGCTTCTACGGGAGCAAGGAATACTACCAGGGCCCACTGAGCGGCCGTGGCTCGCCGGGCACCCAGCTGGGCGATGCCGCCACCGGCATTCTGGAAAGCTACCCCTTCACCATCACGGGCACCCGCATGACCCTGCTGGTCGGCGGGGGCTATTATCCTGAAACCTGCTACGTGGCCCTGGTGGACGCCGCAGCCGACACCATCATCTACACCGAAACCGGCAACAATCAGGAACTGATGACCCTGCGCCAGTGGAACCTGGCACCTCTCCAGAGCTACGAGGTGGTGTTGCGGATCGTGGATCAGGAGAACCAGCCTTTCGGCCATATCAACGTGGACGAGATTCGTGAGGACAACCAGACCTTCAGTCCGGTTACCGACGAGGAAAACACACCGGCCCGCCTCACGCTGCGCCACAAGGCCTGGCCCAATCCGTTCAATCCCAGCACGACCATCAGCTTCGATCTTCCTGCGGACACGGAACTGACGGTGAAGATCCACGACCTGCGCGGTCGTCTGGTCTGGACCAGCGGGGTGCGGCAGTACGGTGCAGGCACCGGCAAGGTCACCTGGCAGGGTCAGGGGCTGGACGGGACCACCCTCCCGACGGGGACCTACCTGTATCGCCTGGACGGCAACGGGCAGAACCTGGGCAGCGGAAAAATTTCGCTCGTAAAATAACAGCAAAACAGGACCCGGCAATTCCTAGTCCCGGCCCAAACAATCACTCAATCCCCCCCTGCCCCGGCCGATATCCGGGGCATGGAAACCACCAGCAAATACTTCGTGGCCGACCTTGTTGAAGAGGTTGGCAGCCTGCCCACCGTGGCCGCCCAGATCGTCTCCCAGACCAGCGATCCGGACTGCGACATCGGTGATCTTTGCCGCCTGATCCAGAGCGATGGCGTCATGACCATGCGCTTCCTGGCGCTGGCCAACAGCGCCGCCCTGGCCGGAGCCAACCAGACCACCGACCTGCGGGCCGCCCTGGTGCGCCTGGGTTTGCGCCGGGTGCGCAACGTGAGCATGTTCATGGGCATGCACGACATGAACCCCCTGGACCAGACCGGCAACACCCTGGACATGAAGGAATTCTGGAAGTACAACCTGGCCACCGCCAGCTGTGCCCAGGGATTGGCCTGGCAGCGCGGCGACCGGGCCTACGAGGACGCCTGGCTGGCCGGAATTCTGCATGGAATCGGCCTGGTGGCCATGGACCAGACCGCCCAGGAAGGGCTGAGCCAGGCCCTGTCCATGGCGCAGGAGTGCCACCTGAGCCGCACCGAAGCCGAGCTGCGGGTCCTGGATTTCCACAGCGGAGAACTGGGGGCGCGAATTCTCAAGCAGTGGGGTCTGCCCCGTGTGTTTGCCGATGTCCTGGAGTACCACTGCGAGGACTACGAACCGGGTGAGGTGTGCGAGGAATCGGACCGCATCATCAGCCTGCTGCGCGATGCCATCACCATGGTGCGGTCTTTCCATTTCGGAATCTGTGGCGATGGGCGAGAGCCCGTGGCCCTGGATCAACTGGGCGAGCATCTGGGGCTGGCTCAACCGGCCGTGGAAGCCCTGGCCGCCAAGGTGGACCGCGAGGTCCTGGACCTTTCCCGTCTGGTGGGGCTGGACCTCGATGGCCAGCATTTCCAGAAAACGCTGCAGGAATCCAAGCGTCAGGCGGCGCGCGTGGGTCTGGAAGGATTTGAAGACACCCTGGCCAAGGAGAAGCTGGAAGAGCAGCTGGCCATGGCCCGGGACATCCAGCAGCACCTGCTCCCCCAGAAACAGCCCGATCTGCCCCACTTCGAACTGGCGGCGGTCAACACTCCTTCGCTTCAGGTCAGTGGCGATTATTACGACTTCCTGAAAATGAAAGACGGCCTGGTGGGACTGGTGATTGCCGACGTGTGCGGCAAGGGGATGCCGGCCTCCTTGCTGGCCAGCAACCTCCAGGCCTGCCTGCGCGCGTTGAGCCTGGTGTTCAATGATCCCGGACAGCTCCTGAACGCGGTCAACAACGCCCTGTTCGAAAGCACCAACCCCGAACATTTTGCCACCCTGTTCGTGGCCGTTCTGGACCCCGAGGGCCTGGGATTTCGCTATGCCAGCGCAGGGCACAACCCTCCCATGCTCCTGCGGCAAAGCGGAGAGACCGAGTGGCTCAAGCCGGCGGGCACACCGCTGGGAATGTTTCCGGACATGCAGTATCCCGTCATGGACGTCACCCTGCATCCGGGCGATCTGGTGGTGTCCTACACCGACGGCATCACCGAGGCCACCGACTGGCAGGATGTGGAGTTCGAGGAATCCGGACTGGAATCGATCGTGCGCTACTGCGCAGGCAGGCCCTGCGAGGAGTTGATCAGCCGTGTCATCCGGGGGGTCCTGGCCCACGTGGCCGGAAGTGCTTCGCACAAGGTTTTCAATCCCGACGATCTGGATTCAGGCCCCCAGCCCGGCGAGATCGACGCGGGCGATGACCTGACCATGGTGGTCTGGCGCCGCAAGTCCTGATCCGGGCGCATTGCCAGGGGCTTCCTGGCAAGTTACCTTGCTGCCACCATGAGCAAAGCCACCCACAGGGCCTACACCTTGGCCGAAGAAACCGCCAACGCCGTCACCCACGGTGTGGGTGTGTTGCTGGCGATCACCGCCCTGGTCCTCATGATTCTCCGCGCGGCCCACTCCGGAGACAACTGGAGCCTGGTGGCGGGCTCGGTTTACGGCAGCAGCCTGATCCTCCTTTATACCGCCTCCACTCTGTATCATTCCTTTCCCTGGCCCCGGGCCAAGGCCGTGATGCAGAAAATCGACCATTCGGCCATTTATCTCCTGATTGCGGGCACCTACACCCCGTTCACCCTGGTGACACTGCGGGGCCCCTGGGGCTGGACCATTTTCGGGCTGGTCTGGGGACTGGCCCTGGCGGGTATCATCTTCGAGCTGGCGGCCCGGGGGAAATGGCGCCGTCTCTCCCTGGTTTTCTACATCGGTCTGGGCTGGATGGCGGTGATCGCCGCCAAGCCCCTGTACGAGGGTCTCCCCGGCGGTGGCTTGCTGCTATTGCTGGCCGGCGGCCTTTTCTATTCCGGAGGCGCGGTCTTCTATGCCAGCAAGCGGCTGCTCTGGAACCACGCCGTGTGGCACGTCTTCGTGCTCCTGGGCAGCGTGGCTCATTTCTTCTGCATTTACAGCTTCGTCATGGCCTGAACCCCCATATTTTTTGCCGGTTCTGAGGTAGGAATCGCCATTCCGGTATGGTATAGTCCCCATTGTCCCCGGCCGTTTCGCATGCGACGCCCAGCCGGGCGTGGTGTTGCGGCATGGGCTTGTGTGCCACCCAGACTCGGAGAACAGGACCGGAAATGACCAGCGACCAGAACGAAAACATGAATCCCACGCCTGATGGTGACGAAACCCCTCAAACTCCGGAAAACCCGACCGCGGCTGGGCAGGAAAGTGCGGATCTCGATCCGCTGATGGCCGCCGAGGACGAGGAATCCCGCCAGGAATTCGCCGATATGCTGGAGGCCTCCTCCGCCGGCGAGTTGACCTCCCTGAAACCGGGCGACAAGGTCAGTGGCACCATCATCCAGATCGGGGACATCGATGCTTTCGTGGACTGCGGCGGGCGCAACGAGCTGCCCATGGCCGTGGCCGAGCTGAAGGATGAGGAAGGCCAGCTCAAGCACGCGGTGGGCGATGAGATCACCGCCCACGTCCAGAAAAGCCCCGACGGTTTGAAGCTGACCATGGCCATCAACCTGAAAGAGGCCGGCTCCAAGGCCCTGCAGGATGCCTACGATGCAGGCACCCCCGTTGAAGGCAAGGTCACCCAGACCAACAAGGGCGGCTTCTCCGTGGACCTCGGTGGCCTGCGGGCGTTCTGCCCCTTCAGCCAGATCGATGTCCGGCGGGCCGACAATCCCGAGATTTTCGTGGGCAAGACCTACAAGTTCAAGATCCTGGAACTTTCCGAGGATGGGCGCAACGTGGTGGTCAGCCGCCGCGCGCTGGTTCAGGCCGAGCGAGAATCTCAGGCCGAGGAAACCCGCGCCTCCATCGCCCTGGGCGATGTGCGCGAAGGGGTGGTCACCCGGCTGGTGCCCTTCGGCGCCTTCGTGGATCTGGGAGGCATCGAGGGTCTGGTGCACATCAGCCAGATTTCCCACCAGAGAGTGGGTGACCCTTCCGATGTTCTGCGTGAAGGGCAAGAGGTCAAGGTCAAGGTCCTGGAGCTGCAAAACCTGGGCATGGGGCGTTCCGAGCGCATCAGCCTGTCCATGAAGGCCCTCGCCAGCGACCCCTGGCCCGACACCGCCAACAATGTGACCCCGGGCACCGATGTCACCGGCACCGTCACGCGCCTGGTCGATTTCGGAGTGTTTGTCCAGTTGCAGCCGGGCGTCGAAGGCCTGATCCATATCTCGGAACTGGCCAACCGGCGGATCATCCACCCGCGGGAGATCTTGAACGAGAACGACGAGATCACTGTGCGGATTCTGGACGTGGACCTGGACCGGCGCCGGATTTCCCTGTCCCGCCGCCAGGCGTCGGATTACGACGGGGAGTAGAGACTCACGCCCTCGCCGTCCTTTGTCATGAAACCGCGGCTTTCGGGCCGCGGTTTTTTTACTGCGGGGATAGAAGTCGAACGGCGGCCACGATGGTTGCAGCAGCATAATCCACTTCAGCCTCGGTGGTGCTCCGGCCCAGAGAGATCCGCAGGCTGGACACCGCCAGATTCTCGTCCCGCCCCAGCCCCAGCAAGATAGCAGAGGGCTTGCCCTCGGCGCTGCTGCAAGCCGAGCCCGAGGAAACGGCCAGGGTGGTCAGCTTGCTCAGCAGGCTGCGTCCCCCCAGCCCGGGAAATCCCAGATTCAAGCTGCCTGGCAACCGGTGGCCAGGATGACCATTCAAAATGACCTCGGGGATTTCTTTCTGAACCGCGGCCAGCAGCCGCGCGGCGAGGGCGCGCAGGTGTGGCCCTTCGGAAGGCAATAATTCCCCCGCCACCAGGGCGGCTTGCCCCAGACCGGCAATGCCCGGCACGTTCAAGGTGCCGGAACGCCATCCCCGCTCCTGCCCCCCTCCGTGCAGCATCGGTTCCAGCTGAACCCGGGGATCGCGCCGGCTGACATACAGCGCCCCGACCCCCTTGGGGCCATACATCTTGTGGGCCGACAGGGACATCATCCCCACACCCAGTTCCCTGACATTGAGCGGAATCTTGCCGACGGCCTGGGCCGCATCGGTATGCAGCACGGCCCCGTGCTGACGACACAGCTCACCGATATCCGCCAGTGGTTGCAAGGTGCCGATCTCGTTCTGGGCGGCGATCACCGATACCAGCACGGTGTCGGGCCGCAGGGCCCGAGCCACCGCTTCGGGGGACACCAGCCCCTGATCATCCCCGGGAACCAGGGTCACCTCCCAGCCCTCGGCCTGGAGAGCGACCAGAGGACGAGCCACCGCCTCGTGCTCCAGAGAGGTGGAGACGAGATGCCGCCCCTGACCTCGATAGGCCCGGGCCCCTCCCAGGAGGGCCAGATTGTTCGCTTCGGTGGCTCCGGAGGTGAAGATGATTTCGCCGGGCTCGGCACCGATCAGCCCGGCCACCTGACGGCGGGCCGTTTCCACCAGGGCGGCGGCGGCCCAGCCGAAGGCGTGCCCGGAGCTGGAAGGGTTGCCGAAGTGGTCGCGTTGAACCCTGTACATGAGGTCCAGCACCGAAGGGTCCAGGGGCGTGGTGGCATGGTGATCCAGGTAGACCGGGGTGCGGACCCGGGAGCTCACCGGCTCAGTTCCAGCATCCGGTTGATGGGAGCCAGGGCCAGGGCCGCCTCGACGGGGTCGACCACGATTTCCGGCGTCCGGTCCCGCATGCACAGGTACAGTTTTTCCAGGGTGTTCAGGCGCATGTAGGGACATTCGTTGCAGTTGCAGGACTCGTCGGCGCCGGGAGCCGGAATCAATTCCTTGTCGGGATTTTCTTTCTGCATCTGGTGGAGAATGCCCGACTCGGTCACCACGATGATCTGCCGAGCCTCGGTGCTTCGCGCAAATTCCAGGATCCGGGCGGTGCTCCCCACGAAATCGGCGTGCTGCAAGACGCCTTCGGGACACTCGGGATGGGCGGCGGTCACCGCCTGCGGATAAGCCACCTTCAACTCCACCAGCTTTTTCTCGCTGAAGGTTTCGTGCACCTCGCAGGACCCGGGCCACAGCACCATTTCCCGTCCCAGCTTGCGGGACACCCAGGCCCCCAGATACCGGTCGGGCGCAAAGACGATGGGCTGGTCGGCGGGCAAGGAGGCCACGATCTTCTCGGCGTTGCCGCTGGTGCAGATGATGTCACTCATGGCCTTGGTGGCCGCCGAGCAGTTGATATAGCTGATCACGGTGTGCCCGGGGTACCGATCCAGGAAAGCCCGGAATTCATCGGCGGGGCAGCCATCGGCCAGGCTGCACCCCGCTTCGAGATCCGGCAACAGGACCAGCTTGTCAGGATTGAGAATCTTGGCGGTCTCGGCCATGAAGTGCACGCCCGCAAACACGATGACCTCGGCCTCGGTCTCGGCCGCACGCTGGGCCAGGGCCAGGCTGTCGCCCACGTGATCGGCAATATCCTGGATGTCCGGCTCCTGGTAATAGTGGGCCAGGATCACCGCATTCATTTCCTTGCGCAGGCGATCGATCTCGGCGAAAAGGTCGACGGAGGGGTGAACCTCGGGGGGCGTGATTCTGCTCATGAGGGCTCCGATCCGGACCGGGCAACGAGGATAGGGATGGATTGGCCAAGGCCTTACGGGGCTAATTTTGTCATGAACGGGAATTTGTGCAAGACCGTAATCCTCATTAATCCGGCCATGTGGTGTGGACTTTCCGCTGGCAAAAGCTTAATATTCATGTGTTGGAACAGCGGCTTGCGCCTTTGGGCGGGCATGGTTTCCTGCCCCGGTGGCCCTGAGAAGCCCCGGGAGGGATTCGGTAGCTGGCCGTTCCACTCTCCCCCACCTGTTGAACGTGAGGAAATTGTTGCAATGAACAAAATTGCGTTTGTCCTGAACGGCGTCCGCATGCCCTTGTCCCGCACGATCATTCTGATGTCCTGCCTGACATTGCTGGCAATGTGGACCATGGCTGGATGCGGTGACGACGAAAATACCGTCAACTTCCCGGATCAGCCCGGGGCCCAGTCACAGAACTGGCTGTTCGATGTGCACGGGACCGGTCCCAGCGACATCTATGCCGCCGGCAACAAGGGTGTCATGTTCCATTTCGATGGGTCCAGCTGGAACCTCATGGACAGTGGCACCTCCAGCCCCATCGTCACCTTGTGGGAAAACAACGGCACCATGTACGCCGTGGGCCACGAAGGTAAAATTCTCCGCAACACCGGCGGCTCCTGGAGCAGCATGGACAGCGGCACGGCGAAGGACCTGTATGGCATCGGGGAATACCAGGATGAGCTCTATGCCTGCGGTGCCGAAGGCACGCTGCGGCGGTTGAGTGGCAGTTCCTGGGGCACCACCCCCACGGTGATTGTGCTGCGCGACCCCTCCACCGGCGCCCCCACCGACACTTTGTCCCGCACTGAAGATCTCAGCAGTCTGGTCACGGTGAACCACTTCTTCATTGGCGGCGCCTTCGTGAATCCCGACTACGAAGGCGAAATGATCGGCACCCTGGGCACCGACGGCATGGTCCTGACGGGAGATCCCGAATATGACTGGCTGATGCGCCCCTTGCGCGGCGATCAGCTCGCCGCCTCGGAAAGGGTTCTGTCGACCACCAGCGATCCTCTGGTCCTGGCGAACAACTTCCTGGGCACCACCGAGGGCTGGCTGTTCCAGCTGGTGGAGGACGAGGAAGCCGGCACCCTGGTCTGGTCCAAGCGCTTCCCGCGCGTCACCTCCGACCCGGGCCGGGGAATCCGGGACATGTGGCTGGACGGGGACGGATACGTCTACCTGGTCACCGATTCCGGCCAGCTGGTGATCCAGTCCGTCGACTACAGCCTCGCCGCCGACACCGGCTTCCGGAAGGTCCTGTACGATCAGGTGCCCAGCCTCACCGGCATCTGGGGCGCCGGCAGCGACAACTTCTACATGGTGGGCCTGATGTCGGACAAGCTCCTGCAGGCCAGTATCGATTTCTCTGACACCACCCTGGTGGGGCCCGTGGACGTGATGGTGGATTTCCCGGACAAGAGCTGGAGCTCCGGCCTTGAATTCGGCAAAGATGAACTGGGCCGGAACCGCTTCTGAGCCCGACAGATTTGTGTGTCAGGAATAATGAATATGTTCACCCCCCCGACAGCCCGGTTCTCGTCAAGAGCCGGGCTGATCACTTGCGACCTGGTTTCAGGAGGTATTGCATGAACGCTCGTCACTTTCACCCCATGGCCACCCTGCTGGTGGTGGTCGGCCTCACGGCCCTGCTGACCGTTCCTGTGGCTCTGGCTGGCTATCAGCCCGACACCACGGCTCCCCGCTCCGAAATCCCCGAGGAATACCAGTGGAACGCCCACCACATCTTCCCGGACAACGCCACCTTCGAAAAGGAACTGGCCAGCCTGGCCGAGGATATTCCCAGCCTGACCCGCTACCAGGGCCACCTGGGCGATTCCGCCGAAACCATGCTCGAAGCCCAGGATCTGGCCCACAAAATGGTGGTCCGCCTGTACAAGCTTTACGTCTACTCCCAGACCCTGTACGACGTGGACCAGGGCAACAGCCAGCACCGTGAGATGCAGGGCCGCGTGGCCGCGCTGATGCCCGCCTTCGGTGAGGCCACCAGCTGGATGGAGCCCGAGCTGCTGGAAATCGATCCCGAGAAGATCAAGGGCTTCATGCGCGAGAGCAAGGACCTGGCCATCTACGACTACTACTTCAGCGAGCTGTGGCGGCAGCAGGACAACACCCTGAGCGGCCCTGAAGAGCGGCTGATGGCCCTGACCGGCAACATGCGTTCCGTGCCCGGCGATGCTCACGAAGCCCTGCTGGGTGTGGACATCTCCTTCCCGGCGGTCACCGACAGCAAGGGTCAGGAAGTCCCCCTGACCGTCAGTAGCTTCAGCGCCCTGCGCTCGCATGAAGACCCGGTGGTGCGCGAAGGTGCCACGGCCAACTTCTTCGGTACCCTGCGCAGCTACGAGAACACCTTCTCGGTGCTGCTGGACGGCGTGGTCAAGAGCCACCTGATGACCAAGGACGCACGCAAGTACGACACCTGCCTGGACGCGGCCATGAGCCCGGACAACATCTCCCCCAAGGCCTACCGGATGCTGGTCTCCACCATTCGCGAAAACCTGCCCAACACGCTGCACAAGTACGTGGACCTGCGCCGGAAAGTCATGAACATCGACGGTCCCCTGACTTTCCCTCACCTGTACAATGCCATGATGGAGGGTGTGGAGCCCGAGTACAGTTACGAAGATGCCCGCACCGTCATCGCCAAGGGCCTGAAGCCCCTGGGCAAGGAATACGTGGCGCTGCTGGAAGAGGGCATGAACCCGGCCAGCGGCTGGATCGACGTTTACCCCAACGAGGACAAGCGCAGCGGAGCTTACAGCAACGGCGTGCTGGCCAAGGATGTGCATCCATTCATCCTGCACAACTTCGACAACAGCCTGGATGCCGTTTCGACCACCGCCCATGAGTTCGGCCATGCGCTGCACTCGGTCTACAGCAACCGCACCCAGCCCCCTATCTACCAGGGGTACACCACGTTCCTGGCCGAGATCGCCTCGACCTGCAACGAAGCCCTGCTCACCGACTACCTGTTGACCGAGGCCCGCAAGGCCAAGGACATCGACATGCAGCTGCTGTTGCTGAACCAGCGGCTGGAGAGCATCCGTCTGACGATTTTCCGCCAGACCCTGTTCGCCGATTTCGAGCTGCGGTTCCACGAGCATGCCGAGGCCGGCAACCCGCTGACCGCCGACTTCCTGAACAACCTGTACGGCGAGATGATCCAGGAATACTACGGCCCGAACTTCGCCCTGGGCACCGATGACCAGTGCGAGTGGATGTTCATCCCCCACTTCTTCTACAACTTCTACGTGTTCACCTACGCCACCGGCTTGACCAGCGGTCTGGCCATGGCCGACCTGATCAACGAGCAGGGTGACGACGCGGCCCAGGCCTACATCAACAACATGTTGAAGGCCGGCAGCAGTGCTCCGCCGCTGGATATCCTGCGCAGTGCCGGGGTGGATCTGGAAACCCCCGCCCCCATTCTGAGCGCCATGAAGGTGTTCGAGGAGACGGTGGTGGAGTTCGAGAAGCTCTGGACCCAGAAGTACGGCAAGGGCTAGATCGCCCCGGAGCAGAGATGCCCAAGGGCGCCCGGATCACTCCGGGCGCCCTTTTTTCACCCCGCGCACGCCTGATTTTATTTCAGAAGATTCAACGCCGTGGCCGCCAGTCCCCGGGCCTGGGTCTGGACGGCGGTGCCCGCCGAGGCCAGCACCTGATCCCGGGCCAGACTGGCCATTTCCACCGCGTAGTCGGTGTCCATGACCCTCGACCGGGAGGCGTAGGTATTCTCCATGGCCACTCCCATGTTCCGGGTCGCACTTTCCAGCCGATTGCCTACCGAGCCCAGCTCGGCGCGACGACTGCTGACCTGGGCAAGAGCCGCATCCACATCGCGCATGGCGGCCAGAGCATTGGTCGGATCGCCGCCGTCGACACGGGAGGAGGCCAGCCCCAGACTGGAAGCATCCATGTTCACACTGAGGTCCACGGCAATGGCATCGGCATCGCTCCCGGTGTCGGCCAGGGCGATATCCAGCTCACCTGCCGATCCATCCAGCAGTTTTTGCCCGTTGAACTCGGTCGATCCGGCGATCCGGCTCACCTCATCCTTCAGAGCAGAGAACTCGACCTGAACGGCATCTCGCTGTTCTGGACTGAGGGTCCCGTTGGCTGCGGTCATGGCCAGCTCACGCATACGTCCCAGATTTTCACTGGTCTGGTCCATGCCGCCGTCAGCGGTCTGAACCAGGGACAGTCCATCGTAGGCGTTTTCCATGCCTTGCTCGAGGGCCTTGATCATATCGCCCATCTTCTGGGCGATTGCCAGCCCGGCCGCGTCGTCTCCGGCGCGGTTGATCCTTTTGCCACTGGACAGTTTCTCGAGGGTTTTTTCCATCCGCTCCTTGGCTTGACTGCTGGAGCGCACGGATGCGAGGGTAGAGGAGTTCCTGGAGTTGATCTGGATACTCATGCTGCCAATCCTTTGCGTGCCACCCGGAAATCCATTTTCGGATCACGGTGTCAAGACACGGAGTCCCCCGCGCCCTGCGTGAAGGGTGTTTTTCACCTCATGAAACAGGTATCGGCAGGGGCGTAGAAATACTTGAGCTGTTTTTGAAAAAAAAACGAGAGGGGAGGAACGTCGCAAAATACGGTGAAATCAGGGGGTAAGATGGTAGGCCACCCAGGACTCGAACCTGGCACAACCTCCTTAAAAGGGAGATGCTCTACCTGATGAGCTAGTGGCCCACCCCATTCACCAAAGAAGGCCCGCTGGGCCCCTTCAGGCTTCGCAATATAGAAGAAGGCCCCGAACCTGTCAAAGAATTCAGGGCCTTCGGCAGTCCGTCGATCAGGTGGTCACACCCGTTTCAGTCCAGATCACCTCGTCCCGTTCCCGGCCCACACTGATCCCCACGATGAGTGTTCCCAGCTGGTCCTCCAGGAACTCCAGGTACTTGCGCGCCTGTGCCGGCAAATCCGTCAGGCGCCGGCAAGCCCCCAGAGGCTTTTCCCAGCCGGGGAAATCCTGGAACACGGGGTGGCAACTGGGCAGCGTTTCGCTCAGCATCGGATACTGATCGATCCGCTGGCCATCCACTTCATAGGCCGTGGCCACCTGGATGGTGGGCATGGAGTCCAGCACGTCCATCTTGGTGATGATGACCCCGGTCATGCCGTTGATATCCACCGCATAGCGGGCCGCCACCAGATCGAACCAGCCACAGCGGCGGGCCCGGCCAGTGGTCGCGCCATACTCGCCCCCGGCTTCACGCAAGGCCTCACCCTGTTCACCCAGAAGCTCGCTGGGGAACGGCCCATTGCCCACGCGGGTACAGTAGGCCTTGAAGATCCCGTTGATCTCGCCCAGGCACCGCGGAGGAAGCCCCGTGCCGGTCAGTGCCCCGCCAATGGTGCTGTTGCTGCTGGTGACATAGGGATAGGTTCCGTGATCGATGTCCAGCATGGTGCCCTGGGCTCCCTCGAAAAGGGCGCTCTCGGTGCCATCGCGCACGCCCTTCAGAGCCGTGTACGGGTTGACCACCATGGGGGCCAGCGACTGGGCCAGCACCACCAGTTCCTCGGCCAGCACCCTTGCGGGCAGGGGATCGGCCTGGTAGAACTCGCTCAGCACCTCGTTGGCCGACAGGATCTTCTCGATGGCCTTGCGCTCCAGGTTGTCCGGGGGCAACAGCAGGTCGCCCAGGCGCATTCCGGTCCGCTGTACCTTGTCCAGGTACGCCGGTCCGATGCCCCGGCCGGTGGTGCCGATGCTCTTGCGCTTGAGCCGCGACTCCCGCAGCTCGTCGAGACGCTTGTGGTAGGGCATCAGCAGGCTGGCGTTGGCCGACACGAACAGACGGTCCCGCAGGGTGATCCCCTTCTGCTCCAGCTCCAGGATCTCGTCCCGCAGGCTCCAGGGGTCGATGACCATGCCGCCGCCCAGCAGGCAGCGCACGCCCTTGCTCAGAACCCCCGAGGGCACCAGATGCAGCACATGCTTGGTCCCGTCCACGTAGATGGTATGGCCGGCATTGGCGCCGCCCTGGTACCGCAGCACCCAGTCGACACCCTGGCCAAGGGCATCGACAATCTTGCCCTTGCCCTCGTCGCCCCATTGTCCGCCAATGATCACCCTGTTTTCCAAGACTCTACTCCCGTGTGTTGATGACTGGCCCCGGAAGGGGCGTGCCAGCCCGGCATTATGCCTGCCGGGTCAGCGGCGGTCAAACATAGCTTTCAGCGCACCCCAGGTGCGCTCGTCGACCAGATTTCCGGAGCCGCAATTGTCGGCAACACCCGGATTCCCCGCCTGTTCTTCCACGTTGCCGTCGGCAAAACCGTCGCCGTCACTGTCCCCCACCTCGACCCCGTTCAGACAGGTGTCTCCGTCCGAATCCAGCTGGGCCAGGTTGCTGTCCCAGATGCGGCCGTTCTGCAGGAAATCTTCGCCGAAGGCGTTCAGGGCAAACGAGCCCGGCCCCGGGCTGCTACTGGTGTGACAGGCCAGACATTCGAAGGGCGTGGTCAGCGGCAACTTGGCCATGTCCAGCTCGGTGGCTTCCGCAGATCCCGCCAGCATCACACAACAGCAGACCACAAGAGCGGTCAGGAGGCGCGCATTGGGCTGTCGTGAAAACTGGTGCAAGAACATGAGCCTACCTGTGGACAAACAAAATACATCGCATCTGGCCAGTGGAGCACCATGGCCAAACCCGATCTGCGGCCCCCATTATACTCCCGCAGGGCAAGGCAGGTCAAACTTCCCGGTGTTCCGTCAACTTGATTCATTCGGGTTGACGGAGCGCTAGTCCTCCGGTTCGGCATTGGCCTCCAGGAGCGCCTCCACCCAGGCCACCATGTCCAGCCGCCCGATGCCCTTCTTGGCCGAGGTGGGAATGAACGGCAGGTCGGGCGGGATATCCAGGGCCCCGATGATATCCGTATAGCGCGCCTTACGGCTATTGGTTCCCACCTTGTCGATCTTGGTCAGGGCCAGGGCGCAGGGATGCCCCGAAGCCTGGATCCATTGCGATACCTCAAGATCCTCGGCCGTGGGCTGATGGCGCACATCCAGCAGGTGAAAAATGGCCAGAGGCCTCTGCTGATCCGCCAGGAATCGCTGAAACAGGTCCCGCCACTGGGCACGCAGCTTCTTGCTCACCTTGGCAAAACCGTACCCGGGAAGATCGACAAGGTAGAAGCTCTCCTCGACCAGGAAGTAGTTCAGCAGCCGGGTCTTGCCCGGCTTGCCACTGGTCTTGGCCATGCTGGTGCGTTCCAGGAAGTGATTGATCAAGCTGGACTTGCCGCAATTGCTGCGCCCGATGAAGGCGAATTCGGGGAGCACCGGTTCAGGTCTCTGGTCCAGATCCGGCGCGCTGGTGATGAATTGCACCTCCATGGCGAGGCCCTACTTCCCTGTGTGGGCGGTCTTGGCCCGGGTGGAGGTTCTGGTCGCGGTTCTGGGCTTCGGCTTGTTCTGAACGAGGGCCAGTTCCAGGACCTCATCCATGTTGTCCACCAGATGCACCGTCAGCTGACGTCGCACCACCGGTGCCAGTTCGCGGAAGTCCTTCTCGTTATCTCGAGGGATGATCAGATGGCTGGTCCCCGCTCGGATGGCGGCGACGGCCTTCTCGGGCAACCCTCCGATGGGCAGAACCTTGCCGCGCAGGGTCACCTCACCGGTCATGGCCACATCGTTTCGCACCGGAACCCCGCGCAGCAGCGACACGATGGCCGTGGCCATGGCGATACCCGCGCTGGGACCGTCCTTGGGAATACCACCCTCGGGCACGTGGATGTGGATCTGATTCTTCTTGAACCAGTCGCCGCTGGTCTGGCGGCACAGCCCTCGCGCATAGCTGAGCGCGGTCTCGGCCGATTCCTTCATCACATCTTTCAGGTTCCCGGTGATGGTGATCTTGCCGCTGCCCGGCACCGAAGCCACCTCGATCTCCAGGATTTCCCCGCCGGCCATGGTCCAGGCCAGGCCCACGACCACACCCACCTCGGGTTCACGGTCGACCACCCGACGGCGGAACTTGGGAATGCCCAGGTAGCTCTGCACGGTACGGCCGGTGACGGCTCCAGGATAGTGGTCCTTCGAGGCCTTGATCTTGGCCACCTTGCGGCAGATGCCGGCAATTTCTCGCTCCAGGTTTCGCACCCCCGATTCGCGGGTATAGCCATCGATGATGGTCTGGAAAGCCGACCGCTTGAATCCGCCCTCCCAGTCATTCACCCCGTTGCGTTTCATCTGACGAGGGGCCAGGAAGCGCTCGGCGATGACCAGCTTCTCGTGCTCCAGGTATCCGGGAATACGGATGATCTCCATCCGATCCTCGAGGGCCGGCGGGATGGTGTGCAGGCTGTTGGCCGTGGTGATGAACATCACGTTGCTCAGGTCGAACTCCACCTCGAGGTAGTGGTCACTGAAGGTGGAATTCTGCTCGGGATCCAGGACCTCCAGCAGAGCGCTGGACGGGTCACCTCGGAAATCGCTGCCCATCTTGTCGATCTCATCGAGCAGGAACACGGGATTGCGCGTGCCCGCCTTGCGCAGCGACTCGATGATGCGGCCAGGCTTGCTCCCGATGTAGGTGCGACGGTGGCCGCGGATCTCGGCTTCATCGCGCACGCCACCCAGGCTGATCCGCACGAACTTGCGGTTCATGCTCTCGGCGATGCTGCGTCCCAGACTTGTCTTGCCCACGCCGGGAGGCCCCACCAGGCAGAGGATGGTGCCCTGCATGGTCTTGGTCAGCTTGTAGACCGCCAGGAACTCCAGGATGCGTTCCTTCACCTTTTCCAGGCCGTAATGATCGGCGTCCAGGCGTTCCTTCACCTTGGCGGTGTCGATCCGGTCGCGACTTTTCTTCTTCCAGGGCAGGGCCAGCAGGGTGTCCAGGTAGTTGCGGACCACGGTGGCCTCGGGGCTCATCGGACTCATGCGTTCCAGACGACTCAGCTCGCGGCGCGCCGTTTCCCCGGCCTCGCTGGTCATGTCGCTCTCTTCGATGCGCACCGCGTATTCCTCGATCTCGGAATCCTCGTCGGCGGTGTAACCCAGCTCCTTGCGGATGGCCCGCAGCTGTTCGTTCAGGTAAAAGTCCCGCTGGTTCTTCTGCACCTGGGACTGGACCTCGGTGTCAATGCGCTGCTCGATGGACAGGATATCCAGCTCGTTGGCCAGGACCTGGTTGATGCGCTTGAGCCGGTTGTTCAATCCCGGCTCTTCCAGCAGCTCCTGCTTGAGCGGCACCTTGCCCAGGATGTAGGCGCTGATGCTGTCGGCCATACGGCCGATCTCGCCCAGGTTCAGCACCGAGAGCAGCACCTCATCGGGCAACCGCTTGTTCAGGCGCACGTATTCCTTGAACCGCTCCTTGATGGATCGGCTGACGGCCTCCACCTCGTGGCCTGTTTCCACGTCCTCGGCCATGGGAAAGATGTCCACTTCCAGGAAGTCGTCGTTGTCGGCGAATTCCTCCACATGGACACGCGCCACACCCTCGACCAGGATCTTCAGGGTGTCGTCGGGAGTGCGGATGATCTGCAGAACCTTGATCACCGTCCCCACCCGGAACAGATCACCGGCGGCAGGATCCTCTATCTCGGGTTCCTTCTGGGCCACCACACACATGAACTGGTCCCGATCCATGGCCGCTTCCACCGCGGCCACTGAACGGGGGCGCCCCACCAGCAGAGGCGTGACCATGTAGGGAAAGACGACCACATCCCGCAGGGGCAACAGGGGAAGGCGACCGGGCAGCTCGATGTTTTCTTCATCGCGTTCCAGCGTGAACTTCGCAGAACTCATGATACTCCTAGGGCACAACTGGACAGACCACGGTTTGTGCCCGTCCAGGATAACTAAAAAAGTCAGGGAGGTCAGGCTTCCTTGATCTCGTTGGGCGGATCACCCAGAACCACCTCGGGTTCGCTGTGCAGTTCCACGGTCTCACGCGTGATGATAACCTGACGCACATCGTCCTGGGAAGGGATCTCGAACATGGTGTCCCGCATGATGGCCTCGAGAATCGAACGCAGGCCACGGGCCCCGGTTTTCCGTTCGATGGCCAGATTGGCGATCGCTTCGAGGGCCCCGGGCTGGAAGATCAATTCCACATCTTCCATTTCCAGAAGCTTCTGGTACTGCTTGGTCAGACTGTTGCGGGGCTCTTGCAGGATGCGGACCATGGCTTCCTTGTCGAGCTCGTGCATGCTGGTGACCACCGGCAACCGGCCGATGAGCTCGGGAATGAGACCGAACTTCATCAGGTCCTGGGACTCGACCAGGCTCAGGTACTCGTCCCGCTCGGCGTTGATCGAGATTTCCTCTTCACGGGCAAAGCCCAGCGTGTTGCGACCCACCCGGCGCTCGACGATCTTCTCGAGCCCCTGGAAAGCCCCACCACAGATGAACAGGATGTTGCGGGTGTCCACCTCGAGGTACTTCTGCTGCGGATGCTTCCGCCCGCCCTGGGGCGGCACGTTGGCCACGGTCCCCTCGAGGATCTTCAGGAGGGCCTGCTGCACCCCTTCACCCGACACGTCGCGGGTGATGCTGGGGTTGCCGCTCTTGCGCCCGATCTTGTCGATCTCGTCCACGTAGACGATCCCCTGCTCGGCCGCCTGGATGTTGTAGTCCGCCGACTGGAGCAGACGCACCAGGATGTTCTCGACATCCTCGCCCACATAGCCGGCCTCGGTCAGGGCCGTGGCATCGGCGATGGCAAAGGGCACGTTCAGGAACTTGGCCAGGGTCTGGGCCAGCAACGTTTTACCGGTTCCCGTGTTCCCCAGCAGCAGGATGTTGCTCTTGTCTATTTCCACCCCATCGCTGGTCTTCTTCTGGTGGATCCGCTTGTAGTGGTTGTAAACCGCCACCGACAGGCTGACCTTGGCCTCGTTCTGAGCGATGACATACTGATCCAGGTAGTCATGGATTTCCCGGGGCTTGGGAAACTTGGGCGGCGCCAGGGTGGCCTCGTCGAGCAGATCCCCCTCCAGGATGTCGTTGCACAGCTTGATGCACTCACTGCAGATGTAGACACTGCTGGGACCGGCAACAAGCTTGGCCACCTCGTCCTGGCCCCGGGCACAGAACGAGCACTTGATCATCTGGGGGCTGCCATTCTGGCGTCGCTTCATTTACTTCTTTTCCTTGTCTTTGCCGTTTTCGTCACCGACGACCTCGCTGCGTGATTCGATGACCTTGTCCACCAGACCGTACTTCAGGGCCTCCTCGGCCGACATGAAGAAGTCGCGGTCGCTGTCCTCGGCAATCTTTTTCTGAGTCTGGCCAGTGTGGTTGGCAAGGATAGCGTAGAGCTTGTCCCGGATCTTGAGGATCTCCCTGGTGTAGATCTCCAGCATGCTGGCCTGCCCCTGGCTTCCGCCCAGAGGCTGGTGAATCATCACCCGGGAGTTGGTCAGAGCCGAGCGTTTGCCCGCCGCCCCGGCCGCCAGGAGCACCGCTCCCATGCTCGCGGCCTGGCCCATACAGATGGTGACCACATCATTGGTAATGTATTGCATGGTGTCATAGATGGCAAGACCGGCGGTCACGCTGCCACCCGGACTGTTGATGTACAGGTAGATGTCCCTCTCGGGGTCTTCGGCCTGCAAAAACAGCATCTGGGCGATCACCAGGTTGCTGATGTTGTCGTCGATGGGAAAGCCCAGAAAAATGATCCGGTCCTTCAACAACCGGGAATAGATATCGTATGACCGTTCACCGTGACTGGTCTGGTCGACTACCATGGGGACTAGCATCGTCACTCCTCTTCAGCTAGGACATCCGTGTCGGCGGAAACCTCGGTGATCTCCGCACGGGAAAGCAGGAGGTCGTAAGTCCTGCGTTCCAGAATATCGTATTTGATCCGATCTTTTTCCTCGCCACTGTTGACGAATTCGCGGTAGCGGTCAACATCGAAACCGTTCTCGGTGGCAAGTTCTTCGATCCTGTCATCGACATCCTCGTCGGTGACCTTGATTTCTTCCTGCCTCTGCAACGCTTCCATGAGCAGCATGGCCTTCAAGGCCCGCTCCGCATGGGGCTTTCCGGCCTCGCGGTATTCCTGGTCCTCGGCCTCGGTGTTCTGCCGGCCGATCTGAAGGTTGCGGCGGTGCATGTCCTCCAGGCCCGATTCGAGATAGCGGCTGACCATGGACGGTGGCACGGAAACATCGTTGCGCTTGACAAGTTCCGCCTGGACCTGCTGATCCATCTCCTGTTTCACCCGGTTTTCGGACTCTTTGGCCAAATTCTCCCGGATTTCGACCTTCAGCTCCTCCAGGGTCTTGCCCTCCTCCATCTCGGCGGCAAAGGCATCGTCCAGGGGGGGCAATTTCTTGGCGGCCACTTCCTTGACCACGCAATGGAAGGACAGGGTTTTGCCCTTCAGTTCCTCGTTGGGATGATCCTCGGGGTAGAGCACCTCCACGGTGCGCTCGTCCCCGGTCTTGACCCCGTCCAGGGCCTCGTTGAAGGCCGGCATGTTGCTTTCGGCCCCCAGGATCAGCTTCTGGTCGGGTATCTTGCGCTCGCCCTGCGGGTCACCTTCCTGGGCCTCGGTGGTCAGATCCACCGTCAGCTGATCGTCCTTGGCTGCCGCGCGTTCCACGGGTTCGAACTGGGCCCGGCTCTCCTGGATCCGCTCCAGAACCTCATCGACCTCGGCATCTTTCACCTCGACCGCCCGCTTCTTGACCGCAAAGCCCTCGAAGGATTCCAGGGTCACCTCGGGGCGCACCTCGACAATCAGATCGAAGGTCAAGGGCCCCTCTTCCTCGAATTCCATGTTCTCCAGGGCGGGGTCGGTCAAGGGCGCCAGCTTGTGTTCCAGCACACCGGTCATCCAGGCCCGGGGAATCAGGGCCTCGATGGCATCCATCCGGATCATCTGACCCATTTCCTTTTCCACCACGGCCCGGGGCACCCGACCCTTGCGGAAGCCCGGCTTGGTGGCACTCTTGACGGCCTTCTTCAGCCGGTCCGCATATTCTCGATCGAACACGGGACGGGCGATTTCGACCTTGACCACCCTCTGCCAGGGTTCGGGAGACTCGATCCGGGTCGTGATGCCCTCGTTGGGGCTGGGCTGGTTCTGCGACATGAAAATCAATCCTTCACTTCTCGTGGTGCGAGAGGGGGGACTCGAACCCCCACGGGTTTCCCCACAGGAACCTAAATCCTGCGCGTCTGCCAGTTCCGCCACTCCCGCACAGAGGGCAGGTAAAAGACGGCCGGGCCCGCAGGCCGCACCGTCGCCAGAAAAAACCGCGCCCCGGAAACTCCCGGGGCTGAGCGGCGCCAATATAGCAACGCCCCAAAACAGGGTCAAGAAGGCGAAAAAACGAGATTTATCCCTGGATCTCCTGGATCAAGGCAATTTTCGGTAGATGGTCCGTGAGGCGATGCCCAGGATGTTGGCCGCGGTCTCCTTGTCGCCGTCCACGCTGGCCAGGGTGGCCTCGATCAAAGCTCTTTCCGCCTCCCGGAGGGTGGTGCCCACCGTGATGTTGACCACATCGAAGCGCTTGCGCCCCACCAGGACGGACTGAGGCAGAGCTTCCACACCGATCAACGGCCCCTTGCTCAGGACCACGGCCCGCTCCACGGCGTTCTCCAGTTCTCGGACATTACCGGGCCAGTTGTACTTGTCCATGGCCTCAAGGGTTTCCGGCGCAAAACCTTCCAGGTTCTTGCTGTTCTTGGCGTTGTACTTTTTCAGAAAGAAGTTGGCCAGGAGTTCTACGTCCTGCTCGCGCCAGCGCAAGGGCGGCAGTTCCACGTTGATCACGTTCAATCGATAATAGAGGTCTTCCCGGAAGCGCCCCTCCTGAACCATGTTGGACAGGTCGGCGTTGGTGGCGGCAATGATGCGCACATCCACCTCGATGGGCTTGTTCCCCCCCAGGCGTTCGACCACCCCTTCCTGGAGAACGCGCAGGAGCTTGACCTGGGTGGTCATGCTCATTTC
>JAZBOO010000222.1:0-16006 GCA_036351155.1 Candidatus Krumholzibacteriia bacterium | reverse complement strand
CACCATCGAGGACGGGCTGACCAGCCCCATGGTGTGGACCATCTACAGGGACAAGAGTGACGCAATGTGGTTCGGCATGGCCGACGGCAGCGTGTGTCGGTTCAATGGTGAGTCGTTCGACAGGGTGTACTGATGGTGTAGAGTGAGCGCGGCTGAAGCCAACGTAAAATGGAAATGGAATGGTGAGGTCATACCATGAACATGCAGAGAATTGGGTTCGCCGTCATCTATCGATGGCGACTTCGCAAGGGATTGGAAGAGCAGTTCCAGCAGGCCTGGGCAACCATAACCGAGCTGTTCATGGCAGAGCGCGGAGCTCTGGGATCGCGCCTTCATTGCGCTGACGACGGGACATGGGTGGCCTACGCACAGTGGCCCAATCGGCAAGCCTGGGAGAAATCTCGAGCGCTTGGCCCGGCTGACCCAAGTGCCTCAGCTTTGATGGCAGAAGCAACAGCGGAGTCATTTGAGCCCATTCTACTGGCCCCGGTGCAAGATTATTTAGTGGGAGAGCGAGAGTGAGGGCTTGAAAACAGGAGGGCCGGCCATGGATATGAAAATGAAAGCCGCTCTTTTGGCCCCTCTGCCGCATTGGGGGCTCCTCCTGGTGGCTGGAGCTAGTCCAGCCCTCCTGACTGGGACAGTGTCCAGGAGCCTGATGATCCCCGTGAGTGTGGTATCCTGGACCCTTCAAATTTTTGTCTTTGGTCTCATTGTCTCAAAGGTGTTTCCCGAACGAGCCTCGGGTTTCTGGGAAATCCTGAGAGAGTATGGGGTCAAATTTCTGATTGTGGGACTGCTTGTCGGAGTCATTGCAATCTCCATTCAAGTGCTCCTGCTGAGGCCCGTACTTTCGGGCGTCCACCCTATTTATATTCGGGGGTTGGTCAGGGCGGTATTTGGGGCGCTTATTGTTTTTGTTTGGCCGCTCATCTTTCTTGGGCGCTCCGGCATTGGTGCCCTCTTTTCGGGTGTATTGTTCCTGATGCGGAATATTGGTTCCAGCTGGTGGATCGTGGGAATGGTTGTCATTGCCCAGCTTCTTCAAGTCTCCGGTTTTGTATTGTTCACGGAGCATCGGGCTGGATGGACTTTTGTGACTTTACTCGTTTCGGCTTTCTTGTCGGTATACCTGGTCACCGCTTCTTTTTCGGGGGCCTTGTATTTGCTGGTCAATATCAGGGTTGAGGATTCACTGGTCGAAGCTTGAAAAGCCAAGGGGGGGGGAAATGAGGGCGACTCTTCTTTGTATTCTATTTCTGATGATCCCCATCAGTGTTGTTGCGTCAGGCCTCCTTCCTGTCGACATAAGTGAAGGCTGGCCAACGCGTACTCTTTCAGACAGCCCGCCGGCCGGAGTCACCCTGGAAACCAAAATCATCTGGTCATTGGATTGCGGTGAAGACTCCGAGCCCCTCGTCGGCCGACTGGTTCATGCTACACCAGGGCCAGAAGGGCGCCTTTTCATTTCCGACTCTTCCATGGGGCACATCCTTCAAATATCGGCTTCGGGGAAAGTCGAAGCATTGAGGGGCCGCACTGGAGAAGGCCCGGGAGAGTTCAAGGGACTCTACCGCATCATTCAACTCCCCGACGGACGGTTGGGGGGTGTCAGCGGGGCTCCCGCTCCCACCTTTGTGATCGGTGCGCGTGGGGAACTTGTATTTATTGACAAGAAGGACCAACCAGCCGGCAACTGGTTGATTGGCGGTGATCCGGGTACTATCCCAACGACCGTGGTGCGGGATCTGAGGCAGGCGGGAGATTGTTTGCTTGTCGCAACAGACCACAGCATCGTGTCGCCCCCAACAATGACTTGCATACGTGAGCTCAGCTTGTTGTCGAGCCCACAAGGTGACCGAAGGGTCCTGCTACGGCAGCCATGGGAATCGAACATGCGCGACTTGTCCTGGCCGGAGACCGAACAGTTTGAAACTTTGGCTTATGGTCGATTCGATCTTTCGTCGGATGGCAGAATCGCGTTTGCCACGGAGCGGGACTCCTGGGCTGTCGCCGTGGGCAACCTTCAAGGTGAGGGCGAAATCTGGCGGCGTCCACTGCCAGGCACCCCGCGCACTTCAGCGGAGCGTGAGGCTATCCGCGAGGAAATGAATGCCAGCGATCTGGGTCAGGTCAGCAAGCATCATCCTGTCATTGGGCGGGTGCGGTGGCGCCCCAGTGGGCATCTCTGGGTTGAGCCTTGGGGTGTTGACCCACCGCCTGGCCATATTGCCAGTTTTGACGAGTTCGCAAAAGATGGTCAACTGCTGCGCCGTGTCCATATTGCTGCGGCGTTCCAGCCCGAGCACGGGCACTTGCAGATAATCAATGATGGCCACCTGGTATGGTTTGAGGGCTTCGGGTACGGGGACACAACGTTCGAAGGTCAGCCGAAGGTCTATTTGCTTGAAGTTAGCGAAGCCAATGCCCGTTAGAATAATTGTACATTAACCCACAGAAGGAGCGCTGTGAATTTCACTCAGAGAATTGACGACGAGCTGAGCTTGTCTCTGGTACAACCATCTCTTGCAGAAGAGATATACGCACTGGTGGACCGCAACCGTGAGTATCTCATGCCCTGGATGCCCTGGGTCAAATCAACTGAATCAGCTGAGCAGATCCACTCCTGGATAAAGGATTCCCTGAATTCCTTTGCTGAAGGCAAAAGTATGGCCTGCGCGATATGCCTGGACAATACAATTGTTGGCATCATCGGCTACAATGAAATAGATCAATCTCTTGGCAAGGCAAAGATCGGGTACTGGGTATCATCTGAGCATCAAAGCCGGGGGATTGTGACCCGGGCATGTCAGCACCTGATTGATCACGCCTTTGGGGAACTCAAACTCCAGAAAATCGAAATAGCTGCGGCAAAGGAAAACGAACGTAGTCGAGCAATCTGTGAGAGACTGGGCATGACGCTTGAGGGAATAATAACCAATTCGGAGAGGGTCGAAGATAATATTTACGATCATGCCGTCTACGGGCTCAGTCCACAGCGAACGAAAAATGGTAAAATCAATCCCGCATAATGCCTATCACCGAAGGAGAAGGCTTGTTCCGTTCGTTGCTCATTATTCTGTTCCCGGCGCTTCTGGCAGGCATCGTCCTGCTGTCCTCCTGCTCGGAGGACGACCCCACCACACCTCCACAACTGGAACCGCCTGCGATCCTGGGCCAGGACGTTTCAGAAATCACTCATCAGGCCGTCACCCTCGGAGGCTGGGTTGATGGCCACGGTCGCTCGACCGTCTGCTGGTTCGACTACGGCAACGACATCACGTTCGGTGCGCGGACACCTGATCTGGATGCCGGCGACATGGCCGGTTCCGTGCGCGTGGAATACAACCTGACTGGGCTTGATCCCGACAAGGTGCACTGGTGGCGGATGGTGGCGGTGGCTGGGCAAGACACGGCTTTCGCAGCAGACACCACCTTCACCACTCTGATTGTGCCCAACGAGCTGCCCAGTACTCATACAACGCATCCGCCGCATGAGAACAACCCTGTCCACTTCGCCTGGACCGGCAGCGACCCCGATGGTGAAGTGATAGGCTTCCGCTGGCGCCTGAGTGACAATGGTCAAGTCGGCATCATCGACGAGTCCGACACCCTGGGGCTACCCTGGAACTTCACGACCGCCACCGACTCTGTTTTTTCTGTGTCCGCAGATCAGCCGGCTCCGCGCGATCCGGAGGACACCGGTCCGCACATCTTTTTCCGGGCCCACACATTCTGGATCAAGGCCGTGGACAATCTGGGCGCGGAGGATCCGAGCCCCGCTTATGTCAGTTTCACGGCTGTTACCGAGGCCCCCGAAGTCCAGGTGACGGTTTCGCCCTCAGTTGACCCGATGCCAGATGGTTGCCTCGAGCTTCCTTTGCCTATCTCCTTCACCTGGACCGCGTCGGATTCCGACAGCCCGGCGGATGCCCTGCTGGAGACCCGCACCCTGCTGGTGAGCCTGTCCGACCTGGGCATTGACGCCTGCTTGACACAGGCGGAATACGAACTGCTCGATCCGCTGGCGGCAGTGGCCGGATCATTGTGGAGCGAATGGCAGCAATACGATCCCCAGTCCCAGATCCCGCCCGCCTTGAACCTGGGTCCGGAGCACGTGGGCGGACGATACCTTTTCGCCGTGATGGCGCGTGATGGGGCGGGGGCCTGGACCGAGGCGTTGACGTGGGGCGGTAACGTCTGGCAGGTGGAGGTATTGCCAGACTGATCAATTGAACAAGTGCTTGCACCCGACATCAGCCAAGGGGGAGAGGGAAATGTCGAAAGTACGGAAGTTGTTGGCGATGGCCATGCTGGTCATGTCTTGCCTGACCTGCGGAGTCTGCCTGGGCGGCGCGACAGGTGAATGCCAGGAAGGAATGCACCACCTGAGTATCCACACCATTGTTTCCGGTGAGTATGCCGAGAGTGCCACAGGGTTTGTCTTCAAGCGAGAAACCATCGGTTTATGTGATGACGCTGTTTATGTGCCCGAAGAGCCCATTTCCTATAGTATCGAGGACTTCAATGGATTATTGGTGAGTTGCACGGCATCCGTGGACCTCGGCTTTCCTCACGAAGGCGTGGTATACCGATACACTCCCTACTTCGTCAACGTCGACGAAAGCCTGAGCCCGGTTACCAGCAACGATGCAGGAGATGCGCGCACTTATGCGCTGGTCTCTTGTGGTTATGGTCCCTTTGTTCGGGGTGAGCTGCGCCTTGACTCATCCAGTATCATTGAACCCTGTGGTCGATAGATCCCTGTGAAGAAGATTGCTGGTCTGAACCCGCCTTGGACATCATGACAACCGAGGAAATGTTGACCGCCCTGGGCACCCATGGAGGAGATCTGGTGGGGCAGATTGCTGATGGGACATATCTCCTGGAGGAGCAGAGATGAAATTCGGTCTTCTGGTGCTTGGTGTCACGAACACGAGTGAGCAAGCATGGAAACGGTGGAAGTGACACGCCTGGTTCTGGTTCGTTGAGTTTCATTGATTGATGGAGGAATCGATGATCAGTTTGCGTGTGTTTCTTTTGGTGCTGTTTGTCATGTCCTTTGGTGTAGCAGGCTGCGGTGAGGATTCCGTCCCGTTGCGTATTGAGGTGGGGAGCTTCTACGTCTACTCGCAGTCCGATCTGGATCAGCTGGTGGGCACACAGCAAATCCTGGGTTCCTTGCGCATCGAGAAGTATCCCTCCATGCCGGTTGATGATCCTGTGGTGGACCTGAGCCCACTCAAGGATCTGATCATGGTTTCCGGTTCGTTGAGAATAGATAACATCGATTCCCTCGAATCTTTGGCGTCCCTGGCCAATCTGCGTTCGGTGGGAAAAGATTTTTTTGTTGGTCACAACGACAACATCAGAACCCTCGCCCCCTTGCAAAACCTGGCAAGCGTTGGCAACCTGTATGTTCAGGATAACGATCGCTTGAAAAACCTGAATGGATTGCAGGCCATAGATTTCGCGCCAGTTAAATATCTGCAAATCGCAAACAACGATTCCTTGATGGATCTGAGTGGGCTTGAGAATATGACCCAGCTCAATGGAAAATCTGGACTGGGTATTGAAATCTCGGGAAACGCCAGATTGTCGTCGCTCAACGGCTTGAACAACCTGTCATCGACCAGTGCATTGAAGCTCGATCAGAACCCGGCATTGGCAGACATATCGCCACTCAGAACGTTGAGAAATGTTCAGCAACTGGCGATCAACGACTGCGCCAATATTACGGACTTCACCGCCTTCGCGGACCTGGACACCTGTACAGAACTGTCTTTGGTGGATCTGCCAGCACCTGATTTAAGCGCCTTTGCCAGTGTCGTTATCAGCAAGATAACCCTGGGCAGGTTACCCCTGGACAGCTTGGTCGGTTTTGGAGAAAGAGAAAGTCTTGACAGACTCGCCATCTTTGAAATGCCCACCCTCGATGATCTCGAGGGGCTTTCCGCTCTGCAGCGCGTGGAATATCTCATTATCCAGGAAAATCCATTGCTTGAGTCGCTGAACGGCCTCTCCAGCATCGAATCGGTCCGGTATGTAAGGTTCTCGCACAATGAAGCTCTGTGCACCAGTCTGGTAGAGGAGTGGCTGGAGGAAGTTGTTGTCGATGATGAAGCCGTTATCTATCAAAATGGCGACTGCAAGACGAAAGAGTAGCCCCATGAAAAGATGCCTGTTTGTCATTCTTCTTTTGATGACCGGAAATGCCACAATTTCCCTGGCTAGTGAACGCCTCGGGGTTTTTACAGGGGTTAGTCACTTCGTCACTCAGGGCGAAAACGACTTCTACAACGTCAGTCCCAATGGAGTGACTGGAGGGATTCTCCTTCCGGTGCGCCTGTCCAGGGTCCCGCTCTTCGTCAAGGTCAAGGTCCTCTACCACGGGGCCGACTACCATGCTGGGCTGAATCGATCCTATGACAGCTACATTCACGCCTCAAACGCGTTCCTTGCCGGTGTGAAGACCTGGCGAGGCCAAAACTACTCGGTCCAGGTACTTCTCGGGCCCGGGATACATAACGAGTCCATCTACTCGGAGTGGGGCGCCGGAGTCGCTTCGGCCGAGGTATTCGGGGAAATCTCCGTGATTGTTGCCAAGAACGTTGGTAGCAAGAGAATTGGTGCCCTGTTGTCCATCGAGCGGGGTTTCACCAGCGACGATAGCCACCTGGTGACGGACCGGCGACTGCAATTGGGGGTAGTCACGGTTTTCTGACGGTTGATTTTTTTCGCTCAACCATTGGGCTTTCAAGGGAGGCGAAATGAGGTTTTTGTTGGGCTTCAGGGCACATATTTTCGCCGGATTATTCATGGTCGCCGGCCTGCCGGTATTCGCGACCTTGTGCGTACAACTCCCCTCGGTGGAATGGGAGCGGCAGGAATCGGATCTGGTCTTTTCCGGTCTCGTGAAATCCCACCGAAATCTCGAACCGGGAGAGATCGATAATGGAAGCCAGGGTGTGACGGTTTGGATTTTTGAAGTGGGGCAAATCTGGAAGGGTGAACTCAGGTCAGAAGTAAGAATCATGACCCACCCCGACCGTCACAATACCTGGTTCCGAGATGGGGAACAGTTCGTGGTCTTTGCAAAACATCATTATTCCAACCCAGGAATATTCTGGGTCAACACCTGCTCAAGGACCAGGGAAACACAATACGCTATGGAGGAACGATTTCAACTGGGAACACCCCTGGTGGTGAACCCAAATCTCGAGCTTCCTGAAATATCCCAATGCGAAGTTGATACTTTTTCTCTGCTGGGAACACGATACAGGATCGAAGCAAGGCCAGATCCTCGGAAAGGACAGGAAGAATGAGCACCCAACCAGGACGGCCATTAAGTTGACGGAAAACGACTGGTCCAGTGTCCCCGGGTTTGGGATACCAAGACCGAATCCAGGGCGGAGTTGACCTGTGAAATCAACGTTTGCACGCGCAATAAAATCTGAAAATATGGGCGCCCACATGCAAAAAATACATTGGCCTTGGTCTTCCACAAAACCTGTCCGGTTGTTTCCGGGCCTGACCATCCTCTTGTCCTTTCTGTGCGTACAGGCCGTGGCTTCCCCCCTGGATCCCGATAGAGCGGGCGCCTTCCTTCGAGGCTTGCTGGATCACCCGAATTCCATGGAGGAGTTCATTGACGCCGAAGACCTGGAGGTTGCCGGTCGGCTGGGTATCAGCTATCCCGAAGCCCCTTGCAAGCCTTTGATATCCTGGGATTTATCCATGCAAGCCCGCGACCTCCTGCGTCAGGGCGGGATTGATGGTCAGTTCACGATAGAGGAGCTTGATGATCGACACTCTCGGCTTATCCTGTTCCCACATGATCCCGCAGTGACGAAGAGCTGGATTTTCCGGGACAGCAAGGTTATTTCCTCGATTCTTCATGGCGTAGGTGATTGGAAAATTGTTGATTCAACCCATTTTCGGTTCTTCATCAGTGACAGTTCACTATTCCATGTGGCCAATATAGAGGCGCTGGAGTCCTTTCTTGCCGAACAGGCCATGCTGCTCGGGATGACGGACAAGGATCTGGACCAGCTTTCGAAAGAAAAGATCTACTACTGCTTCTGCAGGAACGCCGATGAAATCCGGGAGCTCACAGGGCATGTCGCCCGGGGAATGTATATTGTCTCCCACGACATCATCGTATCGACTTACAGTGCCCATTTTCACGAACTCGCTCATCTTCTCATCAATTTCAAACTTAAAAAGCCCCACCTGTATACTCACCCATTCTTACTCGAGGGATTTGCCGTCGCGGTGGGGGGACGGGGCGGAAAGTCCCCGGAAATTCTCCAGCAGCTGGGGCTGTCTCTCAATCGGTCGGGATGGATTTCACTCGACGAGATGCTGGATGCTTCTGGCTTTTATTCACAGAATGCCTCCTTATCTTACCCCGGCAGTGCGCCCTATAATAGATTCCTCCTGGATCATCTGGGGATCTCGGGGTATCTCGCCCTATACAAAAAGTATGGAGGCGACGGGCAAGCAGTTGCGGGGATGAAGATCAACAGGGGCGATCTTCCGGTTGAAACGGAATGGCTCCAGTACCTGGAATTGCAGCCGCATGAAGGCGCGGCGGGACCAGGGGCCCAGGGACTTGATCTGACCGACGGCCCCGTGGCATTTCAGCCGCTTCCCGGGAACAGGTCTTTGGGCTTTGTCACTCCCGAGATGACACTCGCGATGCGTGGTCCGACATCCGAGGGATATCGCAGCATTCTTTTCGAGCAGTTGATCGACAACCATCCCTATGAGGGCGAAAGGATTCTCATCAGGGCTTCCTCGGAAGAGGTCGGTGTTTATGATCTATACACAAACACCATGATTGCTCATTATGCGTGGGGACTATCCGAGAGTAAGGTCCCCATTCCGATTGTCGATGGCCGCTTTGTCTTTCATGTAGACCGCTCTGTGTTTCCAGGTGGCCTGAAAGACCTTGAGTATCAGTTTGGGGAAGGTGTTCCATGAAAACTTTTTCACCGCTTCTTCTCATACTCTCTTCCGTTGCCTGCCTGCTGGTCGCCCACCTTCTCCCTGGCTGCGGAGATGACCCGGGTGAACCGTCTGATCCGACGACCAACCCCTTGGTCGGGTACTGGGGTCTGGTCTATTCATCCATCGACGGAGGCCAGGAGTATGAGGGCGATGGCAGCGACAATTACTGGGTCATCTACAGCGGAGGAACTGTTTGTCTCATCGAACAGCTACCGTCCGGGGATTACCAGAAGGACTCGACCTTCATCTACGACAGAGACGGGGATGTTTTCACGGCGCGCTTTGACCTCGACCCCGTTCCCATGCCGCAGCCCGCGCTTCCCATGACCTATCGGCACTCTGCAAATTCAGATACGCTCTTCTTTGCGTGGGAGGAAGTGGACACCTGGTCGGCCGGGCAAATGACCATGGTCCGACAAGACTCGATTCCCGCCTGTGGTTGCGATACCATCCCATAACAGGACCCGAAGAGGGGCTTTCCTGTGAGTTGAAGGAGGCCCCCAGGAATGGGTCGATGTTGAACGCCACCCGGAATTTGACCCACTCCAGTCAAAATGGTAAGATATATTCAATGAGATCGAACCCAGTTCAGATCATATGGGAAAAGGAAATGGCCAGAATCCTGAGCCTGATCGCTGTCTTCAGTCTGTGCTCAGCTCCAGCAGCCTTTGGAGAGGATGGGCTGTGGGCCCAATGTGAGGACGACCTCGCTCAAATTACCTTCCGGATTACCGGGACACCGGAACTGGCCGAAATGGATTCCCTGATTGTCGTGGCCAACTATCTGGGGTCATGCAACCCACCCATCATCCTTCCCTCTTCAGCGTTCGAGATTCCTGGGGTTGGGGAAACCATTGACCATGACCTTGTTGTGCCCAACCCCGAACCGGGGTGGGGGTTCAACTATGAACTGCTGGCGGTCGATGCCCAGGGCGCTCACCACCAGATTCCGCCCTATCAATCAGGTCAGTATGGAGTTCGTCCCTACGCATTTCCGGCTGGCTGTGGGGAGGTCGTCATGGCAAGGGGGGCGCCGGTCCTTTCGCCCGAGTGGTTTGTACTGTGCGAGGACCACTGCTGGGTGGAGTTTGACTACTGGCAGTACACCGGGGCCATGGACCGGAAAGACAACCCCGTGTTTAACTGTTATGGCTATTTTTCCTACGACAACATGCCGGGAGCTGCTGGCCTCAATTTCTATATTACGAGAACTGAGCTCGTGGAGGATGGTGGATGCGACGCCGTCTCGCTGGAGAAACCGACCTTTGGCGGGCTGAAGAGTTACTATCGATAGGTTGGTCTGGCCAGCCGGTTCAGTCCATTCCAGGTCGGAAGTCCCATGATGACGAACATGACCCTGGACTGATCGATAATCACCGATAGAGGCTTTTAATTATTCCCCAGCTGACGCCCTCGGTCGACACCGGCTCTCTTGAGGCGAGCAGTTCCTGCGGGAGATAAGGCCACCCACCGGGATCGGCCCCCCACCACAACTCCAGCACCGTCGGGCCGAAATAGAAAGCACTGGTCTCCACCGGACCCGGGTAGCAAGAAATCCTCAGAGCCGGGATTACCATGTCCATGAATTCGACATCCTCAACCCAGTACTCACCGGAGCGATAGAGGACCTCATTCCGGTACTCGTGGTAGATCCCATCGACCAAAAACTCGCGCTGAACCGTGTAGCCGAGATCATCGGGAGTGATCAACACGCCCGGAGATTCCTCGGTGGACACCCACTCCCAGGTTCCCACGGGCGGAGTAGCAGCCCAAGCGGAAGCCGCGAGAAAAAGGGTGGCGATCAGCACTGTGGTTTTCATGATCGATATCTCCTTGATGTAGGCGCGGTCATTTGACCATGACGGCCAGGGTCAGCACACACAGAACGATCTTGAATCTGGAAACCAACATGGTTCTTCCCTGTATACCCCATCATTGCAAAAACCCGTGGGCCGAAACCACTGAAGTTGTTGCCATGGCACCCCATCAGCAAAAAAAGTGGGGATTTGCAGGACCTCATGTATCTACGGATACACCACGGCCCTGCAAATCCCGACTTTTTCCACTGCTGGCGCACCCTGACAACTTTCGCCTCCACGGGTTTCTGCAAAGATGGGGTTTACCCAAACAGCGTTGAACATGTTGATTCAATAATTCTAGCATTAATGGCCGGCCGAGTATAGTCTCCCATATCCCACCCACGAAACCCTGAGGAGCAGGAAAATGAAGAACCGATCGTTGATCCAGAAAGGCCTCTTTATCGGCTGCCTGCTTCTGTTCGCCACGGCAACCCACGCGGGTACACCGGGCGTCGTTCCCTCGGCCGACGGGACGCCCATCGCTTACGAAGTTCACGGCAGCGAGGAGCCCACCCTGATCATGGTGCACGGCTGGAGCTGCGACGCGCGCTACTGGCGGGAGCAGCTGGAGTACTTCGCCCCCAAGCATCGCCTGGTCACTGTGGATCTGGCTGGCCACGGCCACTCAGGTTTGGGGCGCGAAAACTACACAATGCGCGCCTTTGGTGAGGATGTACGGGCGGTGGCCGACGCCGTCGGAGGCGACCAGTTGATCCTGGTGGGCCACTCCATGGGCGGGATGGTGATCGCCGAGGCCGCACGCCTGCTGCCCGGGCGGGTGGTGGGCCTGATTGGCGTCGACTCGCTGCACAATATCGCCTTTCCGGTCACCGAAGAACACGCCGCAGCAATGATCGCCCCGCTGGAGTCCGACTTTCCATCCGCCTGCCGGCAGTTTGTGGCAGGGATGATGCGGCCGGAAGCGAATCCCGATCTGGCCGCGTGGATCCAGGCGGACATGTCCGCGGCCCCGGCGGAGGTGGCCGTGAGCGCGATGCGGGACTACATGGCCCAGTGGATTTCCGGCAGTGTGCCGAAACTCTTCGAGGAACTGCCCCTGCCGGTGGTGGCGGTGTGTGCCGACATGTGGCCCGTCGATGCCGAGGCGAATCGCCTCCACATGCATTCCTTCGAGGCCATTGTGCTGGAGGGAACCGACCACTTCCTGATGCTGGGCGCAGCGGAGGAATTCAACCCGGTGCTCGAGGAAGTCATTGAGAAGATCACCCCGTAACCGTACTCGGAGAAATTATTGAAACAACGCATCATCGGTTATGACCTGGCCCGCGCCCTGGCCATTTTTGGCATGGTCGTGGTTAATTTCAAGATCGTGATGGGCGCCGAGCAGAATGGCCCTCCATGGCTGACCCACCTGGTGGGGCTGCTCGAGGGCCGTGCGGCGGCCACCTTCGTGGTCCTGGCCGGGGTGGGCCTTTCTCTCCTGTCTCGCAAGTCCAGGGACCTGAAGGATCGCGACCTGCTTGCGCGGGACCGCAGCATCTTGCTCAAGCGCGCTCTCTTCCTATTTGTCGTCGGCCTGCTTTACACTCCCGTCTGGCCGGCCGACATCCTCCACTTCTATGGGGTTTATATAGCCGCCGCCGCCTTCCTGTTGACGGCTTCCACGCGCCGGCTCTGGGTTTACAGCGGATTGCTGGTTCTGGTTTTCGTGGTGATGTTCCTGGGCGGAAACTACGACCAGGGCTGGGACTGGAAAACGCTGGAGTACCAGGACTTCTGGACTCCGCAGGGCATGACTCGTCATCTGTTTTTCAACGGTTTTCACCCGGTCATTCCCTGGCTGGGATTCCTGCTGGTGGGGATGGGGCTCGGTCGTCAGGACATGAGCCGATCGGATGTGCGCCGCCGCGTCTTCGTCTGGGGAGCGGGCGTGGCGCTGGTGGCAGAAGGCGTGAGCTGGATCCTGGTCAAGACCCTGTCTTCCGGAGCCGGCCCTGCGGACCCGGAAATCATCGTGGCCATTTTTGGTACCGAGCCCATGCCTCCCATGCCGCTCTACATGCTGGCCGGAACGGGGACCGCCTGTGCCATCATTGCCGCGGCGGTTTCGCTGGGCCTGCGGTATCCGCGCTCGGCTTGGCTTCGCCCTTTCGTTTCCACCGGGCAACTGGCCCTCACGCTCTACGTGGCGCATGTCATTGTGGGCATGGGCACCCTGGAGGCCATGGGCCGACTCGAAAACCAGACCCTTCCGTTCGTTCTCCTGGCGTCGGCGGTGTTCTGTACGGCCGGGGTGGTTTTTTCACACCTGTGGCGCCGCCAGTTCAAACGGGGGCCCCTCGAAGTGGTCATGCGCGCCTTGACCGACCCCCGAAAGATTGGTGCCCGTTGAAGACATCAGTGGAAAACTCCCAGGCCAGCCCATGCCCGAACTGTGGGGCCGAAGGTTCCACGCCCTTCTGTGGGCAGTGTGGACAGGACCGGGAAGTTTCCCTTTCTGTGGGCCACTGGCTGGGTGACACCTTTCGGGAAATGGTCTCGGCGGACGGCCGGTTCTGGCTGACCGTCAGGTTGTTGTTGTTGAAGCCGGGGAAACTCGATCTGGACTGGGCCCGCGGACGTCGCGAAAGATACATGAGCCCGACCCGCCTCTACCTGTTGTTCACGGCTCTCTTCTTCTTCGTGTCTTCCCTGGTTCCTGAACAAAGTAATGTGATCGTGGATTTTGCCAGCGGCTTTTCGCTGGGCTCGGAGGGGCTTGTTGAGTCAAAAGGTGAAGCGGTAACATCCGAGGATGTGGTGGCGAAGGTCTCTTACATGGTGGACCTGTCCCTGAAGTGGATATTGATCCTGGGATTGGTGCCGGCCCTGGCAGGCCTGACCCGGGTCCTTTTTGGACGTCGGGGCGATTACTATGCCAGCTACCTGGTGGCCTCGCTCCACACACATTCTGTATTGTACGTGTTGATGATTGTTCTTTTGCTGGTGCTGAAGCTGGTGGGCAAGGCGGACGATCCCGATGCTTCGTCCACCATCGGCTTCCTCACCGTTTTTCCGCTGATTTTGGTATACTTCGCCAGGCAGTCTCGCCGGATTTACCGTCGAGGCAGAGCTTCCACTCTGGTCCGGGGCTTTGTTGTGGTGTTTGCCTATTCTTCGGTCTGGGTGGCCATCAGCATAGCCCTGAGCGTGTTTGCGGGAATTAATGTCTAATAATTTTCCTATTAAAGAGCAGCGGAAACCCCTTCTGGGTTTGATCGCCCTTCTCTTCATCGTTCCCTCGTTCACCATGGCCGAGAGCGGCTTCGTGGTGTTTGACCCGGTGGACCTCGAGAAGACATTGCCGGGTTCAGCCTTTTATCTGAGCTGTGGTCCCGGGGCGAAGGTGGAAGTCCCGCTGAAAATGGACGGGATGGAGGCTTCCGGGACCTGGACCGTTTCCCGGCTCTTGAGAGTCACCCTTTTCGAGACCGAAGGCTTGTTTTCCATGTGGGTGGAGCGCATCCACGTGAACCGCGCCGGGGGTTCCAGGGTCCAGTCCTGTTCGGCGCTATCCTTCCACTCACTTCTCCCCGAACACCCGTGGGTCGGACCCTTCCGGCCCCGGTCCGTGACCTGGGTGGATCCGCTCACCTTTGAACTGGAGGACCAGGCTCAGTGGGTGGATGGAGAAGCCAACAGCCTCATGACGGAACCCCGTCTGGTACGCTTCACCTATGTGGAGGATGGGGCGTTTCTGGTCAGCAAAGGAGCAGAGTGGTGAACGGAACACATTTCTCCCAGCGAACACGATCGTTGTTCGTGGTTCTCCCAGGGTTGCTCCTGATGATGGCTGGCTGCAACAATCCCACCTCCACCGAAACGCCCCCTGATAGACCCCTTATTATCGAGCATGTGATCACCTCCGACCAGTACCTGAACAACCGGTTCTTCAAACTGGATCTGGCCGGGACCGATCTGCCCGGGAAAGAACCGTACCAGGTCATCGACCCTGCTTCGATCCGGGTTTTCCAGCGGGTGACCGAGGGGGAAATGGAGACGGGGGACATTTCGAACGTGGCCGCGTACCTGGATACTACTGGGATCTTCTGGTCCACCGAAGAGTGTCCGCCCAACGATTTTCAGACCCCCGCCGTGGTTGGGGACCTGTGGAGGGAACTGTACTTTGAGGCCCGGATGGATCTGGACGGCAAAATTGAATGCTTAGATTTTGGTGAAGAACTGCCGGGCGAATCGGTTCTGGCGGTGAATTACGAGATCCTGTTCTCTGACATTGGGGAAACGGATGTTTTCGTGGGAGATCGACCGGGACGGGATGAATACAAGCGAGTCAACATACCAGGCGAGGACGGCCTTTTTTACCGGATGAAGCTCTTGAAGGCCCCCGAGTCCATGATGCCTATGTACTCCTTTCACTATGTGATGCGGAATTTCTATGACCTGGGGTACCAGAACATCGATCCTGAATATTTCGATCTGACCCTACAGCGCAACGACGAGTCACTGTTCCCCTATGTGGATGAATCCGGTCAACCGTACATTCAGCTGTTCGGGCTGGATCAAAGTCAATGGTTTGATTTATCGCCTGTCCCCGACGGTCTTCCAGACCTGAATGATCCAGCCATTTTTGACCTGGTCAGAGGCCTGGTCAAGTTTCCCATGGAGCACCCTTTCAGCGCTGGTGAGGCCACCTACCGAGATTTTTTGGGCGATTCTTCATTCGTCTGGGAAGGCACCTATCTGTCCGAGAACCAAGCTCCGGAACTGTACGATCCTTCCGTGATGGCCGCCGATTATCCCAACCACGGGTACTTCAGGATCAAACTTTGGTACTGTGAGGAATGTGCTGTCCTTGGTGTGAAATCAGTTTGGCCGGAACGGAGCCCATCGTGAAATATATTCTCCCGAGGGCCCTTCTTGTTTTCCTGGGCCTGGCCATGATGGTCGTTCTGGCCGCCGTCCCGGCGACGGCGTTGGCCTCCACGGAAGTTCTCGAAGCAGAGGGCGAGCTGGAATACTGGGCCATGTACCCGGCAGGCGCGCACTCACCCTGCGATGGCATCGGCTGGTCCCATGCACCGGAGGAGGGGTGCCTGTTCAACTGGGAGGGCACCAGTGAATGGGGCTGTATCGTTTCCCACTGGGCCGCCGTTTGCGACAACACGAACCTGGTT
>JAZBOO010000221.1:0-9433 GCA_036351155.1 Candidatus Krumholzibacteriia bacterium | reverse complement strand
TGCCAGTCAAGCGCTCTCCCAGCTGAGCTATGGCCCCACCCGATTTCGTTGAGGAGCTAATATAGCAATTCTGAAAGCCGTGTCAAACTTTTCTCCGCCTTGACTTTCGGGTTTTTGATGGCTAAAATGCCGACTCCAACCGGTTGCTTCCACACCATTTGTGGGTCAGCCGGCCCCCCTTCGGTGCCGGAGTGATGGAATTGGTAGACGTGACGGACTCAAAATCCGTTGTCCTTTTTGGACGTGTGGGTTCGAGTCCCACCTCCGGCACCATGCAGAACAAACCCTCCCCCGTTTCGGGTGGAGGGTTTTTATTTTTGGACCAGAAAGCGGCCCCAGCTCGCCTTCGTGGGCTGGGCCATTTTTGATCATTCCTTCAGTTATGGCTGCATGCGCAGCCAAAATTTCACTCTCGGACTAAAAGTTGAGGGGCGACTCTGCAGGCCGCCCCTCACCTCGCTCGCCCGTTTCGTCAGGCCGACTTTCGCCGGTTCTAACGAGCGGACATATATGGGTACAGATAATCCCGCGGCGGGTCAAATGTCTCCTTCACCGTCCGCGGACTGCTCCAGCGGATGAGGTTCAGGTAGCTGCCCGCCTTGTCGTTGGTGCCGCTGGCCCGGCTGCCCCCGAAGGGTTGCTGGCCGACCACAGCTCCGGTGGGCTTGTCGTTGATGTAGAAGTTGCCGGCGGTGCCCACCAGCTCGTCCTTCATCTTGATGATCGCCGCCCGGTCCTGGGCCCATATGGCGCCGGTCAGGGCGTAGGCGCTGCTGGTGTCGCACAGCCGCAAGGTCTTCAGCAGATCCTTCTCCTCGTACACGTACACGGTCAGCACGGGGCCAAAGATCTCCTCCACCATGGTCTCGTAACCAGGATCCGATGCCTCGATCACCGTGGGTTCCACGAAGTACCCCACGCTGTCGTCGCACTTGCCGCCGGCAATGATCTTGGCCTGGCCCTTGGCCTTCTTGGCCCGGTCGATGAAGCCGCTGATGCTGCCGAAGGCGTTCTTGTCGATCACCGCGCCCATGAAGGTGCGGAAATCGGTCACGTCGCCCATCTGGATGGTGGCCACCATGTCCACCAGCTTCTTCTTCACTTCCTTCCACATGCCCTGGGGAATGTAGGCGCGGCTGGCGGCCGAGCACTTCTGCCCCTGGTACTCGAAGGCACCACGCACCATGGCCACCACCAGGGCGTCCACATCGGCGCTGGGATGGGCAAAGATGAAGTCCTTGCCGCCGGTCTCTCCCACGATCCGGGGATAGCATCCGTAATTGTGGATGTTGGTGCCGATCTGCTTCCACATGGCCTGGAACACGCCGGTGCTGCCGGTGAAGTGGACACCGGCCAGATCTGGGCTGGACATGACCGGGTTGCCCACCTGGCCCCCGCTGCCGGGGACGAAGTTGATCACGCCGTCGGGCATGCCGGCTTCCTTCAGGATCTGCATGATGTAATGGCCGGAGAACACGGAGCTGCTGGCGGGCTTCCACACCACGGTGTTGCCCATCAGGGCCGGGGCCGTGGGCAGATTGCCGGCAATGCTGGTGAAATTGAAAGGCGTCACGGCGAAGACGAAGCCGTCCAGAGGCCGCTGCTCCAGCATGTTCCACATGCCGGGGGCACTGTCGGGCTGCTCGCCCATGATCTGCTGGGCGTAATGAGGGTTGTACCGCCAGAAGTCGATCAGCTCGCAGGCACTGTCAATTTCCGCCTGGAAGGGGTTCTTGCTCTGGCCCAGCATGGTGGCCGCGTTCAGGACCATGCGGTAGCGTCCAGCCAGCAGCTCGGCGGCTTTCAGGAGGATGGCGGCCCGGTGCTGGAAGGGCGTATTGGCCCAGTCCTTCTTGGCCTTCTGGGCAGCCTTGATGGCCTTCTTGACCTCGGCCTCGCCCCCCTTGTGGTACTGTCCCAGCTGGTGCTTGTGCTGGTGGGGCATCACGCAATCGGCCAGCTGACCGGTGCGCACTTCTTCGCCCCCGATGACCAGAGGAATGTCTATTTTTTCGCCGGCCATCTTTTTCAAGGCGGCCTTCAGTTCCTTCTTCTCCGGGGACCCGTGAGCGTAACCCATGATGGGCTCGTTCTGGGGATAAGGCACGTCGTAAATGGCATCGGACATGATTCCTCCTGGGCGCTAAAAGCCGAAAAAAGCCAGTGATTGGCAGTCCCTGCCGGGATCCTTCGTCATGTTATCGGGACGATGGCAAACAATACCCGCGATGGCAAGAAGATCGTTTGGTTAGCCGCCCTTTGCTGGTACAATATATTACCTGAAACACAGTCCTATTTCACTCCCTGCCCCACCTCGGGCCCCGAAGAGGAATGCATAATGACCCAGGTACCGAAAAATCTGCAGACCATCGAATCCCACATTCTGGAACTTCAGGACCTTCACCCCGCTGCCAGCGGCGATTTCACGGGCCTGCTGAACGATATCACGTTCGCGGCCAAGGTGATCAGTCGTGAGGTGACCAAGGCCGGACTGGTGGACATCCTGGGTGCCACCGGAGACGAGAATGTGCAAGGCGAAGTGGTTCAGAAACTGGATGAATACGGCAACAACGTTTTTCTGAAATGTCTGGGGACCCGGGGTCAGGTTTGCATCATGGGCAGCGAGGAACTGGAAAAACCCGTGTTCGTGGAAGCTCGCGGCGGCGGCACGGGCAACTACATCGTGGTTTTCGATCCTCTGGACGGCAGCTCCAACATCGACGCCAATGTCTCGGTGGGCACCATTTTCGGCATCTGGAAGCGGACCCACCGCCGCAACAGCGTGGACATGGAAGACCTCCTGCAACCGGGTAGCCAGCAGGTGGCCGCCGGTTATGTGATCTATGGATCGAGTACCATGTTCGTCTACACGGCGGGGCATGGCGTCCATGGTTTCACCCTCGACCCCAGTATCGGCGAGTTCCTCCTGAGCCACGAGAACATCACCACCCCCTTCGAGGGGCGCATCTATTCGGTGAACGAGGCCTATGAGCCCAAGTGGTCACCCGAGGTGCGGGAAGTGGTGCGCCGACTCAAGTACGGCCGCGATTCCGGAAAAACCAGCCGCAATGACGCGCCCAGCAAGGGCGCCGGCAAGACCAGCCGGTACATCGGCTCCCTGGTCGCCGATTTCCACCGCAACTTGCTCTACGGCGGCGTGTATCTCTACCCACCCACCATGGGCAAGCCCGAGGGCAAGCTGCGCCTCATGTGTGAGGCGGCGCCCCTGGCCATGATTGCCGAGCAGGCGGGCGGCTATGCCAGCGACGGCCATGGGTCCATCATGGACATCGTGCCCAAGCACATGCACCATCGGGTGCCTCTGTATATCGGCAGTCGGGGTGATGTGATGGAGATCGAGCAGATCATCAGTGCTGGGCCCCACGGGATCTGAGCAGGCCTCTGAAAAAAAATGGCCGGGTCCAGGACCCGGCCATTTTTTTACCCGTGGTATGATCAGACCTGAGGATCCATCTGCTTCTGCAGTCCCTTGGTCTCGATGATCAATCCCAGAGCCATGTTCCGACAGCGCGGTCGATGCGGCATGCCCGCCGGCACCAGGTAGGCTTCGCCCTGCCGCACTTCTTCCTCCTGGCCATCGATCTCGATGGTCAGCGACCCTTCCAGGATGTACACGAACTCATCCTTCTCATGCTTGTGGACGATGTAATCGCCGCTGTAACGCACAATGAAGGCATGGTAGTCCTTGTTGATGTCCGTGACTTCCACAGGCATGAACACATGGTTCAACCCGCGAGCCATTTTCAAAACACTGAATTTGGGCACGATATCTCCCGTCTTTTGGCACGTCCCCTGGAAAGGGCTCTAGCGGTCTCTGGCGGTTTCTTCCCTGAGCAGGGCCGCTTCCGAAGACTGGGGATGCTCATCGAGCAACCGCCCCCCCATGTCCCAGGCCGCCTGAGCCTGCCCCAGCTCGAGCAAACAGGCCCGCCCCTTGTACAGGGAGGCGGGCACACGGTCGCTGGCGGGGAATCGATCGACCACGGCCTTGAAATACTCCAGTGCACCGGAAAAATCACCGTCACCATAGGCCAGATCGCCCAGCCAGTAGGTGGCATTGTCCGCCTGCTCGCTGGAGGGGAACTTGTCCAGGAACTCCTGGAATCCACTGCGCGCCAGGTCAATGTTCCCCCGGCTGCGGTCCAGCTCCGCCTGCTCCATGATGCTGCGGCCCTCTTCCGACAATGGACTGTCCGAAGTGCCACCCGCTTGAGGGGGCTTGTACTCGCCGAGGGTGGGCAAACCGCTCCGCGTGGCCAGAAGGTCCACGCGCGCAGATAGATCCCGCATGTACTCGGCGTTGTCATCGAGCTTCTGCAGCAGCTGGTCCAGGCGGCTGCTCAGCTGAGACAAGGTGGCAAAACTCATGGCCTTGGTCTCGGTTCCCGAGTCCTGTTCCATGCGCAGCAACTGTCCCAGGGCCACCAGCTCCTGCATCAGGCGCTTGTTCTCGGCAGCCAGCCGCGAAATCTCGTCCCGGTTTTCCTGCACTCCCACCTCGATGCGATCCAGCTGGGGCGCGCACCCTGTGTGGGCAAGAGCCGCCATCCCCAGAAGGATGGCGGCCATGGTCAATTTCATGGGCTTCATATCAGCTTCCTTGCCGTTTCCTTGCCGTTTCCTTGCCGTCAAGCGGTCGCCGGCAACTCTTGAGCAGCCTCCTAGGGGCGCTCGAAATGGGCACGACGGTTCAGAGCCCAGGCGTCCTCCTCGTGACCGCGTGCAAACGGCGCACTTTCGCCATAGGAGGTCACCCGCAGGTTCCGGCTGGGAACACCCAGGCTGACCAGGTAATCGCGCACGGCATTGGCCCGCTTCTCACCCAGGGCCAGGTTGTACTCCACCGTGCCGCGCTCGTCGCAATGGCCCGAGATAAGGATCAGCACGTCGGCTTCACGGAGAATCCGGGCGTTGCGGCTCAGGATACCCATGGTTTCACCGTTGAGTTCGTACTCGTCGAAGGCAAAGAACACATCCTCCACACCGAATTCACTGGGATCCATGCTGGCATAGTCGGGCACCACATCTTCGGGCTCGACGGGGGTTTCCACCTTGGGCGGTTCGGGAACGTCCACCACGTCACCGGTATCGATAACGGTTCCGGGATCGGTTTCGACTTCCGCCTTGTTGCCGCAGCCGGCGAAAAGCAGTCCCAGGCCCAGCACCAGGGCCAGGGCGAGAAGAGGCATGCGGGGAATCCTGTTGAAATTCATTTCCTGATTTCTCCTTGCGGTTGTTGACACCCTTGGTCTCAATGTGACCAATCGGGGGTGATGTCCGGGTCCGGCCCGAACGTCAGTTGTCGAAAATCATCCTCGACCACGTCATACACATACAATTTGGAAACCCCTGACCGGTCCGAGGCGAACACGATGTGTCGGCCATCGGGTGCCCAGCTGGGATCCTCGGCGTTCCTCCAGGTCCGATCCGTCAATACCCGCCGGTTTTCCCCGGTGGGATTCATCAGAACGATCTGGGTAAAGTTTCCCTCGCGGGTTGCATAGACAATCTTGTCCCCGTTGGGCGACCAGCTGGCCGATTCATTGTACCGGCCCTCGAAGGTGACCCGATTGCGCCCCGCACCATCGCTATCGATGATATATAACTGAGGTGTACCTGATCTGTCACTGGTAAAAACCACATCCCGCCCCCCGGGAGACCAGCTGGGGCTGATTTCGATGGCGGGCGACACCGTGAGGCGCTTGATGATGGTTCCATCGGGCCGAATCCGGTAGATTTCCGGGTTCCCCGACCGCGACAGCGCCAATATGAGTTCTTTTCCCGACGGATGCCAGTCCGCACCGTAATTCAGGCCCTCCATGGCAATAATTTCTCGAACCTTCCCGGTGCTGGTGTCCAGGCCGTACAAACCCTGCTGGCCTTCCCGGTAGCTGGTGAAGGCGATTTCCGCCCCGTCCGGGGCCCAGCTGGGGCACAGGTTCAGCTGTCGGTTGGCCGTCATGCGCAGCAGGTTTTGCCCATCGTAGTCCACCACGTAGAGGTCGCGTCGCTTGTCCTCGCCTCGCGAAAAAACGATCCGGGTCATGGTGATTCCGGGTTCTCCCGTCAGCAGCTCGATGACCTGTGAGGAAAAATGATGGGCCGTGGCCCGCACCTGATCCGGCAATGGACGGTACCGCTTGTTGAGGATCAATTGCCGCCCTGGCCAGGTCAGCAGATTCAGGCTGATGGTGGTAGGTTGCACCTCCCCTGTGGTCCGCGCATCGCGCAAGGGGCCTTCCACGGTCCCTTCGATGGTGTATTCGAAGTTGAGGGTGTCGGACTGGGCTTCGGCGCGCCCCGTCCGGAAAAGACCGCTCAACCGCAGGTCGCTGGTCATGACCGCCTGCAGCGTGTCCGCACTGCCCACCGCGGGCATGCCGCCGGAAAGAACATCCAGCAGCCCCACCAGAATGTCGATCTTCTGGAAGGCGGTCTTGGTGATCTCAAGCCCCACCTCGGGCCCACCACCCTGGGCGTGGGCTGACATCGGGATCAAGATCACCCCTGTCACCAGGATCAGATGCACCGCGAAATATTTGAACCTGTTCATCAGACTCCAGACTCCAGGTTGAACTTCATGCTGACACCCAGGGTGCTCGAGGAGAACCCGGGCGGCAAGGGCGGAATGCGCGACGATTGAACCACCCGCAACGCTTCCCGGTCAAAAACCCCCACCCCGCTGGGGCGGGTGAGGGTGACCTGGGAAACCCGGCCGTTCTGGTGGATCGTGAAATGCACCACGCAGCTGACCACGCTGCGGGAGCGGAATCCCAGCTGCTTGGGATTCCAGTTCCGGGCGATCTGCCCCTGGACCCGCGCCAGATACCAGGCGTACGGAAAGTCCACATCGGTCCCCTGGACCGAAGGTCCGGCCACCGCGGGACCCGCATCGGTTTCGGGCACATCGGTCATCTGGTCAGCCGGCTGCTGTTCCGCGGGGACAGGATCGGGCCTCGGCTTGGGCTTTTCGACCTCTGGTTCCGGCTTCTTCTCCGGCTCGGGCTTTGGCTTCGGCACTTCCTTGGGCGGCAGGTCGGGCACGGTCTCCTTGACCACCACGGGCTGAGGCTCGGCAACCTCCTCGGCGGGAGGCGTGTCCTGGACCGGCGGGACCTGGGGCAACTGCACCATCTGCACCCGGATGCTGTGCGGAGTCTTGACCGGAGCCCGCTGCACGGCGTTCCCGTACACCATCACCAGGGCCAGGACCAGGATATGGATGAGGATACTGAAGGGTAGTCCCCGGGTCATGATACTATTTACCCGCAGGTTGGTCAGCCACCAGGCTGAGGTTCAGGAACCCTTCCCGCTCGATGGCCGCCATCACCTTGAGGACCACGCCGTAAGGCACTTCCTCATCGCTGCGCAGGTAGATGGGCACGGTGGCGGGATCATCCACCATGGCGATCAAGGCCGCCGGCAGATCCTCGATCTCGATGGCCTGCTCCATCAGGAAAACCTGCCGGTTGCTGGTGATGGAAATCACCGGCCCTTCCTTGACCACCGTGGTCCGGGTGGCGGCCTCGGGCAGGTTCACGTCCACCCCACCCTGGATGTACGGGGCGGTCAGCATGAAGATGATCAGCAGGGTCAGGGTGACATCCACCAGGCTGGTGATGTTGATGTCCGCCATGCTGCGGAATGATCCCCGGCGTCGCATCAGATCCGCTCCGAGTCATGGGCCCCCGGCCGCCGGGCCAGATCCCGCCCCGCCGGTCCGCGCACCGCATCACTGCCGGCCGATTCTTCCAGGATGGTCCGCAAACGATCCAGCTCGTTGCCCACCAGGTCGATCTTCCGCACGGTCATGTTGTAGAAGATCACCGCGGGAATGGCGGTGGCCAGCCCTGCTATGGTTGTGATCAGGGCCTCGGCAATTCCGGGCGCCACCACGGTCAGGTTGGCGCTCTGCATGCTGCTCATGTCCCAGAAGGAGCTCATGATGCCCCAGACGGTACCCAGCAGACCCAGAAAAGGAGAAATGGTCACCGCTGTGGACAGCAGGATCAGGTACCGCTCCAGAACCTCGGTTTCCAGATACATGACGCGCTCGCTGGCCCGACGGATGGTGGGGACGTGCTGGAGATCCCGGGTTTCCAGGATCAGGTTGGCCAGAGGAAGGTGGGTGTTCTGCTGACACCATTCGGTGAACTGGGTCTGGGTGGTTTCACGGTCCAGCCAGCTATCCAGCTGATCCCAGAACTGGAAGTGCCCGTTGCGGATCTTGGCCAGGTTGCGGGCCTTCTCCAGGAACACCGCCCAGGACAGGATCGAGAGAGTGAGCAGAACGACCAGGATACCTTTCCCGAAGAAGGTGGTGTCCATCACCAGACCCGCCAGTTCGTCCGGTCCCAGTGCGGCCAGGAAAGGAAAAGCGAACATGAGCTCTCCTTGTCAAGTTTGACGATGTGGGGATGCGGCCTTGCTCCTTCGGGCCGGATCCAGGCGGACCGTCCTTGGTCCGTGGTCGAACGTAAACGTCCGAAAAGTCGGCAGGCAATGGGGAAACCGCTGATCTTTCTTGTACGTCAAGAAAACGCCAGAGTTCCCATTCTCCGGGCTCGGTCCCGGCTACCCCTTGGCCTCGAAGACCTTCAGGGTGAATTCTTCCTGAAAATCGAACTTGTCCAGAAAATCGGCAAGGGAATCTTCTTCCCTCTTGCGCAGAAGATTTTCATCGACCAGGTGAAATACGATCCGACCGAAATCCAGGGTGTTGTGCACACCCCAGCTGTGCAGGACATCCACGGTCATGGGACCGATCTGATCTTGACCCTGCGCCTTGATCACGCCCAGGAGATCTTCGCCCGAGATGTGGCGAGCTTCTTCCTGCTCGTTCATGGCCTTCTCGAGGGCCTGCAGAACAAAGAAATACGCCTCCGGCCGGAACACACCCTTGCGGTGCGCGATATCCTCGACAAGCCGGATCAGATCCTGTTTCTGGGCCAAGGTGACCTCCCTGGGGTCCTGTGCGTTTGCGTATGCCACCATTGTAAAGATAAAGGCGGGTGTGTCAACCACCGGCGTCAAGCAGACGGTCGTAAACTCCCAGGTACTGCTTCATGACACACTGGGCCCCGAAATCGGCTGCGGCGTCTCGCAGACCTTCTTCGCGCATATGTTGCCTCAGCTCATCGTCTTGCAAGACGGTGAGGGCGGCCTGGGCCATGCCCACAACATCCTGGGGATCACGCAGGAAGCCGTTGATGCCGTCCTGGATAAATTCCCCGGCTCCCCCCACGCTGGTCAGCAGGGGCACGGTGCCGCAGGCCATGGCCTCCAGTCCCACCAGGCCAAAGGATTCGTGCAGGGATGGCAGGAGCAACAGATCGCAAAGGGGCAAGAGGTCCTGCAGGTCATCACTGTGCCCCAGGAAGACCACCCGGTCTTCGATGCCCCGCTCTTCAAT
>JAZBOO010000220.1:0-2406 GCA_036351155.1 Candidatus Krumholzibacteriia bacterium | reverse complement strand
GCCACGATCCTCCGGAAGGCCCCTTCCAGGCTCAATCCGGTCAGAATCCGATCGGTGAAATCGCGCGGCTTGTTGGTGGCCAGGTGCAACGGGAAGGCCCGGAACCGGAACAGCATATCCAGCACCCCGGGGTACAGTCGGGTGTTGTCCAGCAAATGGCGCCGGTAGTGGTCAGCGAACACCTCATGGGCCTCCGCCAGCTGCTCCGGGCTCACCGGCAAACCTTGAGAGCCGGTCAACCCGGTGGGCGCGTTGTGTCCCAGGGTGCGCTCCAGCAGCTTCACCACGCCGTCGCCCACATAGCCCACCACCGTGGGCACCGGCAGCTCGGACAGCCCGAAATGGACACGGGTGAAGTTGGCGGAAAGGGCGATGTCCAGCCCCGAATCGACCAGGGTTCCATCCAGATCGAAGATGAAGGCTTCCGCCCGGCGTCCCTTGTACTTCCCTTTACCCAAAACGCGGGCCTTTCGAGGAGGTGGATTGACCATTGAACCATGCGACCGGTCCCGGCTATGATGCTAACATCTAAACCACCTGCCGGAAACAACAAGCGACAGTCGCGCTTCAGGGCTCGGCCGGACCAAAGGAAGCGAGCGCCTTGGATCCTCTGATCATCGGATTGATCATTTACAGCCTGGTGATTCTCGTCGTGGGCGCGATGGCCGCTCGCCTGAACCGGACCCTGGACAGCTATCTGCTGGCCGACCGCCGCCTGGGCGCCTGGGTGGCCGCCTTCAGTGAGCGGGCCAGCGGGGAGTCGGCCTGGTTGCTGATCGGCCTGCCGGGTCTGGCCTTCGCCACGGGTGCGGGCACCGTCTGGGTGGGCGTGGGCTGCTGCACCGGCATCGCCTTCAGCTGGTTCGTGATCGCCGGCCCTCTGCGCCGGGAAACCGAGCGCTTGAGTGCCATCACCCTGGCCGAATACTTCGAGGCCCGACACCAGGATCGCTCCCGGGTCCTGCGCATCGCCGCCACGGTCATCATCCTGTTCTTTTTCACCTTTTACGTCGCGGCCCAGTTTCTGGCTGCCGGCAAGGTGCTCCATTTCTACCTGGGGATTTCTCCTCTGCAGGGCATGCTCATCGGGGCCGTGCTGGTGGGATTCTACACCGCGGCGGGCGGCCTTTTGGCTGTCAGCTGGACCGACCTGGTCCAGGGCATCATCATGCTGATCACCCTATCGGTGTTGCCCCTGGCCGTGCTCACCGAGGTGGGCGGGCCCGGCGGCCTTCAGGCCAAGCTGGCGGCATTCGGCGGCCAGTACCTCACCCTGGCCCCCGGCGACACGGGCTGGGCGGCGTTCAGCGGCGTGGCCGGCAGTCTGGCCATCGGCCTGGGGTACATGGGCCAGCCCCATCTGGTGCTGAGGTTCATGGCCACCAGCAGTCAGAAGGAAATTGACAAGGGTCGCTTCATTGCCGTGGGTTGGGCGTTGATCGCCTTTTTCGGGGCCATTGCCATCGGCCTGACCGGCCTGGCCTTTTTTGGTCCCGGGGCCATGGGGGAAGGCCAGCTGATCGCCGACCAGGAGCAGCTCATGCCCATGATGGCCCGCCACTTCATGCCCGAGTGGCTGGCGGTTTTGATGATCTGCGGGGCCATCGCCGCCATGATGTCCACCGCTGACAGCCAGTTGCTGTCCGGTGCCAGCGCCGTGAGCGAGGATATTTTCCGGGCCTTGATCAACCCGGAAGCTTCGCAGAAAAAGCTGCTGGCCCTGGGACGCTGGGCCACCCTGGGCCTCGGTGTGGTGGCGTTCGTGCTGGCCTGGGTGGCCGACGACTTCGTCTACAACATGGTGCTTTACGCCTGGGCCGGGCTGGGCGCGGCCTTCGGCCCTCCCCTGCTGCTTTCCCTCTACTGGGAAAAGTCCAGCAAAGCGGGCGTTTTGGCCGGTTTTATTACCGGAACCGTGACGGTGGTGGTATGGTACAACGTGCCGATACTCAAAGGATTGATATACGAAATGATACCTGGGTTCCTGGTTTCCCTGGTGGCGTGCGTGGCATTCAGTCTGCTATGCCCGAATGCCGTCGAGGAACCCGCCAAGAAAGGATTCTGAATCCATGAAAAATAGTGAGCCGCAAGGAAAGGGATCACTGAAAGCCGGGACCAGCCGGCGGTCGCGCATGGGGCGCGCCGGTCAAGGCGGCACCATGCCCCGGATCATGGTCGTGGCCGCGCTGGTCATCGTGGCCGGAGGCGCAGCCCTGTTCTGGCCGCGGGGTGGGTCGGTGCCCACGGGTATCGGTGAGCACCAGTCCACGGTGTCCTCCCGGGACAGCATGGTCACGCCCACGGGCGGGCCTCGGTCGGGCGATGTGGACATTTCTGCGGCAGGCGGCCCCGGATTGACTCCCGAGAAGCCGATAGCTGACCAGGTGGAGGCGGCCCAGAAAAAGG
>JAZBOO010000219.1:0-4084 GCA_036351155.1 Candidatus Krumholzibacteriia bacterium | reverse complement strand
GTGCGCCAACGTTTTTTTGGCGCCGCCGGCCGGCCCGGATCAGTCCAGACGGCTCTTGAACGGCAGGAAGGTCATGAAATCGGCATGATGCACGATATAGGCCTCGGTGCTGCGCGTCACCAGGTTTCCCTCGCCCGCATGGGCGGCGATGATGTGGCATACGCTGGCCGGCACGCCTGCCTCCATGGCCAGTCCCACACCGCTGAAGGGGTGCCGGACGAACTTGCCCATCTCGCTCTTGCACGACTTGCCGTCCTTCATGTCGTACTCCAGCAGCTTACCCACGTCGGCCAGGATGGCGCCGGAGATACAGATATCCAGGTTCACGGGCAGATCTTCCTTGAAGAACTCGTTCATCTTGAGGGCCGACTCGCGGGCCACGTGCACCACGCAGCGCTTGTGCGCCATGAAACTGACCTTCAGGTCGGGCACCAGCAAGGTGAAAGGAATGGTGTTGAGATCCGCGGGGGTCAGAGGGCTGCGTTCGAGGGCCAGTTCCCAGGTCTTGGCGGTGGCCTCGCGCAGGGTTTCGTCTTCGATCCACTCGAGTTCGGGCCAGAGCTTCAGGACTTCCTGGTTCATGTCGACTCCTTGGGGTCACCGGTCACGGGTTCATGGTCAGATAGAGATCGGGACGGCACGGGCCGCCCCTGACTTCCCCCCAATTTCGCCTGTCGGGCGCGCTGTGACAAGTGCGGGAATTTCCTTTGGAAATGGCCGGGCCTACGAGCAGAAGAGGCCAGGTTGGCTTTTCAGTACTATTGGAATAAAGCCTTCACTCCGCCCAGAGTTATACACTCCGTAGAGACCGGCCCGTCGGCGATGGGAAGAAAATCAACATACATGGTGGTGCCGGTGGCATGGCGAGCGTCCCTGATGAACCAGGCAATTTCATCTATATCCGTGGTTCCCCAATAGTTGCCGGAAAAATCCCAGTGGACTTCGTTGAAATCCCAATTAGGATCCGCTATGACAAAGCGAGCCAAGAGATAGTCACGACGCAAAAAGTGGTTGCCTTGGATGGTGTGTTCGCCAAGAGGATTATGTAGCACGACACAAATATCACAGTCCAAAATAATATTACCCGTAGCGACAAGATTTTGACCCGTACCAATAAGATGAAGGCCCCTGCCAAAGGGTCCATCGGGGTGGATGATACTTTCAAATACACTGTCCACAAGGTTCACTTGCCTAATATAGCTACACTCAAAACCTATTGAGGTGAAATTTTGAACCCGGCAACGGCGCACCAGTCCGCCAACATTAAAAAAGTAAATCCCTGTACTACCGACTCCAGCACCATCAAACAAACAATCGGAAATGACAATATCGTTGGTCCCACCTTCGCACTGGATCCCTGTACTGAACCCCACCACTTCCACATCGGTCACTTCGACTGATGAACCTCGGAAAAACATGGCGGTTGGAAATGAGGTATTGTCGCTGACAAACCGAGATGATCGGACAGAGCCTGGTCCGTTGCCAAAAAAACTGAAGGAGTCGTTACAATTAATAAACTGGCAATTCTCTAACTCCACCTCGTAACAATCCAAAAACACGCCGGAGTGGTCTAAATTTTCAAAACATATTCCCTGAATCTTGGTACTTACCATTCCAGAGTAGCTGTAAATACCCCAATCTCGATTGGTCCCTTCATAGCTTTCCGGTCCGATGATGGTTTGATCAATCCCTGAGCCCTTCAAGGTCAAGCTCTTGTCACCATATAGCAAAACGCGAAAGTCCCCGTGCTGCGGGTCGGTGGTAATATCATCGAAACGACCAGGGCCGATCATGATGACGTCGCCATCCGAAGCCGCATCTACCGCATCCTGGATGACCGTGTAGTCCCCGCTCCCATCTTTTTCCACACGAATGGTGGCCGCTTTCAATGGCGGACAGAAGAATAGAGCCAGCAAAATCAGACCGGTGAGAAAAGAACGCTTCATGACCTTTACCTACTTTAATAACAACACCTTATGGGTCAGATCGAATCCTGACCCCTTCATTCTGATCTTGCCTGGTTATTTCCGCCTTTTCCCTAACCCGGATTATTCATGAACCATACTTGGCAGCCATTTCCTGAGTCCATTGTTCCGGTCGGGCCACCGTCGCCGCCGTTGGCGGCGCCTCACCAGGCAGCCCAAGCCGCCCCACGGGGTCATGATACCATTTCCCGAAGATTTCGGGCATACCGATCCAGCGGTTTTTCTCATGGTCCAGTTTTTCAGGAAGATGTTCGGAACCTACGGCCAGGTCGCGCCCCATGTTCGCGCCGCGCGTAGCCATTCCCGGACCCAGGGATGAGCGGCTGCCAGATGGACCACATACCGGCGTGCCGACCGGGTGATCCGGCCTCCGATTTTCAACAGCCGCAGCCTCAAGGTACCCACCTGGCTGGTGGCCAGTCCCAGCTTCGCCAACCGAGTTCGCATCATCTGCATGATCACGAACGCGCCCGCAGACAGCAACAACCGCAACTGGTTCGCCCAGAACCCGTGGCAGCTGAGCCGGCCCAGATCAAGCTCTCCCTTCAGTTCCTTGATCCGGTTCTCGCTGTCCCCACGCTGGCGATAGATGTCGTACACTTGGCTCGGTGTCTGCGGCAGGTTTGTCACCACGAACCGCAGATTATCCAGGGGTTCTCGACCGGGCAAGGCCACCACCTCGGCCTTGTGGATGACCCGGCGATCGGACTTCCAGGTGCCGGCCGCGTACCGCTGTTGCCCGTAGACCGCATAGGTCTGGCCGGCAATGGCGAAGCATTCACGGGCCAGGGCGACATCACCAGCGACCCGTTCTTCGAGGACGCTGTTTTTGGCCATGGCCACCAGATATTGGACTCCGGCAACGTCCAGGAAGTCCAGGACCTCCGGGCAACAGAACCCGCCATCAAGACGGACCCGGATCACAGCTCCGGGGAAGGCCGCGCGTATGGCCGGGATCAGCCGCTTCAAGATGGCCACGGTGCCGACCTTGCAGTGGGCGGTCCCCGGCCTGAGCATGGCCGCCAGAAGATGCTGGTCCTTCTCGTTGTCGAACGAGACGAACGCCAGCAAAGGCAGGTAGCACCAGCTATCGTAATGCCCGTTGAACAGGGACAGTTGTTGACTGCCGTGACAAGGGTCGTCGGTGGCATCGAGATCAAGGGTCACCAGCTTGCATTTGCGTCGGCGCAGGCGGTGCCGGTGGGCGCGGATGACGGTGTCGGCCAGGGCTGTGCTCAGGCGGAACAGATCGACCCGGCGGCGTTGGTTCTCGAAGCGGCTCAAGGTGGGCTGGCTGGCCAGATCGTCGCCCTGCACCGGGTCACGGTCCAGCAACAACTTGTGCATCGGATCGGTGTTCAGGCGTGCGGCGTCATTGGCATCACCATAGCCGCAGCAGATGCCGAAGATACGCTGGCGCAGCATGTCAGCCAGGGTATGGCGGATTTTTCCGGGTTCGCGCGGATCGGTCAGGGCGGCGGCCAAGCAATCGGTCAGGCCGATCTGGTCATCGACAGCCTTCACCAGCAGGGCACCGCCGTCGCTGGTGACCTCGGGCTCGTCGAAGGCGATTTCGCAACGCTTGGAAACGAGTTCTGGAAAAAGAACAGACTGTTTTGTAGAATGGGACATATGAAAGCCTTTTTGAGCGGTGTAACTGTTTGTGGTAAAACTAGTTTATCCGCTCGAAAGGCTTTCGTCATTGTAAGATTCATGAATAATCCGGGTTAGGCCATGGCGAAATCCGTGAGTTTACAATTATTCGGAAACTTGTCAGGGAAGCTGCAGCCAATGGGCATTCGAGTGAAGGTGCGGTTTATATATTTGATCGCCACGAAGGTGGGGTTGAAAATTGGGGGAAGGTGGCCAGGCTTATTGGACCGAACATTATCCAAAACCTGGCTGAGTTTGGGCATTCAGTGGCTATTGATGGCGGCATGGTTTTAGTTGGAGCGCCTGGGGCAGGGCCTTCTACTCATGGAGCAGCTTATCTTTATGCCCGCGATGAAGGTGGGGCCGGAAACTGGGGACTGGCAGCATCATTCTACGACGATATCTACGATACTAACGCCAGCATGGGAACGGGGGTCGCAATAGAT
>JAZBOO010000218.1:0-3735 GCA_036351155.1 Candidatus Krumholzibacteriia bacterium | reverse complement strand
ATACCGATCCTGGACGATGGCCTCGATCATCTCCCGATTGGAGTCCGAGGCCTCGCTGCGCGTCATGCGCTCGGGGGCGGACTTGTACTTGCCCACATGAACGAAGTCGGCGCTCATACCCAGCTTGTCCAGGGTGTCTTTCATGAAGGAGAGCTCGGCCACCACGCCCAGGACCATGAGGTTGGCCTCAGGGGACATGACAATTTCATCGGCCGCCACGGCCAGGGCGTACTCCCGTGTGGAAGCCCCGTCAAAGTAGGCAATGACGGGTTTGCCACCTTCCTTGAAAACCTCGACGGCCTGGCGCACCTCTTCGAGCTTGGCCCAGTCGGTGCCCAGAGCGCGCATATCCAGCACCAGCCCGGTGATCCGCTCATCGGAGCCGGCCCGCCGCAGGGCAAACACTGTCTCGCTCAGGGTCATCTGGCCGCCGCTGCGCATCTGGCCCCAGAAGGAGTCGTCCCGCTCTTCGGGCAGGCTGCCACCCACCTCCCAGACCAGAACCCCACCATCGATGGCAATGCTGTTCTCCAGGTTGGAAAAGCTGTACCACAGCACTCCCAGCCCGCCGCCAACGATGACCGCCAGAACCACGAACCCAATCCAGAACTTCTTCATAGAGACCACTTCCTAACTATTGACAAACGCGGCCAGGGCCCGGGCGGCCCGGTCGATTTTCCGGAACACGGGAATGCCCGCCGATTCGATCATCCGGCACATGGGATCATACAATTCCCCGGAATCGACCACAACCACGGCAGGTTTAGAGGAACTCTGCAAAATCTGGATCATCCGCCGGGGCTGAGAGCCCTCCCGGGTCAGATCTTCGGGATGTTTTCCCTCGGGATGGGCCGGCAGGTTATCCAGGGCCGGAGTCACCGGAACCGAGGACAAGATAGCCACATCCACCTGGGATGACTCCAGGATTCCCCGGCAGCTTTCACAAAAAGCGTCGGTGCCGGTCATGGGTGTGCAGTCAATGGGATTGGTGCGGTGGGCAAAACCGGGCAAAATTTCATCGAGAGTGGCCTGAGTGGCCGGATCGAACTCCGCCAGCTCCAGGCCATCCAGCCGATCCATGACCGTGGAACACTCGAATCCCGCGTTGCTGATGATCCCGGTGCGATTCCCCTGAACCGATTTTCCCGCCAGCAAAGTGAAGGTTTTCAGGAAATCTTCAAATTCATCGAGAGATTCCGCCACGGTGACGCCGGCACTTTCCAGACAGGACCTCGCCACGGCATAATCACCGGCCAGGCTGGCCGTGTGACTGGCGGCTGCCTGGGCGCCCAGGGCAGTCTTCCCCGCCTTGAAAATGATCACCTTCTTGCCCGCCTGCCGTGCACGACGGGCCTCCTTCAGAAAACGCCGACCATCTCCAGGGCGGAAGCCCTCCACGTAGCAGGCGATGACATTGACCTCTTCCTGATCGTTGAAATGGGCCAGGAAGTCGGCCACCGTCAGATCCATCTGATTGCCGAAGCTGATGCTGGCCCGCGGATGGATCACTCCGTCGTAATTACTGGCGAAGGTCACCAGATAGGCACCGGATTGGCTGACCACGGCCAGGTTCTCACCCTGCCCGGGATTGAAGGGGAGCTTGTAGGCAGGGAGAAAGAACGTGTTGTAATTCCCGCGGCTGACGATCCCCAGGCAGTTGCCCCCCACCATGACCGGACCACCCCCGGGCTGCTGGTGTCCCTCCTGAAGAACTTTTTCAATGGCTTCAGCGAGATCCGATTCCCCGGCCTCGGCAAATCCCCCGGGAATCAGGATGATTCCCGCCGCCTTGTCCTGCCGGACAAGTTCACCGATGGCCTCCAGCGCGCCCTGCGCAGGCACCGAAACCACAGCGAGATCGCATTTTTCAGGAAGAGACGCGATATCCGCGAAACAAGGAACACCCGATATTTCTTTTTCCCTGTGGTGCACCACATACAAGCGGTCCTTGGCTATGCCCTCCGAGCTTAGAAGATTCTTGAGGATGATGCGCCCAGGGTTGGCCCCCTTGGCGCTCACGCCCAGGACCACCGCGCTGCGTGGGGCCAGCAGGGGATGGATCTTTTCCAGGGGACGATCGGGTGCGGCCCACTTCCGGGTGCTGACCAGACCCACTCCATCAAGAGCAATCAGCTTGCCGCCGCAGGCCACCGCAGGGTTGATCTCGATTTCTTCCAGGGTCCAGGGAGATGTGCCCTGGGGCCCACAGTGCGTACCAATTTCCGCGAGTTTCATGACTCCCCGCACCAGCAAAGAGGTATCCATCGGGGCCTGGGGATAGAGACGCGAAGGTACATAGAGAAGACCGAGCAAGGGATGCGACTCGATGGCCTGGGCCACAAGTTCCTCGGTAAGACCTTCGGCCGGAAAAACCAGAGTGCTGTTTCCCCCGGTGCCGGCCCCGTACCATTCGGTCAAGGTTCCCCCGATTCCCAGCACCACACAGGGACCAAAAGCAGGATCCTGACGCAAGCTCAGCAGGACTTCCTGACCAGGCCGATTGGCATGATGAGGGACGAAGCTGGCCGCCATGAGTCCTTCCACCAGGTCACCCAGGCCCGTCGCTTCAAGATTGGCCACCATGGCGCGAGCCGCCTGAATAATACCCTCGGCCTGCTGATCACCTTCACAGGTGAGAACCTTGACCCCACCAGCTTCGGTCTTGTGGAGGATTTTTCTCCCCACAACCTTGAGAATGAGCCGACCTTCAGGACCCACCAACCGGAGAGCATTCTGGGCCCAGACAAGAACAGAATCATCGGAGAGAGAAACGCCGGAAGAGAGATCAAGGTATTCCGCAGGACATCGTTCCAGTCCAAGAAGGTCCAGGAGGTGGTAAACTTCCATTTCGTTGAGCCTCTGCCCTCCGGATTTCGAAGAACCCACCGCTTGAAGAGGGGCCAGATCATTCAAGAACGTATCGACTTCACGGTACCCCATGGCCAATCATCCGTTTCATTCAAGGTGAACATGTAATCGTCTGATTTCACACCAAGATAACGAACACCTGTTAACCCCCCAACAAAAAAAGCCCTCCGAGGAGAGCTTTTGTTGATACCAGCGCAAAACCGTTGGTTCAATGGACAAAAAGAAAGGCCTCGGGAAATTCCCGAGGCCTTTGGATAATCCGGCGGTGTCCTACTCTCCCACAGGGGCGACCCTGCAGTACCATCGGCGCAACGAGGTTTCACTTCTGTGTTCGGAATGGGAACAGGTGGTGCCCACGTGCTATCGCCGCCGAAAGACTTGGTCCAGGCCAAACCTGGATCTGTCCATTGGACAACTGAATATGGAGAGTAGTTTGAGATGAACTGCTTGCGCTGCCCCTTTTCTCAGCTACGATAAATCGTAAACCGAAGAAAAGGAGATGATTAAGCCGCACGGCTTATTAGTACCACTCGGCTGAACACATCACTGTGCTTACACCTGTGGCCTATCAACGAGGTAGTCTTCCTCGAGCCTTCAGGGGATTGCTCCCGGGAGATCTTATCTTAGGAGGGGCTTCACGCTTATATGCTTTCAGCGTTTATCCCTGCCGTACATAGCTACCCAGCTATGCCTCTGGCGAGACAACTGGTACACTAGAGGTACGTCCATTCCGGTCCTCTCGTACTAGGAACAGGTTCCTTCAAATCTCCTACGCCCACGACAGATAGGGACCGAACTGTCTCACGACGTTCTAAACCCAGCTCGCGTACCACTTTAATTGGCGAACAGCCAAACCCTTGGGACCTT
>JAZBOO010000217.1:0-9656 GCA_036351155.1 Candidatus Krumholzibacteriia bacterium | reverse complement strand
GCGTGTTTCTCGTCCTTGGCCGCCAGCATGCGCTGAGCCACGTAGCTGCCGCCGCCGGGCTCGCTGCCGGGGTACCACACCGACCACCACTGGACTGTCAGCGGGATGATGAACACCGCCAGGAGCATCTCGGTGTTGGAAAAATCGGGCAGCAGATTCAGCTGAGCAGGCTCGAGCTTGCTGACCAGTCCCGAGAGCCCGCCCACCTCAGGCTGCCGCAGGGCCACCACCGCGGCGGCGAAGATGCCCACGATGGCGATGGCGAACTGGATGATGTCGCTGGCCAGAACACCCCACAAACCGGACATCACCGAGAATCCCACGCAGATGACTGCGCACACCAGGACCGTTTGCCACCGTTCCCAGCCCAGCATCACGTTGGCGATTTTCACGGCGGCCAGGGTGACCGAACCCATGATGACGGCGTTGAAAAAAAGGCCCAGGTAAATGGCGCGAAACCCGCGTACCAGGGCGGCCGCCTTGCCGCTGTAGCGCAGCTCGTAGAATTCCAGATCGGTCAGGGCCCCCAGGCGGCGCCACAGGCGGGCGTAGAAAAACACGGTTAACATGCCGGTCAGCAGGAAAGCCCACCACAGCCAGTTGCTGGCCACTCCACCGGTGCGCACCAGGTCCGTGACCAGGTTGGGGGTGTCGGTGGAAAAGGTGGTGGCCACCATGGAGGTGCCGATGAGCCACCAGGGGGCGGCGTGGCCGCTGGCAAAAAACTCGCTGGTGCCTCGCCCGGCGCGGCGAGCCAGGGCGATGGCCGGGGCAAAGGCCGCGGCCAGGGCCACACATACCACGATCCAGTCCAAGCTGTTGAGCTGCATCAAGTACTGTCCTTTGTGGGTTTCTGGTGGATGCTGTCCCGGCGAGAATAGCCCAGGCTGCTGGCATCCGGAACGGAATTAATCTGGATCGTCGGTTGTTATCTGCTGGTCGGGCCGCTTTCTTACTGCAACCCCCGCCTTCTTCAACGTCAGGAGCCCTTGTGTTTTCCGCTACCACTTATCTCGCGCGCCGCCGTCGGCTGTGTGAACTGGTTGGTGAGGGTCTGGTGCTGTTGCCGGGCCATGCCGATAGTCCCCGGAATTTTGCGGACAATTGTTACCCGTTCCGGCAAGACAGCACTTTCCTCTACTACTTCGGATTGGCCCAGCCCGACCTGGTGGGACTGATCGACACCGACACCGGTGAGGCCGTGATCTATGGTGATGAACTGACCATCGACCACATCGTCTGGATGGGCGATCTGCCGACCATTGCGGAACGGGCGGCCTCAGTGGGGGTCGACAGTGTGCGCCCTCTGGCGCAGCTGGCACAGGATCTCGCCACCGGCCGGTCCGTGCACTTCTTGCCACCCTATCGTGCCCATACCCGGGCTCAGTTGCAAGACTGGCTGGGGGGAGAGGCCACTGTTTCGGTGGACCTGATCAAGGCCGTGGTGGCTCAGCGCTCGATCAAGTCCGATGAGGAGATTGCTGAGATCACCCGAGCGGTTGATATCAGCGTGGATATGCACCTGGCCGCCATGCAGATGGTCCGGCCGGGGATGAAGGAGTCCGAGGTGGCGGCCGAAGTGGAGAGGGTCGCTGTCGCCGCGGGGGGCGGGCTGTCCTTTGCGCCCATCGCCACCATCAACGGACAGATTTTGCACAACCACCATCATGGAAACACGGTGGCCGAGGGCGACCTTTTCCTGCTGGACGCTGGGGCGGAAACCGAAATGGGTTATGCCGGCGACCTGTCCTCGACCTTCCCTGTCAGTGCGCATTTCACCTCGCGGCAAAAATGGATATACGAGCTATCCTTGCAGGCCCACGAGGCGGCGGTGGCCAAGCTGGCTCCGGGGGTGACGAACCTGGAGGTCCATCTGGCCGCGGCCAGGACCATCGCCCGCGGCATGAAGGACCTGGGGCTGATGCGGGGAGACACCGAGGAGGCGGTGGCCGCCGGGGCCCATGCCATGTTCTTCCCCTGCGGGGTGGGGCACATGATGGGGCTGGATGTCCACGACATGGAAAACCTGGGCGAAGAATTTGTGGGGTACGGCGGGCAGGCCAAGAGCACCCAGTTCGGTCTGAAATCCCTGCGCCTGGGGCGGGCTCTGGAACCCGGGTTCGTGCTGACCATCGAACCGGGGATCTACTTCATTCCCCAGCTGATGGATCGGTGGCGCGCCGAGGGCCTGCATCACGATTTTCTGGACTATGACGAGCTGGACAGGTGGCGGGACTACGGTGGAATCCGCAATGAAGAGGATTACCTGATCACGGCGGAGGGGGCGCGTCGCCTGGGCAAGCCCAAGCCCATGACCGTGGCCGAGGTGGAGGCGTTGCGGCAGGAGTAGGGGGTTTTCCAACGGGTTGGAAAATGTTGTATCTTTTTCCAGTAACTGATATATTAGATATCAGAAGAGCGCACGGCCACACCCAACCCGGAAAGACCATGAATCGCATCAACGACACCTCCTTGCGCCAGCAGGTCTACGGTATCCTGCGGGAAGACCTGAAGGCAGGGCTCTTGCAGCCTGGTCAGACCATCAAGCTGGATCAGATCGCCCAGCGCCTGGGGATCAGCCGCACCCCGCTGCGCGAGGCCCTGCTGCAGCTGGAGCTGGAAGGGTTCGTGACCATCAAACCGCGCAGCGGCATCGTCGTGCGCCGGCTCACCGAGCAGGATATCCGCCATCTTTACCAGATGATCGGGGCCCTGGAATCTTCCGTCCTGTCCACCGAGCGCCCCGACATTTCCCCGGCTCAGATCGCCGACATGCGCCAGCTGAATTCCCGCATGCAGGCGGCCGTGCAGGATGAAGATTTCGACCGCTATTACGCGGCCAATCTGGCCTTGCACAACAGCTACCTCGAGCTGAGCACCAACCCGGAGCTCGTGCACCAGGTGGCGGTCATGAAGCAGCGCCTCTACGACTTCACACCCCGGCGAGATATCCTGCGAGACTGGGAAGAATCGTCCACCCGCGAACACGAGGCCATCGTGACGGCCCTGGAGCAGGGTGACCTGGACGAGGCTGCGCGCCTGATCCGCGAGGTCCACTGGTCCTTCACCGTCCAGGAGAAGTACATCCGCAAATATTACCTGCCCGAGCTGGAAGAGGGCCGGTCATGATGGCGGCCACGATCTTCAACATCCAGCGTTTCAGCCTGCATGATGGGCCCGGCATCCGGACCACGGTGTTCCTCAAGGGATGCCCATTGTCCTGCAGCTGGTGTCACAATCCCGAAAGCATGGACGCGCAACCGGAGCCCTCCGTTGCCTCCGTCCGTTGCCTCACCTGCCACAGCTGTGAGCCGGTGTGCTCCCTGGGGCTGGCGCGCCCCGGGGGCATTGGCGCCGAGGGCATGGATGGGGCTGCGCTGTGTGTGCGCTGTGGTCAGTGTGTCGCGGCCTGCCCCACCGGGGCCCGGCAAATCCTGGGGCAAACTTACGACGTTGACGAGCTCATGGAAGCGGTGAACAGGGACCGTCTCTACCAGGAAGAATCGCACGGCGGGGTCACCTTCTCGGGAGGGGAGCCCCTGGCTGCCGGCAACGCGCCATTCGTGCTGGACTGCCTGGGACGGTTGGCGGCCGCGGGAGTCCACACGGCCGTCGACACCTGCGGTCATGTCCGGCCCGAGGTGCTGAAGGACGCTGCGAGGCTGGCCGACCTTTTCCTGTTCGACCTGAAGATCATGGACCCCGCGGCCCATCGCCAGGCGACCGGTCAGGATAACCAGCTCATCCACCGCAACCTCACCTGGCTACTGAAGCAGGGGAACCAGGTGCAGGTCCGTGTCCCTTTGATTCCCGGTCTGACCGACAGCCGCGGGAATCTGGAGGCCATGGCCGCATTTTTGAAGGATCTCGCGGATGCTGGCGATCCTCCACCGGTGCATCTTCTGCCCTATCACGGCATAGCCGGGGAAAAGTACCAGCGGCTGGGGCGGATCAATCCTCTGGGCGAGCTCCGCCCTCATTCCTCGGAAGAAATCCAGATCTGCGCCGGCTGGCTCGAAGCCCACGGCCTGGACGTCCATATCGGAGGCTGATGATGAATGAACGCGTGCGTCAGTTGAGGGAACAGAGCCTGGCATCGCGGCCCCGGATCTCCGCCGAGCGGGCCCGGCTGCTGACCGAGTTCTATCAGGCGGAGAACGGTAAACACCCCGTGCCGGTGATGCGCGCCAGGGCGTTCCATCACCTTTGCTTGCACAAGACCATTCACATCGGCGAGGGCGAGCTGATCGTGGGTGAGCGGGGGCCAACGCCCCTGGCGGTGCCCACCTTTCCCGAGCTGACCTGCCATTCGGTGGAGGATCTGGAAATCCTGGATCGCCGCCCAAAAACCAGCTACGCGGTGGACCAGGAGGTGCTGGACACCTACGCGGCCACGGTGGTGCCCTACTGGCAAGGCAGGAGTCTGCGCGACCGGATCTTTCCCCTGCTGCCCGCTGAGTGGCACGAAGCCTACGCCGCCGGGGTGTTCACCGAGTTCATGGAGCAGCGGGCCCCCGGACACACCGTGGCCGATGACAAGATCTACCGCAAGGGCCTGCGTGATCTGCAACAGGACATCGCCGACGCGAAGGAAGCGCTGGATTTTGCGCGGGACCCCCGGGCCCTCAACCGGTGCCAGCAGCTCGAGGCCATGCACATCGCGGCGGAGGCGACCATCGTGTTCGCCGAGCGCCACGCCGATCTGGCCGAGGTCATGGCCGCCACAGCGAGTACCGAGACACGGCGGGATGAGTTGCTGGAAATCGCCCGCGTGTGCCGCAAGGTGCCGGCCCAGGCGCCGGAAACCTTCCACGAAGCCTTGCAAGCCTACTGGTTCCATCACCTGGGGGTGGTCACGGAACTGAACGGCTGGGACAGCTTCAATCCCGGCCATCTGGACCAGCATCTCGAGCCGTTCTACACCCGGGAATGTGACGCAGGGACTCTGGACCGCGAGCAAGCGCGGGAGCTTTTGCAGTGTTTCTGGGTGAAGTTCAACAACCATCCCGCGCCGCCCAAGGTGGGGGTCACAGCCCAGGAAAGCGGCACCTACACCGACTTTGCCAACATCAACCTGGGCGGCCTGAAAGCCGACGGCACCGATGCCGTGAACGAGGTCAGTTACCTCATTCTCGAAGTCATCGACGAGATGCATATCTTGCAGCCCAGCAACAATATCCAGCTGTCGCGCAAGAGCCCCGAGAAGTTTCTGCGGGCCGCCGCCGGGATCATCCGTCAGGGCTATGGTTTTCCCTCGGTGTTCAATGCGGACGCGGTGGTTGAGCAGCTTCTGCGCCAGGGCAAGTCGCTGGAAGATGCGCGCCAGGGCGGCACCTCGGGCTGCGTGGAAACCGGAGCGTTCGGCAAGGAAGCTTACATCCTGACCGGGTACTTCAACCTGGTGAAAATTCTGGAACTGGCCTTGAACAACGGCTGGGATGCGCGCACCCAGAAGCAGCTGGGACCGCAGACCGGTGATGCGGCGGCCTTCACCAGCCTGGATCAGCTGCTGGAGGCCTGGAATCGGCAGCTCCATCACTTCATCGACCTGAAGGTGCACGGCAACGCCATCTTCGAGCGCATGTACGCCGACTGCGCCCCGGCGCCCTACCTGAGTTTGTTGATCGACGACTGCATCGCCACGGGCACCGACTACAACGCCGGCGGGGCGCGCTACAACACCAGCTACATCCAGGGTGTGGGTACGGGCACCTTGACCGACAGTCTGGCCGCCATAGAGCATCTGGTTTTTCGGGAGGGCCGCCTGACCATGGCCGAACTGCTGGAGGCGGTGGACGGAAACTTTGCCGACCAGGAACCGCTGCGCCAGATGCTGAAGAACAAGGCACCCCGCTATGGCAACGACGACGACCGGGCCGACAGCATCATGACGCGCTGCTTCGACCTGTTCTTCCAGGCGGTGGACGGGCGGCCCAACGGTCGTGGGGGCACCTACCACATCGACATGTTGCCCACCACTTGCCACGTGTACTTCGGCAAGGTGTGCGGGGCCACTCCCGATGGAAGGCCGGCCGAATCACCGCTGAGCGAAGGCATTTCCCCGGTGCAGGGAGCCGACCGCCAGGGGCCCACCGCTGTTTTCCAGTCGGCGGCCAAGATGGATCATCTGAAAACCGGCGGCACCCTGCTGAACGTGAAACTGAGTCCGCAGCTGCTGGAAGGAGAGCCGGGGCTGGATCGTCTGTCGGCCCTGGTCCGGGGATATTTCAAGCAAGACGCCCACCACGTCCAGTTCAACGTGGTCACGGCCGAGACCCTGCGCCAGGCCCAGCAGGACCCGGACAACCATCGCCACCTGATCGTGCGGGTGGCCGGATACAGCGACTACTTCTGTGATCTTTCGCCGGAGTTGCAGGAGGAAATCATCGCCCGCACCGAGCATCAGGAATAGCGGGAGCTAGCGCAGGAAGAGCAAAGCTCCACCGCCCACGGCCACAGCCGTGCCCAGCAGCACCAGGGGGGTGGGCCGGTCCTTGTAGATGAGCCACGAGGGCAGGACCACGAAGATGGGCACGGTGCCCAGCAGCACCTGGGCAATGCCCGCCTCGGTGAACTTGAGGGCCACCAGAGACATCCAGACCGAGATGAACGGGCCCATCAGAATGGCCACGCCCAGGGCCTGTAACCCCTTGCGGTCTCGTAGGTTCTGGCGCAGCTCGGCCAGTCGCAGGCGAGGCACCACCGCGATCCAGAAGGCCAGGGTGGCAAAGGCCAGGCGGATGAGCGTGGCGCCCAGAGGGTCCAGGCCATCGGCACCATCCTGGCCGGTCATGCCCAGCTTGGCGAAAGCGCTGCCCAGCCCCTGACCGGCCGAGGCCACCAGGGCCAGGAGCATACCCTTGCGAAAAACGGGGGTGGCGATGATGCCGAATTTCCCGGTGCCGTTGCCCTTGCCCATGGTGGCGATGATCACGCCGGCGATCACCACCACGATGCCCAGCATGGCCCACAATCCCAGCCGCTCGCCCAGCAAAATCCAGGCGATCACCACGGTGAACACCGGCGCCAGGGCCATGACGGTCATGGACCGGCGGGGGCCCACCAGGGTGAAACCCTTGAACAATGCAGAATCGCCGATGGCCAGGCCGATCACCCCGCTGAGGGCGATCCAGCCGGTGTCGGCCCAGGACACCCCTTCCGGCCACAATCTTCCCTGCACGGCCCAGTGGGTCAGGGCGAGGCAAAGGGTGGCTCCGGGCAGGCGCAGCAGGTTGACGGTGGTCACGCCCAGGCGCTGACCGGCGCTGGTGAAGAACACACTGGTCCAGCTGAAGATGAAGGCTGCGGCGAGCGCCATGATCTCGCCGAAGTGGGGAATGGGAGCGTTCAACTGGGACCTGCCGTTCCAGGGGATAGGGGTACCCGGGAAAATGGCAGATGGCGAGGGGGAGGACAAGATTTCCCTGGGGGGCAAGCAGAGGGCCGGTCACCCACAAGTGACCGGCCCCTGATGAGGATGGCAGAAAATCAGCGCTTCTTGATGGACCCGATGCCGGACACCCGGGTGTCGTGATCCTTGGGGTTGCCCCAGTACTTGACGTCGCCCACTCCGCTGACCCGGGCCTTGATGGACTCGCTGGCGTACACGCTGGCATCGCCGGCTCCGGACACCGTCACGTTCACATGCTTGGCCTTCAGGTCGCGGGTGTCGGCACTCCCGGCTCCCGACACCTTGATCTCCAGATCATCGACCTTGCCGTCCATCCGGAGGTCGCCGGCGCCGCTCAGGTAGTAGCCGAAGCGGTCACCATCAAAGTCCTCGATGTCCACGTCGGCGGCCCCGTGAATGCTGACCTCTTCCAGGCGGCGGACCACGATCTCGATCTCGCAGTCGCCATCGGGGTGGCAACTCTTGTCCCAGTCCAGCTCCAGCTGGCCGCCCTGAACCTCTGCCACCAAATTGTCCCACAGGTTGTCGTCGATGGTGACCTTGACCATCTGCTTGTTGCCGAAGGTGACATGGAGGTCGAAGGCCCCGCCGATGTCGATTTTATCGAAAGTATCCACATCCAGGGTGCGGGTTTCCATCTTCCCCGAACCTTCGATGCCCTTGTGGTGTTTGTGGGGGGACCAGGCGCTGGCCGGGGCGGCCACCAGGACCAGGACCAGGGTAAGCAAGAGTGCGTTTTTCCAGTATCTCATGGGCATTGCGAGCCTCCAGGGCAGCAGGTGGAGTCGGGGTTATATTCAAGACGTATGCCGGAGACAAAAGGTTGGAAATAATCGTGGGGACGGTGCATCGACCCTGGCCCCTCAGGGGAAACGGTTTGAAACTCATCAATTGATCCCCGATGTTGTATCATGACCCTGGAAGTTCAGCATGTCGGGCCGCAGCCCTTGTCGTCAGGAAAAGTCGTGAAGAAAGTCCGCGTGGAAGATGCCATCGGCATGGCCCTGGGCCATGACCTCACCGAGATCAGGGCCGAGAAGGGCCTGAAGCACCGGGCGTTTCGTCGCGGGCACATCGTTCGCCCCGAAGATGTGGAGCGGTTGAAGGATCTGGGCAAGTTCACGGTGCACGTGGCGGGCCCCGACGACACCGACGTGCACGAGGATGACGCCGCCCTGGAGGTGGCCCCCCTGGTGGCCGGCCCGGGCATCGTCCACGACCCGGAACCGTCCGAAGGCAAGATCATGTTCCGCGCCGATCAAGACGGCCTGTTCCGGGTGGATGCCCGGCGCCTCCTGGCCATCAACCTGCTGGGCATCCCTGCCCTGCCCACCATTCCCGACTGTTTCCCCGTCCGCAAGGGGGACAAGGTGGCGGCCTTCCGCATCGTCCCGTTGACCTGTTCTCGAGAGATCATCGACCAGGTGATCGCCCAGCTGCCCACTCCGCTGTGCGAAATCAAGCCCTACCTGGTGCACACCGCGGCGGTGCTGGTCACCGGCAGCGAGGTGTACGAGGGCCGCATCGAGGATGGCTTTGTTCCCCGCCTCAAGGAGACCCTGGAACCCTACCAGGTGACCGTGACCCGGCACGATATCTATCCCGATGACCGCGCCTTGATTGCCCGGGCCGTGCGGGAGGCGGTGGCCGCCACCGACATCGTGTTCGTGACCGGCGGCACCTCCGTGGACCCGGACGATGTGACCGTGGCCGCCCTGCGCGATGCCGGGCTGCAGGACGAACTCAAGGGCATGCCGCTGCAGCCGGGGAACAATTTCACCGTGGGCTACATCGGCGGGACGGCCGTGTGCGCCGTACCGGCCGCCACCCTGTTTCATCGGGCCACGGCCCTGGACCTGTTGCTGCCGCGCCTGCTGGCGGGCCTGCGCCTGACCCGACACGATGTCGCGGCCATGGGGCACGGCGGCCTGGGCCTGCCCGGGACCGATGATTGTTTCCCCAACAGCACCTTCGGCCGGGGAGGGCCGGCATGAAACCGGTGGCGTATGCCGAGGCCCTGAAAACCATCCTGGACGCGGTGCCACGGCCCGCCTCGGAGACCATCTCGGTCCGCGCCTCTCTCCACCGCGTTCTGGCCCGGGATATCCATCTGGCTCACGACTTCCCTGATTTGCCGCGCAGCGCGGTGGATGGTTTTGCGGTGCAGGCGGGCGCGCGGCGTCAGTTCAAGGTGGTGACCGAGGTGGCGGCCGGGCACCTGCCGGACCGCAAGCTTCAGCCCGGG
>JAZBOO010000216.1:0-4806 GCA_036351155.1 Candidatus Krumholzibacteriia bacterium | reverse complement strand
GATCGCCTGTTCGGCATCGCGATATCCGAAGGCGAAGAGGGCTTCCAGGCCGCGTTTCCTCTGGCCAGGCAGGCCGGTCTCCAGGTGGTGGAGTTGCCGTTGACCTGGGACGCGATCGAGACGGCGCCGGGGGTGTACCAGGACCCCAATGGCTGGCTGGCCGCCACCTCGTTCTACGGAGTTCACGATGTGCAGGTGATGCTGTCCATGGCGGTCATCAACACGGTGGCCAGCACGGTGCCCGATCATCTGGACGCATATGACTGGGATGCACCCGAGCTGATCCTGGCCTTCAACAATCTGATGGACTGGGTGATGTCCGCACTCCCACAGGGAGTCACCGTGGCGGGTCTTTCCATCGGCAATGAGGTCAATCACGTCCTGACGGACACGGCGTGGGATGCCTACGAAACCTTCTACGAGGCCACGGGCGATCACTTCCGCACCCAGCACCCGGGCATTCCCGTGGGAGTCAAGTGCACGGTTTTTGGCGGGGTGTTCGGGTTCGACGAGAATCAGATCAAATCGCTCAACGAGCACAGCGACGTGATCATGCTCAACTACTACCAGCAGGACAGCGCGTTCGTGGTGTACGCGCCCAGCCAGGTGCACAACCACTTCACCCGCATGACCCAGGACTTTCCCGGCCGCACCATCTGGCTGACCGAGGTGGGCTACCAGTCGGGCAGCACACACTGCGGCAGCTCGGAGGCCATGCAGGCCATCTTCTACCACGAGCTGTTCACGGCCTGGGACCAGCGCCGGTTCCAGATCACCTACCTGATGATCAACTGGCTGCACGATCAATCCCCGGCCATCATCGCCCAGTGGGAAGAGTATTACGGGTCATCCGACCCGGGCTTCGTGGAGTATCTGTCGACGCTGGGTTTGCGGACGTATGAGGGGCAGGACAAGGATGCCTGGCTCCAGCTTCTGGCCGAAACTGGAGCCAGGGGGTGGGCGGCAGACTAGCTGTCCTTGTCCGCCTTGGCCTTCTCGAAGCGGGCCAGCTGGTCCTTGAAGTAGGACTTGTCCGGATCCAGGGCAATGGCCTGCTTGATCCGGGCGATGGCCTCGTCACAGTTGCCGCGGGCGTTGCAGATCTCGGCCGCGGTGTCCAGGATGTTGGCGCGCTGGCCATCGTCATCGGCCAGCTCGACGGCCTTCAGGGCCATCTCCTCGGCCTGGGCCAGATTCACGTCGTTTTCGAAGCACCACCAGGCAAACTCGTTCAGCTGTTCGGCATTTTCCTGCCAGCCCTCGTCCATGGTCTGCTTCTTCAGGGCAAAGGCCTTGTCGGCGTCCTTGGTGATCAGCAGAGCCTCCCCGATCTCCAGCTGCAGCCGCGCCTCGGCCATCTCCTCGTTTCCTGCCGTGGCCTCGAGGGCCTTCTTCAGGAAGGGGATCACACGCTCGGGCTGACCGTTCTGCTTGGCCAGACCGCCCAGCATCTGGGTCACCATGACGTGGGTGTCGGCGGTGGCGCCGGGGGCGCTGGTCACCACCTTGGCTTCGGCTTCGATCTGGTCGAGGGTGAAATCGCCGCCCCGCGAGCCGTAGTACATGAAGGTCAGAATTTCCTCGGAGTACTGGGCCGCATTGTCCGGGTCCAGATCACGGGCCGTCTGGTAGTACTTCACCGCGCCGGCAAAGTCATAGGCCACCGAGGCGTGGGTGGCCAGGGAGCAGGCCAGTTCCTTGGTGGCGCCGGCCTCGAAGGCCGTCTTCTTCTCGGCCACGGTGCGCTGGTCCGTGTTCTCGGTCTTCACCCAGTCGGTCCACTTGTCGGGGCCGGGGTAACCCAGCAGTCCGCCGGTGACTTCGCCCTGGGCGTTGGTGGTCAGGAAGGTGGGATAGCCGCGCACCTTGTATTTCTTGGCGATTTCCGGGCCTTCACCCTTCTCGCAATCGATCTGGACCAGGATCACATCGTCCAGCACGCTCTTGATGGTTTCGTTCTCGTTCACCGCACGGGCGAACACCTTGCAACCCGGTCACCAGTCGGTGTAGAAGTCGACGACCAGGATCTTGTTCTGAGCTTCGGCCTGAGCCAGGGCCTTGGCGAAGGTGCCGGCCTCGGTGGCGACAGCCGCACCGGCCAGCCCGGTCACCAGGACCACGGCCAGAGCCAGGATTTTCACCTGGCGAGAAAGAGTCAGGGTGCGCATGGCATTCCTTTCACGGGGGACTCGTCGGGAAAAGCCGGGGCCCCATTCAGGGACCCCGCTTCATCATACTATACATAGTTTGTAGGATTATACGCCAGTTCCGCCAGGTTGTTACCGAAAATCAGGGCGCGGTGTAGACCACCCGGCCCTGCACGATGGTCTGCAGAATCTTCATGTCCAGCAGCGCGGCCGGGGCGCAGGCCACGGGATCTCCATCCAGGACAGTCAAATCGGCCAGGTACCCCACCTCGATGCGCCCCAGCTCATCTTCCAGAAAAGCCGCATAGGCCGAGGCCACCGTGTACAGCTCCAGCGCCGTGCGTGCGTCCACCTTTTCCTGGGCTTGCCAGCCGCCGGGGGGTGTGCCGTCGTGGTGGGTGCGGGTGCGGGCGGCATACAGACCGTCCAGGGCGCTCACCTTTTCCACGGGGAAATCGGTGCCCCAGCACACGTGGGCTCCGCTGTCGAGCAGGGAGCGCCAGGCATAGGCGCCGGGAAGGCGATCCTCGCACAGACGGTCCCCGGCCCAGTCCATGTCACTGGTGCAGTGTACCGGCTGCATGGCCGCGATGACCCCCAGCTCGGCAAAGCGGGGAATGTCGGCCTGGGTGAGGATCTGGGCGTGCTCGATGCGCCAGCGGGGATCTTCCAGCTTCTCGGCCGTCATGATTTCCTGGTAGATGTCCAGGACCAGGGTGTTGGCGCGATCGCCGATGGCGTGGGTGCCCACCTGGAAGCCCGCCTGCGCGGCACGCTGGGCCTGGGCCCGGAGGTGATCGGCGGAGCTGACGGCCAGCCCTCGGTGCCCGGCGTGATCACAGTAATCTCGGTGCAGCAGGGCGCCGCGGCTGCCCAGGGCGCCGTCGGCGTACAGCTTGATGGCCCGCAGGGTGACCAGGTGATCTTCGGTGAACACCGGACCGGCGGCCAGGGCCGGCACCAGGGTCTCCTCCGTGTCGTCGTACATGCCGAACACGCGCAGGTCCAGCTCGCCGGCAGCGGCCATCTCCTGGTACAGCTGAGCCCGCGACCAGGGCACGCCCGCCTCGGTCACTGCGGTGATGCCGTGGGCGAGGCAATGTTGCACGGCCAGCTCGACCCGGTGGCGCACTTCCTCGGCACTCGGCTGGGGGATCACGGCGCGCACCAGGTCCACCGCGTTGTCGATCAACAGGCCCGTGGGTTGTCCGTCCGCATCGCGCAGGATCTCGCCGCCTTCGGGATCGGGTGTGTCGGAGTTGATGCCCGCGGCTTCCAGGGCCGCGCTGTTGGCCAGGGCCGCATGGCCATCGACCCGGCGCAGCAAGCAGGGGCGGGAGCCGGTCACCGGATCCAGCAATGCGCGCGTGGGGTACTCCTGCACGGTCCAGTCGTTCTGGTCCCAGCCGCGGCCTTGCAGCCAGCCTTCGCCGGGGTGGGAGGTCATCCCGGTGGTCACGCGTGCGGCCACCTCGGCGGGGGAATCTGTGCCCATCAGATCGATCTCCGCCAGCGCCTTGCCCAGTCCGTACAGGTGGCAATGACTGTCGTGGAAGCCGGGGATCACCGTGGCGCCATCCAGCTCAATGATCCGGGTGTCGTCATCCCGGAAAGCCAGGGCCTGCTCGTCCTCACCCACGTAGAAAATGCGGTCATCGCGGATGGCGATGGCGGAAGGCTGCTCCGGCTCGATCCCTTCGCCCAGGGTCAGGACGCGGCCTCCGACCAGGATCAGGTCGGCAGGGATGGGTGCTGATTGGCAGGCGCAGAGGATCAAGACCAGGCCGGCAAGCAGGAAGAAAAATGAGCGCATGAAGACGGTCCTTTGACGAGGCGGTACACGGGGAAGTGATACAGGGGCGACTATAGCAACCCGCCCGGATTTGACCCAGGATGGATTTTTTCCGATTCTCATGATTCATCTGGTAAGATCCGGATCAGGTCCTTGGGAGAGGCCTTCGAGTCAAGGGGGAAGACCAATGATAATCCGCGAAGCGAGGTTTTTCCTCGTGGTCCTGATGCTGTCCCTGGCGGTGGGGCTGATATCCGGCTGCACCGAGGAATCGCCTCGACCATCAGCTCCAGCCCTGGTCAGTACGTCTGCCGACAAGGTGGAACCACTCCTCACCTTCATCGTCCATGGCGACACCCACAGCGGATGTGATTTCCGAAATCCCGACGTGCCCGTCATCCATCCCGCCTTTGTCCAGGCTTTCACGGACCTGGACCCGGACTACATTTTTCACACCGGCGATGTGGTGGACAATCTCTCGCCCCTGGGCAACCCCTACACCGAGGCCCATGCCCTGCTGTGGTCGTCCCTGGTCGATGATCGCTTTTTTGTGGCGGTAGGCAACCATGACAATCCGGAAAAGCTCCTGGCCTACCTGCCCGCTCAGGAAACCCTCAACCATACGGTTGTGGACCAATCAGCAAGAGCTCTCTTCATCATTCTGGAGGTCCCGCGTTGCTGGGACCAGCTCGACGAGCAGTACCAGTACCTGCTCACCCAGCTCAAGGATCCACGGCACGACCACCTGACGCATCGCTTTGTGTTTTTCCATGTGGCGCCGTTCTCGCACAACAGCAAGGTCGGGGCCTGCGAATCAGTCCGCGCCTGGGGCCCCATGATGGAAGAGCTGGGGGTGGATGTGGTGTT
>JAZBOO010000215.1:0-5988 GCA_036351155.1 Candidatus Krumholzibacteriia bacterium | reverse complement strand
GGATATGGTGGCGTCGGCATCGGCCTCTGAGAGCGGGACGGTGCGGTCGCTCTCGTCAGGGTCAGGATTCCGCGTCTTGTCATCGGACATGAGGACTCCTTCAGCGAAGCGTACAATAAATAAAAGATAATTATTGTCCATTATCGACGAAAATGCGTTTTGGCGCAATGGATTGATGTGCAGGGGAAAGTCCCCCGATGGGGCATTTTCGTTAAAGATTTTGCCGTGATCTGCGAATCAATGGGGAGAAAGTGCCATTGAGCCCACTTCACTGACCTTCAAACCTGCAGGTGTGTCATGCTTTCGTTCCGATACGTGTCCGGCCTACTTCTCCTTGTTGCTCTGGTGTCCGGATGTGCATCTGCCGAGAAGCGCTTCAATCAAGGTCTGGAAATGGAAACCCGGGGTCAGTACGAAAGCGCCATGATGCGCTACATCCAGGCCCTGGAAAAAGAGCCCGGGCTCGAAGATGCCAGGGTCCGTGTCCGGGAAACCGGGGCTCTGGCGATAACCGAGCGGCTGGAAGAAGCCGAGTACCTTGGTGGAAGGGGAGACCAGGTGGCCTCTGCCCGGCAGTTTCAGGGTGTGGATGCCATCGTGGCCCGCGCCCGAACCGTGGGCGTTCGGCTGACGGTTCCCCAGGAGTATGCCCAGACACGTCGTGCCACTTTTGATGAAGCTTTCCACTCCCTCCTTGACCGGGGCAGCATGGCCCGGGACCAGGGGAGATGGCAGGACGGCCTGACTTGCTATCACCAGGCCCAGCGGGATTTTGAGCCCACCCTGACGCAGCGCAACCGGGCCCTGGCCGAGGAGTCGGCCTTGCTGGTGCAGTGGAGCGAGTACGAGTACCAGCTGGGCCATCTGCGCAACACATTTGAAGTGGCGGCGCTGGTACAGGAGCTGGAATGGAGCCCTCGGGATCTGTCCCTGCGGGCGGCCGAGCTGATGGAAATCTCACTCGCCGAGGGGGAGATCGAGCTGATCGTGCTCCCGGTCCAGGCCCATGGTGAGTCGGGGGCCAGCGCCGCGCGAAATCGTGAACTCGCCGCGGCCATCGAATCGACCCTGCAGGACGGACCCTGGCGCCGGCCCCCTCCGTTCGTTTACCTGCATGAAACCCTGGCCGTGGGTGGCCTGATCGATCAGGCGGGTCTCCTGGATGGCGAATATCGTCCCGCGACCCTGGCGCTCATCCTCCAGCTGGCCGATGCGGACTATGCCGCCTACCTGCAGATCCTGAATTCCGATTCCCTGGAGTTCGATGTCAAATCCAGAACCCACAAGGTGAAAAAACGCTCCGGTGCAGCCGCTAGTTTCGTGGAAAAGAGCGGGAAACGGCGCATCCAGGCCCAGGCCCGGGTGGTCATCGCCGATGGCCTGGGCCACGAGATTGCCGACGTGATCGTCTCCGGGAGCGGCACCGCGTCCTTTGCTCGGGGGGAGTACCAGGGCCGCTGGCGGGATCTCAACCTTGATGCTCGTCAAGTGGACCTGTTCGACCGTTTTGCCCAGGAGCAGCAGGACCGTGACGCCATTCAAGCACTCGTGCAGGACCTGTCGTCCAGTATCGCGGGCGCCGTTTTCCAGCCGACCCTGGCCCAGGTGCCTTAGGGCCCAGCTCGCGCCCGCCGAAAACTGGATCAAGAAACAGTCAGCGACCGCGTATTCCAGGGCCGGGGAACTTTACCCCGCCTTGGCCGTTGACGCGTCGTACCTACCCAGGCTTTAATCCCGGCAGGTCTAGCCGCAGAACAATCCGGCAAGGAGTTTTGAAATGTATCGGAATCTCATCGGGCTCACCCTGGCCCTGACTTTATTGGCTTCAAATGCAGAGGTCGCCGCCATGGAAAAATCCACGTCAAGCTCGGATCAGAAAAGCCTCGCCGTCACCATTTACAACCAGAATCTGGCGTTGATCAAGGATCTGCGGGCCATCGAACTGCCCAGGGGGGAAAGCAGCCTGGCTTTCAAGGAAGTGAGCGCCCAGATCCAGCCTGAGACCGCACTGCTCAAGGCACCCAGCCTGCGTGTGATCGAGCAGAACTTCGAGTTCGATCTGCTCACTCCCCAGGCTCTGCTGGAGAAATACGTGGGTCAGGAGGTCACCATCATCCGGGTGCACCCGACCACCGGGGAAGAGACCCGCGAGAACGCGACTGTTCTGAGCGTCAACGGCGGCGTGGTGCTGCGCACGGCCGACCACATCGAAATGGGCGTGCCGGGCCGCCTGGTTTTTCCCGATGTGCCGGGCAACCTGAGGGACCGTCCCACCCTGGTGCTGCAGGTCGACAGCAAATCCGATGATCGCCAGGATGTGGAGCTCAGCTACCTGACCGGCGGCCTCAGCTGGCAGGCCGACTACGTGGCCGAGCTGAACAAGGATGACGACAGGCTGGACATCAACGGCTGGGTCACCCTGACCAACCAGAGCGGCACCACCTATCCCAACGCCAAGCTGCAGCTGGTGGCCGGCGATGTGCACCGGGCCCCTCCCGAGCATCAGTTGATGGCCAACTATGCGCGTAAGGCCATGGTGATGGAATCACCCATGGATGCCGGGATGGCTGAAGAGAGCATGTTCGAGTACCACCTTTACACGCTGGGCCGGACCACCACCCTGAAGGACAACCAGACCAAGCAGGTGGCCCTGCTGCAGGCCGGCAGCATTCCCTGCAAGAAGGAATTCATCCTGCGGGGGAACGATTACTACTATCGCAGCCGCAACGAAGACCTGGGCCAGAAGATCAAGGTGGGCGTCTTCGTGGAGGTGGAGAACAGCAAGAAGAACAACCTGGGTTTGCCCATGCCCAGGGGTGTGGTGCGCGTCTACAAGAAAGATTCCCAGGCTTCCCTGCAGTTCGTGGGTGAGGATCGCATCGATCACACCCCGGAAAATGAATCCATACGCCTGAAGCTGGGCGACGCATTTGACGTGACGGCCGGCAAGAAGCAGACGGCCTTCAAGAAGATCAGCGGCTTTTCGCAGTACAACTACGTGTACGACGCCAGTTTCCAGATCGAGCTGAAAAACGCCAAGGACGAGGCCGTGACCGTGAAGGTGGTCGAGCCGGTGCCTGGGGACTGGGAAATGCAGAGCGAATCGCACAAGCACAGCAAGCCCACCAGCGGATCTGCTGTTTGGCAGGTGGAAGTGCCGGCCAAGGGAAAGACGACCCTGGAGTACACGGTCCGGGTCAAGTACTAGCTTCGGATGGTGGCCACGACCTGGGGACTGACGCGCTCGACTTCCGCAATCAGTGCCCCTCGGTCGATGGTCAGCAGCTGGCGGTCCTGCATCAGGATCTGACCGTTGACGATCGTCGTCAAGACATCGGCGGCGCGCACGGAATAGACCAGCTGCGCCACCACATTCCGCCCGAAACAGGGACTGTTGTGCAGGGTGTCGAGCTGGACGATGGCCAGGTCGGCCAGCTTGCCGACCTCGAGGCTGCCCAGCTGGCCCTCCTTGCCCATGGCCCGGGCACCGCCCAGGGTGGCCAGTTCGAAAACCGTGGCGGCGGGCATGGTGGTCGAGTCGAAAAGCCGGGTTTTCTGGATCAGGGCGGCGTGACGCATCTCGGTGAACATGTCGAGGTTGTTGCTGCAGGGAGAGCCGTCGGCGGCCAGGGACACGTGGCACCCCATCTCCAGCAGCTCGGGAACCGGGGCAATGCCCGAGGCCAGCTTCAGGTTGCTGCTGGGGCAGTGGGCGATCATGGTGCCCGAATCGGCCAGGATCTGCTTTTCTTCCTCGTCCAGCCAGATGCAGTGGGCCAGGATCAGGTTCTCGCCGGTGAGTCCCAGCTTCTTCAAGTAGGCCACGTTGCGCATGCCCCGCTCGGCTTCGACCAGGGCAATTTCCTGCTGATTTTCCGACGCATGCGTATGGACTTTCAAGCCCATGTGCCTGGCCATGTCTTGCAACCGAACCAGCAAGTTCTCACTGCAGGAGACCACGAAGCGGGGGGCAAAAGCGTACTCAATGCGGCCTTCGGCGGCCCCATGCCACTTGGTGGCCAGGCGCTCCGATTCGGCCAGGGAGGCATCGGCATCTTCCAGCAAACCCGCGGGCACCCCGTTCCCGTGGTCCATCATGCACTTGCCGGCCAGGGCGCGGAATCCGGTCTCCTCGAGGGCCTGGAAAATGGCCTCGGTGTGCTGCACCGTACCCATGTCGATGATGCTGGTGGTCCCTCCGCTGATCAGTTCGGCGATGCCCAGCTGAGCGGACAGGTAGTTGGTTTCGAAGGTGTGTGCCGCTTCCAGGGGCCAGATGCGGTTCTTCAGCCAGTCGAGCAGCTGCAGGTCATCGGCCAGTCCCTGGAAAAGGCGCTGCGTCAGGTGGATATGGGACTGGATGAGGCCGGGAATGACCGCACAACCCTGGGCGTCGATCACCTGATCGGCCGCCTGGTCAATCGAGGGGGCCACCATCTCGATGTGCTGCCCCTTGACCAGGATGTCCCCGCGAAAGATCTCGCGCTGGGGGTTCATGGTTACCAGGGTGCCATTTTTTACCAGCAGCGTTTTCATCTAATCCTTCAGGCAGCTTTCGATGGCACAGATGATGGTCTCGTATCCGGTACAGCGGCACAGGTTGCCCGCGTGTTCCTTGCGGATCAGCTCACGGCTGACCTCCTGGCCCTTGTGCTTTTCCACGAAGGCGGTCGAGGTCATGATGAAGCCCGGCGTACAGTAGCCGCACTGCACCGCGCCGGCATCGATGTACGCCTGCTGGACCTGGGAAATTTGTCCATCGCGCACCTCGCCCTCCACCGTGCGGATGGTCTTGCCATCGGCCCAGACGGCCAGGTACATGCAGGTGTCGATGGGGATGTTGTCGATCAACGCCGTGCAGGCGCCACATTCGCCCACGCCACAGCCCTGCTTGATGCTGGTCAAACCTTCTTCGCGCAACAGGTCGAGCAGCGACAGGCCCACCTCGACATCCTGGGTGAACTTCTCGCCATTGACGGTGAAGGAGATGGTCTTTCTCACAGCTTTCCTCCTGCATTCTCGATGGCGGCGCTGATGACCCGCTTGGCCAGCGTCTGGATGATGTGGAGACGGAACGCCTTGGAGGCTCGCCAGGAATCGCGCGGATTCAGATCTTCCAGGACCAGCGCGGCAATATCTTCGATGGCCGAGGCGGTGATGGGCTTGCCTGCGGCCGCTTTTTCGGCCGTGACGGCCCGCATGGGCCGGGGCGCGGCCACGGTGAAGGCGATTTTCAAGGTCTCGATGGTCTGCCCATTCAGCTGGCAGGCCGCCGCGCAGCCGATGGTGGCAATGTCCATGGCGTTGCGCATGGCGTACTTGAAGTAGTGGGTGCCAAAGCCGGCGAAATTGTCCTTGCGGATGACCACCGCTCGCAGCACATCGCCATGCTCCAGGGCCACCTTGCCCGGTCCCAGGTAGAACTCCTGGATCGGCACTTCGCGCACACCCTGGGGGCCTTCGATCTCCAGCACGGCATCCATGACATACAGGGCGGCCGCACTGTCGGCGCTGATGGCCCCGTTGCAAAGGTTGCCGCCGATGGTGGCCACGTTGCGTACCTGCGGGCCCCCGATGGTGCCCGCCGCCTGGGGGATCACCGGCACACAGCGCCCCACGATCTCGTTCTCCATCACCTGGGAAAAGGTGGCGCCGGCGCCGATGGCCACATCACCGTTCTCGCGTTCCCTGATGGGCATCAACTCGGGCAAGTCGTGGATGTCGACCAGCTCACTGAAACCCTGGGCCCCTTCGCGCAACCGGATCAGCACGTCGGTTCCTCCGGCAATCAGCTTTGCCTCGGGGTTTGCCGTCAGCAGCGCCACGGCTTCGCTGACCGACTGGGCCTGGGTGTATTTTTCGATATTGAACATTCCAGTCTCCTGAACGTGTGGTGACTCAGCAATTAAATCAGCTCGGCCTGCTTGAACAGCTGAAACAGGCTCTTGGGCGACATGGGCAGGCTCCGGGGAGCAATGCCCGTGGCAT
>JAZBOO010000214.1:0-3995 GCA_036351155.1 Candidatus Krumholzibacteriia bacterium | reverse complement strand
AGATTGCCAGCCTCGAGAAGAGCCAGGTAGACCTTGGCCTCCCGATCGTTGAGTCCAAGGACACCCAGTTCTTCACGGAGATTTTGGGGCGGTTTGTTCATGTGCGACAGCTTCGTCCCTCAGTGTTGTAATGTCAATCCTAGCTATCTCCTGATGGCCTTCTCGAAGGCCGCCAGCGACCCCTTGATCTTCTCCAGGTCGCAACAGTAGGCAATCCGGAAGTAGCCCGGGGTGCCGAAACCGCTGCCCGGCACCACCAGCACCCGAAACTCTTTGAGCTTGTTGATGAAGGCGATGTCATCGCCCCCCGGTGCCTTGGGGAACATGTAGAAGGCGCCGCCGGGGTAGGGCATCTCGTAGCCCATGTCGGTCAGCGCGTTGTAGAACAGGTCACGGCGGGTGCGGTACCAGTCCAGGTCGATGGTGACGTTCTGCAGGCGGGCCGCCACGCGCTGCATCATGGCCGGGGCGTTGACGAAGCCCAGGGTGCGGTTGGCGAAAGCGGCGGCGCCAGCCAGCTTCTGCCAGCCCTCCAGGCGGGGGCTGATCGCCAGGAACCCGATCCGCTCACCCGGCAGTCCCAGATCCTTGCTGTGGCTGGTGCCCATCAGGGTGTTCTCGTAGGCGGTGAAGGCGCTGGTGCATTTGTCCACGTCGAACACCAGCTTGCGGTAGGGGGCGTCGTCGATCAGGAAGATGGGGCGTTCGCGGCCCGCACTCTTGCGGCGCAGCATGTCGCCCAGGGCGTTCAGCGACTCCTGGGAGTACAGCACGCCCGTGGGATTGTTGGGATTGGTGATCACCACGATGCGGGTCTTGTCGGTGATCTTGGCCTCGATGTCCTCGATGTCGAAGTCGAAGTCGGGCGCGGATTCCGCCACGACCAGCTGGGCCCCGTGATTCTCGGCGTAGAAGCGGTATTCCACGAAGTAGGGGGCAATGGCGATGACCTCTTCGCCCACATCGAGCAGCGCCTTGAAGGCCACGTTGATGGCCCCGCCCGCGCCCACGGTCATGGTGATGTTCTCGGGGGCAAAGGGCAGATCGTGGTCCTGGGCCAGGGAGTCGGCCACCGCCCGGCGCGTCTCCAGATAGCCCATGTTGGCCATGTACTTGTGGGTGCCTTTTTCTTCGCTGTCCAGGATGTCGCGCAGAGCCTGCTTGAACTCGGCGGGGGGCTCCAGGTCTGGGTTGCCGATGCTGAAGTCATAAACCGGCAGCCCACTTCCATCTGCGGCCATCTGGGCGCCCTCCTCGAAAAGCTTCCGGATCCACGATCCTTTTTCCTGGTAGGCGGCAATCCGTCGGGAAATAGGCATGGCTGGCTCCTTTGGAAGGTGGGCAGTATGGTTATACTCGTGTAAAATATAGTACCTGCTCCGCTCAGGGGGGCTTTTTTTTCGGGCGGGGGATCTATGCTTCCCCTGGCCCCGCTTTTGTCACAATATTGCAGACAATGGTTTTTCATTCAGATGGGAGTGCCCCTCATGGCGCGTATCTATACACGGACCGGTGACACCGGTGAAACTTCGCTGGGTGACGGCTCCCGCGTCCCCAAGTCCCAGGAACGGGTCGATCTTTACGGCGATGTGGACGAGCTGAACAGCCTGCTGGGTGTGGCTGCGGCTTCCCTGGCCGCCGACTCTCGCCTGAACATGGTGGGCAACCTGGACCTGCACGCCATCCTCCACGGTATTCAAAGTCGGCTGTTCGACCTGGGGGGCGTTCTGGCGAACCCCAGTCTGTGCCGGGATATCCTGGCGGGCGGGTCCGACATCCATGTTCCCTCCTTTACCCAGGCGGATCTGGAACAGCACATCGACACCATGGACGCAGAACTGGCGCCCCTCAAAAACTTCATCTTGCCGGGCGGACACCTGGCCGCCGCCCAGATTCACGTGGCCCGCACTGTTTGCCGGCGCGTGGAACGCAAGTGTGTGGAACTGGCCACCCATGAACCGATCCCGGCCGATGCGGTGGCCTGGCTGAACCGGCTCAGCGATTTCCTTTTCACGGCCGCCCGGGCGGTCAACGCGGCCGCCGGCCTGCCGGATATCCCCTGGATTGCCAGCAAGCCCTCCAAGGAGAGTTGATTGCTGTTCGGGCTTTTTTCCTTCGAATCCTCGAATAATCCCGCCGGGGGCGGGGTACCTTCCACGTCCCCGGGTTCTGCCGACGTGTCCGCAGACCAGCTGGACGACCGGCAACGGGCGGAGGATCGCGCGGATATCGTGCGTTTTCTGACCGGCGAAACGAAGGGATTCGAGGATCTCATGACGCGCTACCGGCATCGAGCCTATGGCATCGCGCTGAGCCTGACCGGCAACCATGACGACGCCATGGACGCCATGCAGAAGGCTTTCATTCGCGTGCACCGCAGTCTTGGCCGGTTCCGCCTGGATGAACCGTTTTTCCCGTGGCTTTACCGCATCGTCCGCAACACGGCCTTGAACCAGCGGCGCGACGAAAAGCGGCACAAGGGAGAGGTGCCCCTGGAATGGGTGCACGAATCGGATGGTCGGCCCGACCCGCTGGAAGAAACCGTGGTCAGCGACCTGAAGAGACGGCTCTGGAACGGGATCCAGGAACTGCCCCCGGACATGCGTGAGGTGTTTGTCCTCTACCATTTCCAGGGCATGAAGTACCGCGAAATTGCGACCGTGTGTGACGTGCCCCTGGGCACGGTCATGTCGCGGCTGCATGCGGCCCGAACCCGGCTGCGGGAAACGGCCGGCTTGGAGGAAGCATCGTGAACAGGTCAGGGCCCTTTGACCCCCGGAAGGAAGCCCACCTGTTGTCCGCCTTTGTCGACGGAGAACTGGAACCTCACGACGAGGCGCGCATCAGAGCTCATCTGGAGGAGAACGAAGACACCCGGCGTGAAGTGGAAGAGCTGCGCCGCTTGAAAGATTTGACCGGACAGATGCGCCTGAAGGAACCTCCCGCCGAGGAGTGGGAAGCCTTCTGGCACAGCGTGTACAACCGGGCCGAGCGGTCCATCGGCTGGATCCTGCTGACCGCAGGCATCATCCTGCTGGGATCCTGGACACTGGTCCAGCTGGCCATGACCCTGGTCTCGACAACGGCCATTTCCCAGCCCATCAAGGCCGGCATATTCATCGTGGCGGCCGGTTCTCTGACCCTGCTGGTCTCGGTCATCCGCGAACGCATCCACACGCGGAAACACACCCGTTACCGGGACATCAAACGTTGATCCTTGCGGGGATCGCCGGCAGAAAGGCACCACAATGACGGAACCCTTCCTGGTGACCACCACCCACACGGTGGCAGGCAAGAAGATCGTGCGCACCATTGGCCTTGTGCGGGGCAACACCATCCGGGCCCGCCACCTGGGACATGACTTCATGGCCGGGTTGAAGAACATGGTGGGCGGGGAAATTGGTGACTATACCAAGATGATTGCCGAGTGCCGGGAGGAGGCCCTCGATCGGATGGTGGCCGAGGCCCGGGCCAACGGCGCCAACGCGGTGGTGGGCGTGCGCTTTGCCACGAGCGAGATGATGGAGCATGCGGCCGAGCTGCTGGCCTACGGGACGGCGGTGGTGATCGAGGACGTGTAGCAGAGAGTCAGCATTCAGATACGACAAGGGGCGCCCTGCAGAGCGCCCCTTGGCTTGACAACTTCTTGCTTATTCAACTTCTCGCGATGCATCGAAAGTTTTCGTCAAAAACGAAAACTAGTCCACCATGGAAATGGCTTCCTCGGGGCAGGCGTCCACGCAGGCTTCGCAGTCGATGCACTCATCGGCATTCACGAAAGCATGGCCGTCAACCATGGAGATAACTTCGGTGGGGCAGGCATCAATGCAATCTTCGCAAGCATTGCATTTGCTGACGTCGACGATAGCAGGCATTGTGATCCTCCTGAGGACATTGTAACGGCAGCCACTGTGGCTGCAGACGCGATCAACATAGCATTTGACACCTTGATGTCAAATTGGATACGACTATCGATTTCAAGCAGGTTGTTATTT
>JAZBOO010000213.1:0-13087 GCA_036351155.1 Candidatus Krumholzibacteriia bacterium | reverse complement strand
GATCCAGACAGGTCAGGGTTCCAAGAAATTTCTGCCCCTGACCAACAAGAGCGGTCAGGACGGCAAGCTGCAGGTCACTGTCGGCCAGCGGCCGACCACAGGATAAACGGACGAGAAGTCAGACCATGGTTGCAAGAAAGGATTCTGCCATGAATCGGATATTGACACACGGATGGATGAGTCGGGCCCTGCTGGGCACGCTGGGGCTCCTGATGCTGGTCGGACCGGCCTGGGCCCAGTCCAGTGCGGCGGACAGGTGGGACCAGGAACTGGGTCCCGTGTCCATCGTGACCAACGACTGGGTCGATGTGCGGGAAATCCTGCGCAGCGTGGCCGGCAATGCGGGCCTGGGGCTGCAGATGGCCCCTGATGTGATGGGGGACGTCAACGTCCACCTGGAGAATGTGCCCCTGAGCCAGGCGCTGGACGCCATTCTGAAACCCACCGGACTGGGCTACTCCATGAACGAGGGGGTGCTCGTTGTCCACAAGAGGGGAATGGTCACCCGCTGGTTCAAGTTCGACTATCCCGTGACCTTGCGCGAAGGCCGTGGTGAACTGGAGATTTCCGCGGGCAGCGAAGAGTCTTCCGGCGGTGGGGGCGGAAGCGGCGGCGGCGAAGGTGGCGGGGGCGGCCAGAACCAGAACAAGAGCCATGTCACCAGCACGGCCACCATGTCGGTGTGGCCCGAGGTCATGGATGCGTTGAAGGTCCTGATTTTCCAGGGCACCAACCCCGAAGCGTCCGGCTCCGAAAGCCAGAGCGCCCAGGCCACTTCCCTGTCCGATCCCGAGGGACGCACCCTGGTCATCAATCCCATGGCCAGCCTGGTGCACGTGACCGCGGAGTTCGACCGGGTGGCCCAGGCCGAGCAGTTGCTGATCCACCTGCAAGAGTCCTTGCAGCGCCAGGTGGCCATCGAAGTGCGCATCATGGAAGTGTCTCTGGACCACGATCAACAGACCGGCGTGAACTGGGACACCTTCGCCAAATCCGACGGCAATGCCAGCCTGACCACCCTGGGTCGGCCCGCCAACCTGGGCGACAGTTTTTTCCAGTTCGTGGTGGACTCCAAGCACATGTCCGGGGTTTTCCAGGCCCTGAGCACCAGCGGGGATATCAAGAGCATCAGCACGCCTCGGGTCACCACCCTGAACAACCAGAAGGCCGTGGTGCGGGTGGTCAAGGAGGACATCTTCTTCAAGGCCGAGGTGGAGCCCGCCATCATCACCAACGGGGTGGCCAGCGAACCGGTGGTGAACTACACCGCCCAGAGTGTTTCCGTGGGCGTGGTCCTGGACGTGACCCCACAGGTCAGCAGCGATGGTTCCATCACCCTGAACGTTCATCCGACCATCAGCGACATCACCGGCATCGCCGAGAGCCCCAACCAGGACACGGCCCCGATTTTGTCGGTGCGTGAGCTGGACACGGTGGGGAAGGTGAGAGCCGGGCAAACCCTGGTGATCGCCGGACTGATGTCCGAGCGCACGCAAGACACCCGGTCGGGCGTTCCCATTCTCAAGGACATCCCCCTGCTGGGCTATCTGTTCGGCAAGACGGGCCAGCAGAAGACCAACATCGAACTGGTGATGCTGTTGACCCCCACCTTGCTGGAAGGGGAAGCGATTGCCGCCGATGTGAAGAAGACCCTGGCCGAGATCGAGGGCGCCATGTAGGCAGATCTTTCCGGACCAAAGCCAAGCGCCCGACCTTGACAGGCCGGGCGCTTATTTTCGTGCCGGATTATCTCCGAAGAATTTCCATCTGAACTTAACGGATGGTCACCACGGTTCCGATGTCGTCGCCCTGGATTTCCTCGGTGGCGGCATCGGCGAAACCCGTTTCCCAGACACCGTTGGAACCGGCGCTCAGGACAAACACCCGGTGGCGCACGGAGCCGGTGTAGTTGCCGCCCGGAAAGTACCGGGAGTTGACCACATAAGCATTTCCCCAGGGATCCAGGATTTCATAGCTGTCCAGGTAAGGACCACGCCAGGCGTTGGGGCCGGTGGTGGGCCAGTCCTGGCCGTTCTGATCCGCGCCTGAGCCTGTCGCGCTGGAATCGTCATCGGGGTTGTTGTAATACAGATAGTCGCCCAGGTCCTTGGCCGTCCCGTAGGCGCCCCAGTTGGTCGCCCCGGAGGCCGCACCCGTACCGGCACCGGTGGCCACCTTGGTGGAGCTCACCACGCGGCTGATACCGTTGCCGCTGGGACCGTTGGCGCTGGTCACCGGCCACTTGCCCACGTCCTTGTAATAGCTCAGGATCGCGCTGGCGATGGTTTCGGTCTCGTTCTGGGCCTTGCTGACCTTGGCGTCTTCAAGGTGTCGGAACACCATTGGGCTGATCGCCGCGGCGAAAACGGCCACGATAGCCACCGCGATGACGATCTCGATCAATGTGAATCCCTTGCGGTTTGTCATCTTCCAATCCCTCATGACGTGATTTCCTTTCTCGATCGGGACGGATTTTTCGCCCGTCCCGGACTCCTGGGAGGTAGGGCGATGCGGCTTTCCTCCTGGGAGCCGCTTACTCCAGGTATTTGATCGGGGTTTTTCTCCCCCACTTGAGCAAAAAAAACGGCCGGGAAAAATCCCGGCCGTCGGTGCCTCTACAGCTGAAAAAGGGGAACTACAAGGCCGGTTCGATCTTGATGACCGTCCAGGCCCGCTGCTCACCTTCCTCACCGAAAACCACGCGATCGCCCACCTTGGCCCCCATGAAGGCCATGGAAAGCGGGGCCTGGTAGTTCAGAATTTTCTGCTCAACATCGGTATCCCAGGGACCCAGGAAGGTGTAGATCTCTTCCTGGCCGGATTCTTCGGCCTGCGCGGTGACCCGGGTGCCGGCATTGACGAAATCACTGGCCGCCATGTCCGGGGTGATGATCACGGCGCGGTTCAGATCCGCCTCGATGGAGTTGGCCCGACTGAACAGCTGGTCACGTTTCTCCAGGGCTGCGGTGTACTCCGCATTCTCGCTGAGATCGCCATGGCTGGCGGCCTCTCCGATCTGCGCGGCCACTTCGGGGATCTCCACATCCTTGATGTGTTCCAGAGCATCCTGGACCTGCCGCAACCCGGTCTCGGTGGTGTAGACGGTGGTGGCGTCTTCCCACTCCCGCGTGATCTCGATGAAGATGTCGGCGAACTTCGAGCGCAGGTAGCCGAGCAACTGGGTCCGCATGGAGGGCGCCAGGCCATGGTTCGATTCGATGATGCGCTTCAGAACCATGGCGCGGTTCCGGTCCGCGGAATCAATCAAGCCGAGCAAGGGCCTGGAGCTCTGGGTGGCCAGGGCCAGCCGTCCGCTCTCCAGGCTCTTGAGATGATCCTCGTCCATGGACATGCCGTACAGCTTACCCTGGGAATCGAGCAGGCTGAACATGGCGTCGCCAATGGTGTCCACCGGCAAGCTTTCCAGGCTGACCAGGAACTGGCTGGCCGCGCTGCTGGCGTGACGAGTACGCCACAACCAGCCCAGCAGATCAGGACTGCTGGTGGGCTTGGCCACCGCCTGCAGGAGGGCGCTTTCCAGGGCTTCCTTCTGGTTGCCCTCGATCAGGCCGCGGGTGATGGTATCGCAAAGCCGCTTGCCGGCACGCATGAGCACCAGGGCCCACACCTCGCCCCAGCGGTCGGGCATGGTGGTGCGAATGTAGGCCATGATCCGCTGCAGGAGGGCTTCGGGCAGGGCTCCCACCAGTTCACCGGCGTCGGCAATCCTCGCCACGACCGCCGCCCCCGCCTTGGGATTGGGCTTGGCCACGGCCACCCCGCGCGCGGCGATTTCCGCATGGAGCGCCAGACCCGCCAGAGCCAGGCTGGGGCTTTCCTTGAGCACCGACACGGCCACCTTGGCCGCACCGTTGCCCAGGTGGGCCAGCAACTCGGGGTCGGCCACTTCCTGGCCCGGGGTCTGCTTCTCTTCCCGCCCCACCTCGTCCAGGTAGGCCAGAACCTTCAGCAGCTTGTCCAGCGGGTTCTTCTGGAAGTCGAATTCGCGGCGCACTCGGTCCTCGTAGCGATCAGCTTGCCGCAAGATCCGGAAGGAAGGCTGGCTGCCGGCGGACATTCCGATGATGGGTTCACGCTTGAGTTCACGCTTGGCGTTCTGCCACCAGGTTTTCCAGCCTTTTTCACCCAGAAGATCCACCACCGAACCCTTGAGATCCTTGTAGGCCAGACGGTTCTCACGCTGGGAACGCAGGGCCATCTTCACGAACTCGACCGGGTCACTATCCGCAACTTCACGCAGGCGATCCGGGTTGTAGAGAACCAGAGCAGGAAAGAAGTCGGCCGGGCGCGGCAGCAATTTCTTGGCCGTGGCAGGCCCGTATTCATGGCGCCGGTCTTCGAACAGGACGCCGATCAGACCCTTCTCGGCATCGACCCACTCCACCAGGCCCGGCACCAGGTATTCCTGATCCAGGGCAAAGGCGCCGGCCGGCAGCTGAACATAGAGGTCCATCTGAGGGACCGCTTCGTTCAGCAGGCAGCCCGCGGGCATCAGTTTTTCGAGCAGGAGGGGGAGTTCTTCGAAGTCGGGATGGTTCTGCTTGTAGAGGCGGTGAAGTATGAGTCGCAAGGCTTTGCCGGTGGGCAACTGAATACCCGCTTCGCGGGCCACTTCAAGGGCTGCGGCGGGACCCTCTTTATTTTCCACCCAGTCCACCAGGATTTCCATCAGGGTGTCGGAGCGTTCCGGGGCCCCCTGGCGTCCTACCTGCCCGGCGATGGGAATCAGTTCGCGCCAGGTGTATTGCCCGCTCTCCAGTGCCGGTACCCAGAGGCTTTCCAGCTTGTCGAAGTCCTTGCCGTTCGCCAACTTGCCGAGCTTGATCAGGGAAGGTCCCCCGCTCTCGTGGTCTGTCATTTGCGCCCTCGTATCAGATATCCGGAAATCCAGCATTTTCGAGGCGCTAAAATAACCCGTCAAGGGGGCTTTGGAAAGCGGCAGGATGGAAATCCCCAACAAAGGGCCTCGGGTATCCGTCCGGCGGCATTCCCGAGGCCCAGTGAGTTCACAGTTCGTGGGGCGACCTTGTTCCTGGCTCGAGCCTTATTTGACCATGGTCATCTTGCCGGTCTCCACCGCGGTCCCGACCACCAGGCGCGTCACATACATACCCGTGCTCTGGGTGCGTCCCCGATCATCGGTGCCGTCCCAGGTCACCTCGTGCCAGCCGGGAGTCCGATCGATCTCCATGGTGCGCACCTTGCGGCCGTCCAGGCTGAAGATGTCCAGCTGCACCCGATCTCCCAGGGCGATGTCCGTGGGAATACCGTAGACCAGGCGGGTTTCGGGATTGAACGGGTTGGGATAGTTCTGCCGGAGAGCTGCGGCTGGAGGCACGGACGAGGAACGGTTTTCCTCGAAGTAGATGGGATCGGACCACTCGCTCTTGACCGAACGACGGCCCTGGGCATCCACCCCGGCCACCCGGATGCGGTGGACGATACCGGGCTCCGCCGCCAGCGTGAACGTGGTGTCGCCGTAGACGGTGGCCACCAGCTCATCGAAGCCTCCGTTCTGGGACAGGTAGACTTCATATTCCACGGCGGTGGGGTGTTCGTTCCCGACCCTGTCGACCACCGGGCTGGGCGCCCAGTGGAAGCGGTAGTCCTGTTCCTGAGCCCAGGCCGTTCCCGCGGCCAGAAGCACCACCAGCACCACGATCATTTTTCCGTATTTGTTCATGATTCCCACCGTTGTCCTCCAGCTCGCCATTGCGATTTTCCCGTTCTGAACCCTGATTACTCCAGGAATTGCAACTGGAGTGCCAGGGCACGGGGCGGAGCGGGGAGGACCCCATCATGGGGAATCATGGGCCATGCTGGGGTCAAACAGGCCAAGGGGACGGCCCATCCGGCCGGCCGGCACGCGGTTCAGAGGCCAATCCTCTGCCTGGCGTCAGGCGGCAATGTTTTCCGCCCTGTCCGGCGGGCAAAATGCAAGGGGGGAGGAAAGAATGTCCCTGTACGCGCTGGCGGGTCAGGCCTCTTCGTCGGCCATCTCGGCCAGTCGGCGACGCGCCAGCACGAACTTGCGCCCGGCACCGGCCAGAAACACCAGGCCCATGATGACGAACAGGGTGGGCCACCGGGTCAGGATGACCAGCCAGCCCAGGCGCCACCGCATGGAGCTGGCAAAGTCGTCAATGAACCCGTCCAGCGATTCTCCGGTGGCCTCGGCGAAACCCAGGGAAAAGTTTCCGTTTCGGACGGAGGCCTCCACCACCCGGCCGGGAGCACGGGACCCATGGTGGGCAATCAGGCGATTGACGGCCAGAAGGCTGGTGCGGTAGGCGCGATCGGCCGGAAGAGGTGAGGCGGGAAATCGCCCCTGCAGCCGGTCCAGGCTGGGAACATGACCATCGAGAACCAGGGACACCGTGTCGGAAAAGCGCCACTCGCCCGAGTAGCGCATGGCACAGCCTTCATGGAACCAGGTGGGCAGCCAGGTCTCCCCCGCACCCTGGAACAGGAGGGCATGGACCATCTCATGCAGAAAAACTTCGCGCACACCGCGGCCCACGGCCGGCAACCGCTGGTAATCCAGGGCCACGAACCTTCCGCCGGGAAAGGCCAGCCCCACACCCCAGTCCGGGGCAGTGCCCGCAAAGCGTGCGGCGAAGGTTGCGCTTTCCATGATCAGGCAGGTCACGCTGTCCAAGGGTGTACCTGCCGGCACCAGATCCTCCACCAGCCGAGGGCCTTCACTGAGCCAGACTTCACGGCATTGCTCGGCGACGTTTCGACCGTGATCGGTTTCCACCACGAATCGCACCACAGGCAAGGTCTGCGCCTGGACCAGAGCGGACGAGATCAGAATCAGCAGGGTCAGCAGGAATGTGGGCACAAAAACAGCTCACAGGCTAGGGTGATGGCACTGGAAGGTCCACTCCGGTCACGGTATGCTCACTATATATGCTTGCTGTGGCAAATGCCAAACCCGGAGGATGGACCATGCCGATCGACGACCAGGTACGCAGGGATCTCCAGAGGATCTCCTCCTCGCTGACACCCACCACCCGGGTGGTCGCCTTCACCGGCGCAGGGATTTCCGCGGCCAGCGGCATTCCCACCTTCCGGGGCGCACAGGACAGCCTGTGGAGTCAGTACCGCCCCGAAGAGCTGGCCACCCCCGAGGCCTTTGCGCGTGATCCGGAACTGGTGTGGCAGTGGTACGACTGGCGCCGTGGGCTGATCGCCGCCTCGGGATACAACGCCGCCCACGAGGCCCTGGCCGCCCTGGAAGCCCATGCCCAGGTGGTGGTGGTGACCCAGAACGTGGACGGGTACCACCAGGAAGCCGGCAGCACCGATGTTCTGGAGTTTCACGGGGCGATCTGGAAAGTGCGTTGCAGCGCGTGTGGCCGCGAGCGCCTGGACCGGACATTTCCACTGAAGAAGGTGCCGCACTGTGAAAAATGTGGGGGCATGGAACGCCCAGGTGTGGTCTGGTTCGGTGAGGGGATTGACCCGGAGGTCATGCGCCGTTCATTCGAGGAGTCCAGGAACTGCGACTTTTTCCTGGTCGTGGGCACCGCCGGAGCCGTTTATCCCGCCGCCGGGCTGGTCGATGCCGCCCGGGCCGCCGGGGCCACCATCTGCGAGTTCAACCTCGAACGCAGCGGAGTCAGTCACCTGGCCGATGTCTTTGTCCCAGGCAGTGCCGACCTGACCCTGCCCTTGCTCGTCCCCTGACAGCTTCTCGGCCAGGCGGGACTGTTCCAGAGCCAGGGGCTGAAGCTTGATGACCGGCACCAGCAGGAAAAAAGCATTGCCGTCCGATTCATCGCAGTGCAGATAGATCCCCCCGCCGTGGCTTTCGAAAGCGGCCTTGGCAATGGGGAGGCTGAGGCCCGAACCCTTCTGGTGGTTTTCCATGGGTCCCACCATCTCGAATTTTCCGAACAGGGCCGCACGCCGATGCTCGGGGATGGGTTCTCCGGTGTTGAAGACTTCCAGCAGTTTCCAGCGGAGCTCCTCGTCCTCGTATTCGGCGAAGGCGGGCTGGTTTTCCAGGCGACGGCTGCCCTCCAGGGAAACCAGCTGGTTCGTTGTCCCCAGACCGGGAATGGCGGAAGCTTCCCTGATCACGATCACCCCGGAAGGTCGATTGTGGCGGACGGCGTTGTGCATCACCTTGTTCATCCCGACCTGGAAAACCCCCGGGTCACACAGCAGTGCCCACTCCACTTCACCATCCAGGTGGTTGTGAACGGTCAAGGCCTTCTCCTGGATCTGGGTGGACAGTGCGGCCAGTGATTCGGACACGACCTCGCGCACCGCCACCGGCTGCAGCCGCAGCAGCGACTCCGATGAACCGAGGGTGGTCATCTGGATGGCATCGTTCATGAACCCGCTCAGACGCTCACCGCTGCTCTGGATGATGCTGGTGATCTCATCCACGTTCAATCGGTCGAGGATTTCCTTTTCGGAAGCGGGGACATTCTCCACCGACTTGCGCAGGAAATCCACCCCCCCCATGATGGCCGTCAAGGGCGTGCGCACCTCGTGGGAAATGAGCACCAGGAAATTGTCCTTGGCCTTGTCCAGCATGCGCATGTTTTCCAGGGCGGCACGCAGGCGGCCGGCCTTTTCATTCACCTGGCGATGAGCCTCGTCCAGACTGACGGCCATGAGATTGAAGTACCCCACCAGGGTGCCGATTTCATCGTGCCGGTGTCGCGGCATGCGGCCGCTGTAATCGCCGGCGGCCAGGGCTTCCATGTTGCGAGACAGGTCGGCGATCTGCCGCGAGGCCCGCCCCACCACCGCATGAACACCCAGGACAATGAGCAGGATAACAGTCATCGCTGCTGTCGCCGACAGGATGGCCACCAGGGTGAAGACCCGATTCAGCGCCGTGGATTGCTGCACCGACAGGGCGGTCAAGCCCGTGCGCTGGTCCCGGCTGACCAGGAAAGGTTGCCCTCCCAGCTGGCCAGTCCCGGACATGCGGGTCCCCAGAGGAACCCTTCCATCGGCACAAAACACCACGCGGTTGGCCGAGTCGAGAAGACAAAGCCCGTCACCGTCTGAACACCTGGACACCAGTTCTTTCAGGGGCAAGGCATGGAGCGAACCCTGGCGTCGGGGATTCCGGCCGTCGGTCACCAGCACCGGGAGCCAGCCCCGGGCATGGTCCGAGCCCGAGTCCAGCACGGGGGGGAACACCAGGATCTTCTGATCCGGCGCGGCCACGGCCAGAGAGGGATCATCCTGACTGCGGGCTCCCGCCCAGGTGGCCGGCTGAAAATCGGGAGAGAGCTGGCGGTCGTGATGGGCGAGCCAGGTCGTCAAGGAACCCAGGGCGATGGGAAGGGAGCCGCTCCGAGGCTGCCAGGAACGATCACTCTCCCGCCAGGTGGCCGCCGGCTGGGCCGTCAGGCTGGCACCGATGGCGCGGCTGGCCACACCCTCCAGCTGGAGATCAAGTTGCCGTTGCCCCATCGCCTTCATGCTGTCCTGGAGGCCATGGACCAGGATTCCCCACCCCACCGCAATGGTCAGAACCAGAGCCAGGGTCACCCCGGGAACAATGCGCCAGAGGACCTGGTTGCGCAGGGTATGGTTCGCTCGATTCCAGATTCGCACTCCGGGCTCCATGGGTCGATGGCGCAGGTCAGGTGGAGCTTCCGGGCATCAGCAATCCCGGAAGTGGTTTCCGATTCACCTCTTGTTATCGTTCGGCAACAGGAAAGGTTGACCAGTTGTTTGCCCATTGTTATTGATGGAAGGGAATGGACCTCGTTCTCCCTCCTTCACACGGAGCACCCATGGCCAGGCCCCGACTTCTCTTGATCAACAAGTTCTATCACGATGTCGGACCTGCCGGCGGCGTGGGGCGGTATCTGGTGCAGGAGGAAGAGGATCTGACCGCCGCGGGATGGGACGTGATTCCCTTCGCCATGGCCGATGAACACGCCCGGCCCACCCCCTGGGACCGATTCTTTGTCAAGGCCCGGGACTACAGTGCGCCACGGTTCGGACTCGGAGCTCTGGGCGATGCGGCCAGCCTGGTCTGGAATCGCGAGGCCGCCAGGAAGCTGGAGGCTCTGATCCAGGAAGCCCGACCCGACGTGGCCCACCTGCACAACATCTACCATCACCTGACCCCCTCCATCCTGCCGGTACTGGCCCGCCACGGGATTCCCGTGGTCATGACCTTGCATGACCTGCGCCTGCTGTGCCCGGCCATCCACATGCTGAGGCAAGACGAGGTGTGCGAGAAATGCAAGGGTGGGCACCTGCACAATGCGGTGCTGGGCAAGTGCGTGAAGGAGTCGCGGGCGGCCTCGTTGCTGGCGGCGGTGGAAACGTTGCACCAGAGAACCCGGAGGATGTACGAGGAGACCGTGAAGGTGTTCTTGTGTCCGAGTGGGTTCTACAAGGAAAAGTATGCCCAGTGGGGCTATCCGACAGGCAAGCTCGTCCACCTCCCCAATTTTGTGGATCTGGATTTTTGGCACCCCGATCAGATTCCCGCAGCCAAAGAGAAGGATGCATTCATCTATTTCGGGAGAATCTCCCGGGAGAAAGGCATCAGGACCGTTCTGGATGCCTTATCCCTGTGGGAACGGGGACATCGGAATGGAACACTGGACAAGCCCTTGCGGTTTCTGGTCGCCGGGACTGGCCCTTGTGAACAGAATCTCCTCGCGCGCATTTCCCAGCTGGGGCTTAAATCGGTAGAAGTTCTCGGATCCCTTGACATTGATGGCCTCCGGCTGGCTTTGAGCCGGGCCCGGTTTTCCATCATGCCCTCGCGGTGGTATGAAAATGGGCCCATGGCTGCACTGGAATCATTGGCTTCGGGTATTCCTCTGGTCGGCACAAGAATGGGGGGGATTCCGGAGATGATCGTGGAAGGGCGAACCGGCTGGGTGGTGGCCCCGGGCGATCCCGAGGCCATGCTCCAGGCCATGCTGGAAGCCACCAGGAGCCACCAAGACCAGAGCAAGGACCGCGGCGTCGCCTGCCGCAAGTGGGCCGTGGACCATGCCGACCGTACTGCCCACATGAAACGGCTGATGGCCATCCTGGAGAAGGCGAGGACAGGTCAATAACCCTCCTTTTCAGGAGGATTTAGCCCCTGGCAGGGCCAAACATCCCTTGATAACGATGTAGTGATGAACGATATTTGAGCAGTGCATGAGATCTATGCCCTCCCAAAACCTCAGAGGTTCGGGTTTCCCGGCCGCCAGGCCCCACCCCGACCAGGAAAGGCGAACTGTCATGAAAGATATCAGCAAGCGCGGCCTGAACACCAAGATGATCCACGCCGGACAGCATATCGACCCCGCCACCGGCGCCGTCGCGACTCCGATTTACCAGACCTCGACCTTCGCTTTCCGGGATGCCGATCATGGGGCCGCCTGCTTCGGCGGTGAGCCCGGCTACAAGTACACCCGCCTGGGCAACCCCACCACCGAGGCCCTGGAGAACAACATCGCCGAGCTGGAAGGCGCTTGCGGTGGACTGGCTGCCGCCACCGGGATGGCCGCCGTCAACATGGTCTACCTGACCTTCCTGGGCGTGGACACCCACATCGTGGCCACCGAGAGTCTGTACGGACCCAGTCGGATGATTCTCGAAACCGAGTATCCTCGCTTCGGGGTCAAAAGTTCTTTTGTGGACAGCACCGATCCGGCCAACGTCGAGGCGGCCATGACCGACCAGACCAAGCTGGTCTACGTGGAAACCCCTGCCAACCCCACCCTGAAGATGACCGACATCGCGGCCTGTGCCGAGATCGCCCACAAGCACGGCGCCTTGCTGGTGGTGGACAACACCTTCGCCTCCCCCTACTTGCAGAACCCCCTGCAGCAGGGTGCGGACATCGTCCTGCACAGCATGACCAAGTTCATCAACGGCCATACGGACGTGGTGGCAGGCATGGTGGTGGCCAAGGACCCGGATGTGCTCGCCAGGTTGCGCAAGGTCCATTATAATATCGGGGGCACCATGGATCCCCATCAGGCGTGGCTGGTGCTGCGCGGCGTCAAGAGCCTGGGACTGCGCATGGACCGCGCCATGGAAAATGCCCAGAAACTGGCCGTCTTCCTGGAGAATCACCCGAAGGTGACCTGGATCCGGTATCCGGGCCTGGAAAGCCATCCCCAGTACGCCCTGGGCAAGCGCCAGATGCGCGGACCCGGCGCGGTGATGAGCTTCGGCGTCAAGGGGGGCCTCGAAGCAGGCAAGACCCTCATCAACAACGTGGAAGTGCCCGCCCTGGCGGTCAGCCTCGGGGGCATCGAATCGTTGATCGAGCACCCGGCCAGCATGACCCACGCGGGTATTCCGGTGGCGGAGCGCTTGAAGGCCGACATCACCGATGACCTGGTGCGTATTGCGGTGGGCTGCGAGTCCTACGAGGACATTGAAGCCGATCTGGCCCGGGTTCTCGACATGATCTGACCTGACCGTGAACCCTTACCCGGCACCAAGGTGGTACCTCGACAATGTATCAAGGCTGGGTTGACGCCTCCCGGATCAGCAGAGAAAACAATGGGGATATATGGGCGGTGGACTTCACCGCCCATCCCATGCTTGACCCCGACTTCGCCTCCCAGAGCACCCGCCAGCTGTACCTCAACCGATTGACCTACCGCCGCATCATGCGTGACGACGAGGCCTACGGCCATGAGCTGACCCGCCTGTTCTACCCTCTGGACACCGACCGCCGCCAGGTCAACACCCATCGCCTCCAGAGCCGAGCCCAGGAGTATCTGGCCGAGGCCGACACCTACATCGCCTCGACCATCGCCCTGTTGCCCGAGCACAGCCGGCCGGCCGTGGTTCTGTCGCCGGTGGTGGCCGCCACCCTCGATGTGCGGGAATTGATGGGACTTTCCTTTCACGGAGAGAACGAGCGGGTGCGCTACGAGGCCCGCCGCAAACTTTTCCTGGCCCAGACCCTGCTGCAGATCGACCAGTCGCGCACCATCCAGGAGGGGCCCCGACACCTCACCCACTTCGAGAATCTTCTGAACGAAGGGCTGTGGAAGTACACGCAGCGGATCAACGACCTGCACATCGGGTACCACATCGACGACGACGGTCAGACCAT
>JAZBOO010000212.1:0-17884 GCA_036351155.1 Candidatus Krumholzibacteriia bacterium | reverse complement strand
CCGTAAGAACGTTGCCAGGGGTCGGTGAAGGCTTCCTGGGCCAGCCCGGCGTCCAGGTAGGCGCCAGCCAGGTCCGAAAACGCCGTGGGGAAGATCCCGTGGTCCTGGAAGTAGGCCCGGGCGGCATCGCTGAGGGCTTGCAATTCTTCCCGGGCCGCCCCTGATTTGCCCCGGTTCCAGCGATCGTTGTTCACCTGGACGAGGATGTCATTGCCCGGGCTGCTGATCGACCAGGTCCCGTTGAGGCTGCCTGAGGTGAGGGTGTTGTCGCTGCCGCCGCTGGCCAGGAGGATCTCGGCGGTCGCGGGCGGATTCAGATCGGGGTCCAGGTCGTACACATATGCTTCCCCGAAGGCGTCCCGGGCCATTTCCTCCATGGAGGCCCAGCGCGTGCCCGTCAGGTAGGGCCCCTGCCAGCCGGGCAGGCCGGGGTCGGTCACCAGAGCGGCCAGGCCCTCGGCCTCCGTTGGAAACCGGCCGGTGTCGGTGTAGAAGCGGCCCAGCGCCCTTTCGATGGTCTGCATTTCCTGCTGGGTGTCGCGGACCTTGCCTTCCATCATCTGGCAATAGGCCATGGGGCCCAGCACGCCGGCCAGAATGGCCACCACGGCAATGACCACCAGGATGCCCATCAGGGCAAACCCTTCGCGCTGGCGACTGCTCTTCTTTTGGATGGCGTTCACGAATCAGGCCTCCGCCTTTTCCTCCATCAGGTGCACCGTCTGGGTGGGGAAGGCAATGCTCATGCCGTTCTGTTCCACCAGTTCCATGATGCGCAGGTTCACGTCTTGCCGCACGGAAAGATGCTTCGTCCAGTCGGTGGTCACGGTGAAGCAATAGATGAACAGATCCAGACTCGAGTTGTTGAACTCGGTGAACTTGACCAGCATGAACTCCTGGTCGATGTCGGGGTTGCTCTTGAGGTACTGCTCGGTCTGGTCGACGAGCGTGCGCACCTGGTCCACCGACGAGTCATAGGTGACCCCGAGGGTGAACTTGATGCGCCGCTTGGGCATCAGGCTGTGGTTTTCCACCGTGGCGTTGGCCAGGGCCTGGTTGGGAATGCTGACCACGGTCTTGGCGAAGGTGCGCACCCGGGTCGAGCGCAGGCCGACCTCCTCGACCACGCCGTCGCCTCCGGGAAAGGTGATCCAGTCACCGGCGTGAAATGGGCGGTCGATGAGGATCATGATGGAACCGAACAGGTTGGCCAGGGTGTCCTTGGCCGCCATGGCCAGGGCCAGTCCGCCGATGCCCAGGCCGGCCAGCAAGCCGGAAACGGAATAGCCCAGGTTCTGCGCCACCAGGATGAAGGCCAGCACGGCAATGAAGGTCTTGGTGGCCTTGCGCACCAGCGGCACGAGTTGATCGTCCAGCTTGCTCTCGGTGCGATCGGCCATCTCGGCCAGCAAGACGGTCAGGGCGTCGAGCAGGCGGAAGGCTGTCCAGGTCAAGACCAGAATCGAGGCGACCTTGAAGGTGGTGTCGGTGGTGGCCTGCCATTCGGGGCGGGCGGCCAGCAGGGTCCGAACCGCCAGAAAAACGCCGATCACCGGCACGATCAGTCCGAGGGGGCTGATCAGCGCCTCGGTGGCCAGGTCGTCGGCCTTGGTGGCGGTGCGGGCGGCCAGGGTTGCCAGGCGCCTGGTCACCACGCTGTTGAGCACGGCGCGCAGAATGAAACCGGCCACGATGAAAACGAAGGCCAGCACCAGCTGACCCACGGTCCAGGGACCGAGAGGAGTGGCGAAAAATCCGGTCAGGTTGTCCACGTTATTCTCCGGAGGGTTTGGTCGCAGGTGCAGGTTTTTTGCCAACGTCGATCAGGGTGCTGCCGGCGGTGAGCTCTTCGCGGCTCATCCCGGTGCCGGCAGCCAGCAGCTGAATGAAGGTGTCTTGCAGGCCGCCCACTTCCTGGGGGGAATGGTCCTGTTCCAGGAGGTCCAGAGTCCAGTCGATAAACTCCTCCTTGCGGTTCAGAACCTGCCCCATGGGAATGATCATCTGGGCGGGATCGTAGAAGAAGCTGGCGGTTTGCGGCCCACGACCGGGAGCTTTCTGCAGCCCACCGGCGCGGATCAGGTGCTTGCGGGCGCGCTCGAAGCGGCCCATGCCCACGTCGGTCAAGGCGGCCAGATAGGCGGCGTTGGCGGTGTTGCCCCAGTGCTTGAACTCGAAACCGGTGGCTGCCAGGACCAGGGCCTGACCCGGATTGCTGAACAGGGCGTTCACCCAGTCCACGGTCACGGGGCGTCCGTGGTGACGGTCCAGAATCAGCCGGGGGCCGAGAGTGCCCCCGAGACTGTGGTAGAGGTGGGTTCCCGGCACGAACCGATCGCCCAGCCGCTCGGCCATCTCGGCGGCCTCCAGTGAAAGCGGCACCTGAAGAAAAGTCACCGCCAGGGTGCTGCTTTCTCCGCGTTCCAGGGGCAGGTCGGGCAATCCTCGGCACACCCGCCAGGAAATGCTGGTGGCCCGGACCACGGGATCCGAGGGCAGTCCCGTGCTGTCTCTTTGCCCCAGCCGCAGGTCCATGCTCCACCAGCACCAGACGGCGGCGAGCACGGCCACACCTGCCAGCACAGGAGCGCGTAACCCGAGGCGGCCCGGCACCAGGGCTCCCACGGCCAGCCCCATGGGCGCCACGGCCAGGTAGGCCAGGTAAGGATGGAGCTGACCGCGCAGGGCCAGCGCCGGAGCCATGACCAGCACAGCGGCCATCAGGGTCAACAGGGGCAGGGGTCGTCGTTGTCGCTGCTGGTTGATGCCCCAGGCCGTCCAGCCCACGAACAGCATGAGACCGGCGGCGGCCATGGGCCAGTGGATGTTGCTGGCCAGCAGAGGGCCGGGTGACAGAAGCCACCACCCGAAAACACCCAGATTGGTCAAGATGACATCAATGCCCCCCATGGCGTAGGGATCGCCGGGGCCGGTGGCAAAGTGGCCCATCACCAGAGTGCCCTCGACCACGGCCACCACCAGGAGCAGAAGGGTCAGGGCCCAGCCGTAGGCCTTGTCTTCGAGGTCCAGCCCGATGCGCATCCACAGGAAAGCCAGAAACAGCAGGGGAAGTCCAAACCCGGACTCCTTGGCCAGCATGGAAAGGCCCGCAAAAACAATGGCCCAGGCCATGTTGGCGCGGCCCCGGGCCAGCCAGCGCTCGACGGCCAGCAAGGCCAGGGCCGCGGCCAGCAATTCCTGGACGCCCGCGGCCCAGTACAGGGGCGTGAAGGCCAGGGGCGTGACGGCCAGCATGAGACCGGCGACCAGGCGGGGCCAGGCCTCGAGTCCCGCCCGCAGGGCAATGCGGGTGACCAGCCAGGCGCTCAGGGCGTGCAGGATGAGGCGGGACCAGGCGTAGGGCGCGGCCGACAAGCCGAACACCGGATACAGAATATCCCAGTACAGGTGCTGGCTCAGCCAGCGGGCGGGAAAGCCGAGGGGCGCGTCGGTGGGGATCAATCCGGAGGCTTGCCCCAGCAAGCCCCAGTCATCCAGGGTCCACCAGGCGCCCAGGGCGGGGAAGTGGCCCACGATGGCGGCGAGGACCACGGCCAGTTCTACCCAGCGGTTGGGGCTGGGTTCAGATTTTTCGGCTGTCCCGACGAAGCGGGGAGGCTCGAGTTCGTCCAGGGGCACCGGGTGTTCCTTTCGGCGCGGGGGTTGCGAGGGTTCAACCGCTATGGTAAACAATAGCCGGCGGTTTTGAAACCGGAACTCGGGCATGTTATCATTCACCAGCAGAACCCGAAACCCGTGAACCAGGAGAATAATCCGTGATGAACCCTCGTTTGTTTGCGCCTTTGCTGGCTCTTGTCCTGTCCATTGCCCTCCTGTCGGGCTGCGGCTCCCAGGCCGAAGCGCCCGCTCCCGGGCCCCTGACCATGGATACGGACGAACACGACCGCTAGGAAATCGAACTGGTCAACATGCGCATCGAGAAGAACGATGAGTTCGGGGTGGCTGAACGTACCCCCCTGCCCACCGATCGACTGGCCACCTTCGAAGGCCTGGAATACTTCTTTCCCGAGCCGGCCATGCGCTTCAAGACCCCCTTCGTGGCCATGGCCGGCACCGACACGGTGATGTTGACCAAGCGCGCCGGGCAAGAGGTTCCCTACCTGCGCAAGGGCCAGGTCCGCTTCCGCCACGAAGACCAGGACCACACCTTGACGGTCTTTGGCCCGGCTGATCCCAAGGGCGGCGACTATCTGTGGCTCCCCTTCTTCGACGCCACCAGCGGCAAGGAATCCTACCCGGGGGGGCGCTATCTGGACCTGGAGATCGACGCCGAGGGAAACGTGGATCTCGACTTCAACTTCGCCTACAACCCCCTGTGCGACTATAACCCCGACCGTTACAACTGCACCTTGCCTCCGGTGGAAAACACCCTGCCGTTCCGTGTCGTGGCGGGCGAGAAAACCTTGAACCCGGAGCAGCACTGACGTGGAAATCCTTCAGGCGGTGGGGCAATGGTCCTGGTATTTCCTGTGGTCGCTGCTGCTGGTCACCGCCTCGCTGCTGGTCTACCTGGGGCTGGGGGGCAACTTCGTGCTGGTGGGGATGGCGCTGGTGCATGCGCTGGTCACCGGGTTCGATCCCATCACCTGGCCCTTGCTGATGATCCTGCTGGGTATCGCCCTGCTGGGTGAAGGCGTGGAGTTCCTGGTGGGCACCTTTTACCCGGCCAAACAAGGGGCCACCAAGGCCGGTGTGGTGGGTGCATTCGTGGGCGGGCTACTGGGGGCCGCGGTGGGCAACTCGCTGGTGCCGATCATTGGTGCGGTTCTCGGATCATTCGTGGGGGCGTTTGGGGGGGCGGTGCTGGGAGAATATCAGCGCAACGAGCGCCTGGAACCCAGCTTGCGCATCGGGGCCCATGCTTTCATCGGTCGCATGGTGGCCATCTTCTTCAAGCACGCCCTGGGCCTTGTGATGGTCTTTCTGGTACTGCAGAGGACTTTTCCCACGCATTCACCCGGATAAAAATCCTGCTGAAAATTCTTCTCACCCGTGTTATAATAACTTCAAAATTCCCACCGGGTTGCACATTTTCAATTGAGCGCGACAAAAACGTGATACTTAATTGATGTAATGTACTCCCACACTCCTGGTCCATCCCTGTAATTGACGAAAAGGAGACTCCCCGATGAAAATGATAAAAACCCTCACACTGGGCTTTCTGGTGCTGCTCTGGGCAGCGGCGGCTCAGGCCGGCTATCTGACCCCCGGACTGGAAAGCCAGATATCCGGTAAGAGTGGTGACGAGTTCGTCAAGGTGCTGGTCGTCATGAACGAGCAGGTTGACTTCCGCGCCATGGACTGGGAATTGCACGACGCCAAGGCCACCATTGATGTGCGGCACCGCGTTGTGATCGACTCGCTGCAAGAGCAAGCGCGCAAGAGCCAGGGCGATCTGCTGGCCGCCCTGGAAGCCGACAAGGCTGCGGGCGGGATCAAGGGTTACACCCCTCACTGGATCGTCAACTCCGTGGTGGTCGTCGGTACGGTCGACGCCATCCGCGACCTGGCCAACCGCCCGGATGTGGAGCGCATTGAAGCCGACCTGATCGTCGAGCTGATCGAGCCCATCGAGAGCGAAAAGGTTGTGCGTACGGACAAGAACGACCGCGGCATCGGGATCACCCCCGGTGTGGTGGCCATCAATGCTCCCCTGGTGTGGAATGATCTGGGCATCAATGGCGCCGGCGTCGTGGTGGGAATCCTCGACACTGGTGTCGATGGCACTCACCCCGCTCTGACGGACCGCTGGCGGGGCAACTTCGCGCCGGCCAGCGAATGCTGGTTGGACGCGGCGGGTCTGGGTTACACCTTCCCCGATGACAACAACTCCCATGGTACCCACGTCATGGGCACCATCACCGGCCTGGCCGATGATGACACCATCGGGGTTGCTCCCGGCGCCCTGTGGATCGCCTCCAACATCATCGACTCGGGCACCGGCGTGGACTTCGACAATGGCGTCATCGCCTCGATCGAGTTCATGGCCGACCCCGACGGCAACCCCGAGACCACCATCGACATGCCTGCCGTGGTCCAGAACTCCTGGGGTGTGAACGAGAACTTCAGCGGCTACTACGACTGTGACAGCCGCTGGTGGGATGCCATCGACGCCGCCGAGGCCGCGGGTGTGTGCTTCACCTGGTCCGCCGGTAACGAGGGCCCCGGCAGCGAGAGCCTGCGTTCGCCCGGCGACCGCGCCGCTTCCCCGACCAACTGCTTCTCGGTGGGCTCCACCATTCCCGATCCTCCCTACACCATCAGCGACTTCTCCAGCCGCGGCCCAAGTGGTTGTGGTGGCGAATTTGCCATGAAGCCCGAGATCAGCGCACCCGGCAGCGACATCTACAGCTCCGTGCCTGGCGGTGGCTACGGCTACAAGAGCGGTACCTCCATGGCTGGCCCTCACGTGGCTGGTGTGGTGGCTCTGATGAAGGCCTCGAACCCCAACATCGACGTCATCACCATCAAGGAAGTGATCATGGCCACGGCCACCGATCTGGGTACTCCTGGTGAAGACAACGACTACGGCCATGGTTTCATCAACGCCTACGAGGCCGTCCTGGCGGTCATGGGCGGTATCGGAACCGTCGAAGGTGTGATCACCGACAGCGGTACCGGCCTGCCCCTGGAGAACGCTCTGGTGCGCAAGGTGGGTGGCTACAACCAGGATTACACCGATGCCAACGGTTACTTCAGCATGACCATGCCGATCGATGACGTCACCTTGTCCGTGACCAAGTTCGGTTATGCCGAAGGCACCATCATGACCACCGTCCTGGATGACCAGGTCGTGGTGGAGAACCTGGCCATTGACCTGCTGCCCAGCGGCACCGTCAGCGGCATCGTGTACGGCCCCGACGGCAACGTGGTGGAAAACGCCATGGTGCGGGTGGCGGCCACGCCTCTGGACCCCGTGTTCACCGACGCGGCGGGCTACTACTCCCTGATCCTGCCTTCGGGCGTGGGTGAGTTCTACGACATCGTGGCCCGCGCCAGCGGCATGGGCACCCAGGCGCAGAACGTCGAAGTGCTGGGTGACCTGACCCTGGACTTCAACCTGCCCGAGTGGATCGGCGATGATTTCGAGACCGGCAACTTCAACCGTTTCCCCTGGGAAATGGCCGGCAATGCCGACTGGACCATCGATGCTGCCGATTATTATGAAGGCTTCAACAGCGCCAGGAGCGGCGACGTCGGCGACAACCAGTCGTCGAGCATGAGCCTGACCCTGGACGTGGTGGCCGAAGGCGAGATCAAGTTCTGGTACAAGGTGTCCTCCGAGAGCGGCTGGGATTACCTGCGCTTCCTGGTGGATGGCGCCGTGATCGCGGAATGGTCCGGCGAAGTTCCCTGGACCGAGTTCGTCCACACGGTTCAGCCCGGAGCCCGGACTTTCACCTTTGATTATGACAAGGACACCTCCGTCAGCAACGGCAGTGACTGCGGCTGGATCGACTACATGGAGCTGCCGGCCGTGGAACTGCCCGGCGTGCCCCAGATCTCCATGGACACTTCACCGGTGAACATGGCCCTGGGTGTCGATTCCACCGAGGATTGGCCTCTGACCATCAACAACCTGGGTGATGGGACCTTGAGCTACGCTCTGAACCTGACCGAGGTGGGTGTGCCCAGCCTCGAGGTGATCAATCCCGTTCCTCACCGTGAATACGGCAAGGACGAGAAGGACGAGCGCGAAGCTGTCAGTCCCATCGCCGGTTACGGTGGACCGGACGCCTTCGGTTACACCTGGGCCGACAGCGATGAGCCCGGCGGCCCGGTGTACAGCTGGATGGATATTTCAGGCGACGGCGCCGTGGTGGGCAGCGGTGACGACTCCAACCATGGACCGTTCACCCTGCAGTTCCCCTTCAGCTATTACGGTGATGTGTACAACTCGGTCAACGTGTGTACCAACGGCTGGGTCAGCTTCACGTCCACCAGCACCAGCTACAACAACCAGGGCATCCCCAATGCGTCCGATCCCAACAACCTGCTGGCGGTGTTCTGGGACGACCTGAACCCCAACTCGGGTGGGACGATTTACTACAAGAGCGAGCCCTCTCGCTTCATCGTGCAGTGGCAAGATGTGCCTCACTACCAGAGCGGTGGTGGCGGTCTGCCCGTCACGTTCCAGGTCATCCTGAACGCTGACGGCAGCATCATCTACCAGTACCAGCTGATCCAGGATATCGACGGTTCGACCGTGGGTATCGAGAATGGCGCCGGTGACGATGGTCTGCTGGTGTGCTTCAACGATGCCAGCTATCTGCACAATGATCTGGCCATTCGCCTGGCCCCGACTCCGCCCCTGACCTGGGTGACCGCCGACCCCCTGGTGGGCTCGATTCTGGAAGGCGAGAGCACGGATATCACTCTGCACTTCGACAGCACCGGCCTGCCTGTGGGCAGTTACGCGGCCATGTTGAGTGTGGGTTCGAACGACCCCACTCAGGCCACGATGACGGTGCCGATCAACATGGTCGTCGGTGGCGTGACCCCCGTGGGTGATCTGCTGCCCCGCGTGGTGCAGTTCACCGGTGCGGTGCCGAATCCGTTCAACCCGGCCACGCACCTCAAGTTCAGCATTCCTCGCGACGCCGCGGTCAGCCTGAAACTCTACGATGTTTCCGGCCGACTGGTGCGCAGCCTGCTGAACGAGAGCATGGGTGCCGGACACCACGAGGTGTTCTGGAACGGACAGGATCAGGGTGGCCGCTCGGTGGCCTCGGGCACCTACTTTGCCCGCCTGGCTGTCGACGGTGTCATCACCGTCAAGAGCATGGCTCTGGTTCGGTAGTTTCCGGACTCGGATAATCTGTCTTGCAACGACCACCGGTGATCTTCGGATCACCGGTGGTTTTTCTTCGTGGGTTTCCGTAAACTCATGCCCGCCAGTTATGGACCTCCCTCGAAGGGTAGAAGAATGAACCTGCGGGCTGGAATTGTTGCCGTTTGCCTGGGCCTGGTGGCCGGGCCGGCCTCCGCCATCGATGTGACCGCCAGCGTGACCCACTCCGACGTGGGTCTGTACGACAGCCGTGGGGGTGTGGCCCTGGCCGTCTCCCGGGATGTGCTGGCCTCACCTGGCCCGATCGATCTGCGCGTGGGAGTGGAGTATGTCCAGCGGCGCGGCGCCCAGCCTCGCTACTTTTCCAGCACCCAGGACGGATTGATCCTGGACAACGCCGAAGTCACCCTCCACTACCTGCAGACGGCGGCCTTTGTCGGCGCCAAGTTCCCCATGTCCGGGTTCATTCCGCGCATTTACGGCGGCGTTTCCTTTGCCCTGAAGGTGGGGGAAACCTGGGACCAGCCCGAGGGGGCCACCAACGGTGAGATCGGTTACGAGGACACCGATGTGCTGGCCCACCTGGGGCTGACGGTGGAGTTCACGCGCTACTTCTTCGATGCGCGTTACAGCCTGGGCCTGACCCGTCAAGTCGTCGACAACACCGATGCGGCGGTGAACAAGATGGCCGAAGTGCAGGAAGAAGGGCTGGACGGGTTCGAGGACGGCAACAAGGTCTCGGGCTTCCAGGTAGGCCTGGGGATGCGGTTCTGAAGAGAGGCCGGCGACGGGTCAGCGGATCACCTGGACCAGGCCCAGGATGAACAGCAACCCGGCCACCATCCGCCGGAAGACCACCTCGGACAGCTGAATGTGCAGACGGTGACCGAGCCAGGCCCCGAACAGCACGGCGGGCATCACCGCCAGGGTGGACCACAGCCGCGGAACGGTGATCAGCCCCCCGATCAGATAGCTGGGCACCCGGACCACCGACATCAGCAGGAAGATGGTCATCAGGTTGCCGCGGAAGGCGCTCTTGCTGCCGACGGCCAGATGGTACCAGATGATCAACGGGGGTCCGCCGGTTCCGAATAGCCCCGTCAACACGCCGCTGATCAGCCCCGTGGGCGGCCCCAGCCAGGCCGGCGGACGATGACGGCCCCCGGACGGCAGCCGCAAGAACACCAGACCCACTGCCATCAGAAACCAGCCCAGGATCACCAGGATGAACCGGGGGTCGCCCTGCTTCAGAATCCAGGCTCCCAGCGGAATGCCCAGGCCAATACCCACGCCCAGGATGGCGATGGGCCGCCAGCTAATGTCGCGCCTTGATTGCCAGCACACCCACAGCTCGGCGGGCAGGTTCACCAGGAGCAGGACCACCACCACGTCCTTGATCTCGGGGAACACCAGGGCCAGGCCGCCCACGGCGATCAACCCGCTGCCGAAACCGAACATCACGTACACCAGCTGGGCAATGACCAGCACCGCGCAGGTGATCGCGAAATCCCAGGGGGTGGTGAAGATGGTGTCGGGCAAGGTGGCTCCAGGGTGTCGGCGAAATAGCAAAGCCGGCCCGGTATGGTTCCGGACCGGCTTCAAAGAACATCCGGCCAAGTCGGGTTGTCAATCAGGATCAGTCCCGAGGGGTTCCTGACTTTTCCCGGGCCTCGCGCGCAGCCTGCAAGTCAACAGCCTGGCGAATCATGGCGGCCAGTTCGCGGGCCTTGTTGCCGGTTTCACTGTCGTTCGGGAAATCGTCCACCAGTCCATCGACCACGGGGACCAGATCACTCAACCGACTTTCTCTGGCCCAGAAACTGTGCCGCAAGATTTCGGCGAACTCGGCGGCCACCGCCTGCAGCCGGTAGTGGCTGTCGGCGCGTGAGAACGGCCTCTGGACATCTTCACGCAGGAACGGCCTGGCAATCTCCTTGACCTGCCCCGCTCGCTCGGTGTCGTGGGCCGGATATTCGTATCGGACGCGGACGGTGCCCAGCTCGGCCTCTTCCCAGTCCAGGTCCACCTGGCTGGGCGCCTGGCTTTCGGCCAGCTTCAGCTCGTAGAGCGCGGTCACCTCGTGGCCCACACCCACTTCGCCGGCATCCACGTTGTCGTTGCGGAAGTCACGGTCGGCCACATCGCGGTTCTCGTAACCCAGCAGGCGCCAGCGCTTCACCAGGTCGGGGTTGAACTCCACCTGGATCTTCACCTCGCGGGCGATGGTCTGCAACAGCCCGGTCAGATTCTGCTTGAATACGCGCTCGGCCTCTTCCAGCTGGTCCACGTAGTGGTAGTTGCCGTCCCCCTGGTTGGCCAGCTTCTCCATCAGCACGTCGTTGTAGTTGCCCATGCCGAAGCCCACCGTCGACAGGGTGATGCCCTCGTCGCTGCTGCGCCGCACCTGGGCCAGCATCTCCTCGGCGCGGGTGGCGCCGCCCAGGTTGGCCACGCCGTCCGAGCACAGGATCAGCCGGTTGACCAGGGCCGCGTCGTAGTGACGGCGCGCCAGGATGTAGGCCACTTCCAGCCCCTCGCAGGCGTTGGTGCCGCCGCTGGGGCCCAGGCGGTCGATGGCCTGACGAATATCGTCCTTGCGGGACACATCCGTCGGTTCCAGCAGAATGCGGCCGCTGTTGCCATAGGTCACGATCCCTACCTTGTCGCCCTCCTGGAGCTCGTTCAGCAGGATGTGCAGGCTCTTCTTGACCAGCTCCAGACGGTCTTCACGCGACATGGAACCGGAGATGTCGATCACGAAGATCAGGTTGGCGGGTTTGCGCCCCGTGTCGTCCAGATCCATGCCCTTCAACCCCACGCGCAGCAGGTGGTAGCCTGCGCCGAAGCGGCTTTCGCTCCCGTCGGTGTGGATGGCGAAGACGTCTCTGGTCTGCTCGGGGTAGCCGGCGGAGAAGAAGTTCACGAACTCCTCGACCCGCACGGCATCGGCCGGAGGCAGCTCCCCGTGATTCAGGTAGCTGCGCACCATGGTGTAGCTGGCGTTGTCCACGTCCACGGCGAAGGTCGACAGGGCGTCTTCCTCGGTGGCGACAAAGGGGTTCACGCCGGTGTGCTCATGGTACATCAGCTCGGCCACAGCTCCGTTGGGAGGCGTGGTGCCGCCGGTGACGGAGCCCAGGCTTTCGGGTGCGCGCCTTGAGATGATGACCGAGCTCAGGTCCAGCAGGGTGTCGGCAATCTCGACGTCTTCGGTGACCTCGCCGGACCGGCCGCCACGCACCTGGACTTCTCCCTCGCGATGGGGGACCCCGGCCTGTTTCTGGAGGGCCTTTTCCACCGTTTCGATGGCGAACTTTTCGGTGTTTTCGGAGGCGACTGCGGGAGGAGCGGTTTCCACTTCGGGAGCTTCAGTCTCCACTTGTCGAGGCGCGCCCTTGACCTTGCCCATGGGCAACACTGCGTCATCCAGGGTTCCCGCGGGTTTTTCCTCCATGATGACCGGAGGTACGCTTTGCTCGAGGTGCTCATGCCGCACCTGCTGGGCGATCTTGTCGGGGGCATCTTGCTGGTGGAACCAGACGGCGAAAAGCAGAACCATCGCCGTCAGGGACGTGAGCCCGAAAACGGGAAAGGCGAAGCTGCGACGCCGGCGCCCAGGCTCCGTGCCGCGGCCGGTTCGGGCCTGGATGCCCCGCCAGATCTCCTCCTGCTCGTGCATGCTCAGCTGGTGCTTGTCGTTCTTGAGGTAGCGTTTCATGATAGCGATCCTTCCGCACCGGTGCCGAACACCAGATCATTGCCCTGCTGGAAATGGTCCCGGAGATTCTGGCACGCTCGGTGATGATGGACCCGCGCCGTGGCTTCGCCGCAGCCGAGGACTTCGGCGACATCGGCAAAGGGCAGGTCCTCGAGTTCGCGCAGGAGAAGCGCGGCCCGTTGCCTGGGGGACAGGTTGTCCAGGGCTTGCTGGAACCCATCGCCCAGGCCGGGGAACGCCTCCTGCGCAGAGGGCACAGGGTCGGAGGATTTTTCACGGGCAAAAGCGGTCAGCTTGCGCAGGCGCTGGCTGACGCGTCGCCGCCAATCGAGACATTTCCTGAGGGCGACGGCCCGCAACCAGCCCAGCAGCGTGCCGGAGCCCTGGAATGTGTCCAGGCGCCCGAGGGCCGTGACGTAGGTGTCCTGCAGCAGGTCCTTGGCCACGTCCCGATCGCCGGTCTGATAGCACAGGAAATTGAAAAGAGGCTGGTGGGTGGCCTCGTAGATTTGCCGCCAGGCCTGATCATCGCCTTTCCAGGCGGCCTGGGCCAGCTCCAGATCCTCGGCTCTTTTCTGCGCGATATCTCGGTTTTCCATGCTCATCGGAATTCCTCCTCACTGTGAGGAATGAGACGTCGGCAGGCTGAGGACTGTTTACATGATGTGGGAAAACACCGGCTCTTTCCCCTGCTCGAAAGTTAGGGAAGTCGATAGCGCAGGGAGACCGACAGCCAGGTTTCTTCATAAAGTTTGCGCGGCCAGCTCCAGTCCCCGTAAACCGAATGGGGCTCAGTTTCGCTCAGGGCAGCATCCAGGTCCCAGTTACCCAGGTGGAAGCCGGCACCCAGGGTGAAGCGCAAGGCATCGTAGTCGAAGCCGCGGACGCGGTCGCCCGCTTCCCTGGGATAGTATCCCTCGCCTCGGGTGAAACGGTAGCCGACAGAGGAGCGCAAGGTCATCCAGGGCCAGTAGCGGTGTTCCCAGCCCACCTGGAGAGCCAGGGCATCCCAATCGTTTGTCCAGTCCCTATCCGTGAGGAAATCCCAGTACTGGAAGTCGGTTTGACCATGAATCCAGTCGGCGGCCACAAAGAAAAAACGGTCGGTGTCGGGGAAAACGTTGAGGCCGCATCCCAGACGCAAGGCCTGGCCGTCCAACTTCTGGGTGTCCAGGTTTTCCCGCTGGAGAGCAGGGCGATTTTCACGTAGGTATTCCACCTGGGGCACCAGGGCGGTACGCTCGCCCAGTTTCATGAACATCCGGGCGCGCAAGTTGATCCCCGTGTCACTTTCCATATCAAGGGGAGGGGGGTCATAGGGATAATACTGGGCCTGAATGAATTCCCGGTTCGTGCGTAGCTCAGCCGCGAGGTCGACGTATGCCCGGGAGGACACGTCGAATCTTGCACCCAGTCCCCAGAGCTGGCGCTCAGATTGCGCCACCAGGTCCATATCGCGCGTCTCCTGCTCCGGGGATTTCTGGAAGACCAGACCCAGCTGCACGGCACCCACACGCCGTCCGTACATCAGGCTGAATGAGTCCTCGCGGAAATCCCGGTACAGAGAGGGCGAGGGCACGTCGTCATCGATGGCATTCCAGGTGGCCGCGACCACACCCCAGCGGGGGCCCAAAGATTGGCGCACACTCAGCGAGGGACCGCTGAAGGTGTTGTCTTGATCATTGTGGTACCCCTGGTAAATGTTGAAGTGGCCGAAATCCAGGGTCACGGCGTTGCCGTAGTCGCCGAGGCTGCCGTACCAGCGCAGGGTGCCGCTGTCGTCTTCGAAGTAGTCGCCCGCCCCGCCGAGGGCATGCACGCGAGGGGTGGTGGCCTGGGCAGTGGTCTCGCCTAACAGGACGATTACCGCTAACAGAATGATCATCAGAAGATAACGGTTCATGATACGTTCCCGGGTTGAATGTTCCTGACGGGAACTTATCATATGGGGAACACGGGCCCAACGAGGGATATTGTCCAGGTAGGGAATATTCATGACCGACAAGACCAACCAGAAACCCCAGATCACCTACCCCTGTTCCTGGGGTTTCAAGGTGGTGGGCCAGGATGAGGACGCCCTGCGCGGCGCCATCAAGGAATGCCTGCACGAGAACTTGAACCCCGACTCTGGCGACCGCTCGTTCGAGCTGGGCTTTTCCCGGGCCAGCAGCAAGGGCAATTACATCAGCCTGACTCTGAACCTGGTCATCCAGGACGAGGAGGAACGGAACGCCCTGTTTCGCGCGCTGGCTGATCGACCCGAAGTGCGGATGGTTATCTAGGCGGCGGACCGGGCGTGGTGGTCACCAGGCCCGGCAAAAGTTGCAGGTTCTTCAACATCTCTTCCATGGAATCCGGCTCCTCGGGCTGACGCGGCACGAAGCGGGCGTACATGCGGAACCGATTCATGATCTCCTCCACGTAGTCCACCGTCTCGGCCCCGCCGTAGTAACCATGACGTGTGCGGCGGTAGTGCAGCGATTCCATCAATCGGGGCAGAGTGATCTTCAGGGCCTGTCCCCAGCTGTTGGGGTTGCGGCCCATGTCCATGGCCATGCGGCGGGCATCGGTCACATGGCCGTGGCCCGCGTGGTACTCGGCCAGGGTGAAGCGCCAGCGATCCAGCGAGTCCAGGTAAGCGTAGTTCTGGTAGGTTTGTTTCATCAGACGCAATCCGGCTCGCATGTTGGCCTCGGGATTGTAAAGGCTGTCGGCCTGGGGACCGGCAAACTGGGGCAGCACCTGCATGAGTCCACGGGCGTCGGCCTTGCTGCGGGCGTTGGGATAGAAACGGCTCTCCTGATACATCAGGGCCGAGACCAGGCGCCAGTCCAGCCCGGCGGCTTCGGCCTGGGTGCGCACCAGCTCATCGTATCGGCTGATGCGGCCGCTCTTGTCGGGCCGATGATTGACGTCGCGGTAACCCTTGATGGACTTCTCGTTGCGGAAGTAGCGGTCGTGGATGATCCCGTAGGTCTGACTGCGCCTGGTCCGGCCTCCGGAGGTGACCTTGAGGTGCTTTTGCAGGTAGCTGTCCAGGGCGCCTTTCAGGTCGGTGCTGTTGTTGCGCATCAGCCAGGCGGTGGCCTGGGGCTCGCCCAGGATGGGGCCCAGCTTCAATCCAGGAATCCAGGCCATGCCTGCCCGGGCGGCGATGTCGTCCACCACGATGGCCTCTCGTTCGCCGTTGGCCACCTGGGCCATCAGGTCCTCGGCCTCGGCCAGGGGAGGCCCGGAAACCACCCGGAACACCATGCCGGCCTCCTGGCGCATGGCCTGCAACTTCTCCTCGAATGGACAGCCCTGGGGCAAGGTCAAGGTCAAACCGGCCAGTCCTTCCAGGGTTGCCGGCCGCGTGCTTGTCTCGGGCAGAACCACCACCTTGCGGGTGAAGTTGGTGGGGCGGGTCCAGGCCAGATAGGGTTCCACGCCGGGGGGAACGGTGTGGCCCACGCACACCAGATCGGCCTGACCGGTGTTCAGCAGGCTGACCAGGTCGTCACCCGGTTCGGCAATCACCATCTCCAGGGTCAGCCCCTGCTGCTCGGCAAAGCGCGACACCAGCTCGAATTCGAATCCCGCCTGCCCCCCCTTGTGGATGAAGTAGGTGCGGGGGCTGTAGTAGGTGGCCACCTTCAGGATGCCGCTGCGGCGCAGATCATCCAGATCCCACCGGCGCAACGGCTCGGGGACGGCCGGCACGCCGGAATCTTCGTCAGAACCGAGGATGGGCTCGATCTTTTCGCCACAACCGGCCAGGACCAGCACACATGTCAGCAGCAGCGCACACCACTGCGTGCGGCGCTGAAAATACATGGACTGGACAGGCGCTGGAAGCAACAGGGCTCCTGGGTTCGGGTAACCGGCTGACTCATCAGGTTTTCGGCCACGGACCGGACGATTAAACCGTATTTCAAAAAAAACGCACACAGCCTTTACGGTTTGTTATAATTTACGCCGGATAATACGCAAAAAGGACATCCCAGGTCATGTTTTTTCGCCCCCGCAGCGTGCTTTTTATGGCCGTGGTTGTCTGGACAATCGCGGCCAGCGGTATGGTGCAGGGGGCCACCCGGTTCAAGCCATTGATCGACAGCCAGGCCTTTCTGGAACGGGTCAGCCAGGAGCAACAGACCGGCAACCTGTCAGCTCAGGACGCATTACTGTACCAGTTCCACTATATCTTTGACCAGCAACGGTTGCCCGAGGAATTCCGGGTGGAAGGCGTTTCCCCACTGCGATGCGGCACGGGGCTGGTCCGGAAATACTACGCCATGGCCAGCGACCTGGACCCCGAGGCCGCCGATCTGATCCGGGATTATCTGGCTCCTCCCGAGGCTCGAGCCATTTACTTCAGCACCGAAGGCCACTTCCGGCTGAGCTACAGCTTGACCGGAACCGATGCCGTGCCGGCCCTGGATGTTTCCCCGGCCAACGGCATTCCCGATTTCGTGGAACGGGCGGCCCAGTACCTGGAGCAATCCTGGACGGTCGAGGTCCTCATGTTCGGGTTCAGCGATCCGGTGGACCCCGAGCAGCCCCTGCCCGTGAATTTCCGGGCCATGCAGAACTACGGCTACACCTATGTGATCGATGCCGAGGAAGGCACCACGGGCATCACCCTGCACAACAACTTTGCGGGTTTTCCCCCCAATGCCGATCCGGATGGAGATGTGCTCGGGGCACTGAAGGTGACCGCCGCCCATGAACACAAGCATTGCAGCCAGTACCAGGACAGTGCCTGGAGCGAAGCAGGCTGGATCGAGCTGGATGCCGTCTGGGCCGAGGATCTGGTTTTCGACCAGACCAACGACTACTACAACTACCTGCATGGCGGCAGTCCCATCCGGCATCCGGAACTGCCTCTGGACGGGGGAACCACCGGCACCGGGTCCTACGAGGATGTGGTGTGGCAGCACTGGATGTCCGAGACTTTTGGTTCGGGGATCATGCGGGATTTCTGGAGCCGGCGCGCAGACCACTCAGGCGAGGAAGTTCTGACCACCTATGCTCAGGTGTTGCAGGACGTGGATCGCCCCTGGCCCCTGGCCTGGGCCGAGTTCACGGCCTGGAACTATGCCACGGCCAGCCGCGCATTGACGGGGCTGGGCTATCAGGAGGCGGCTTCTTACCCGCTAGGCCCCGTGCTCACCGATGTGTACCAGTACCCGGAAGTGATCGAGGGAGAGGTGGCCCACCTGGCCGCGCGGTTCATTCGACTGCAGGGGCTGGATGTGGGGGAGGCGGGTTCCCTGGCCCTATCCCTGAACTCCTCTGCCGAAGATCCTCCCCTGACCCTGGCCTAGGTGATCAGGAAAACCGACGGAACCGGGGTGGTGGAGACGGTGTCTGCT
>JAZBOO010000211.1:0-44470 GCA_036351155.1 Candidatus Krumholzibacteriia bacterium | reverse complement strand
GTCGAAGGTCTGCACGGCAAGGCGGCCCAGGAAGAGGAGTTCCAGGCGAAGGAATGGGTCATCGACATTCCACCCTTCGATGTGGAGAACGATGAATACGCCCTGCTGGCCTGGAACAACCTGGGCATGCACTGCCTGAGTGACAGCGACCCCTACTTCGTGATCCTGCCTCCGGCCAACGAATTGCAGGCCCTCCTGATCCGGCGCGGGGAAACGCCCGAGGTGCTGAGTGAAGGCGTGACCTTGCACTACACGGTGGAGTCGGGATTCGAGAATCCGGCCGGTGACGTGGAGTTCTGGGACTACGAAGACCAGAACTTCGGGGTGGAGCTGGAAAAGAACGTGGGGCTGAAGGGCAAGGGTATCAACGGCACCCTGGAATTCGTGGAGGACCACGGCTACTTCGAGGCGCCGATGATTCCCATCGCTCCCTATCAGAACGGGCACTACAACCCCTACCCTCTGTACACCATCGAGGCCAAGGACGAAGCATCCGGCGAGGTGCTGGCCGCCACGCGGGTGGTGGCGCCCACGGCCACCGAGATGGGGTGCAAGAACTGTCACGGAGGGGAATGGCGGGTCGATGGAGTGGCCGGCTTCAGCGACGAGACCAGTGCCGCCGTGCTGGCGGTGCACGACAAGCACAGCCGGACCGAGCTGTTGAAGATGGCCGATGCGGGTCAGCCCCGCCTGTGCGCCAGTTGCCACCTGGACCCGGCCACCGGGACCGAGGGTGAGCCTGACCTGCTGAACCTTCCGGCAGCCATCCACGGCTGGCACGCCAACTACCTGCAGGGCCGGGGGGCCGAGGCTTGCGCCTTCTGCCATCCGTCCAATCCCGACGGGGCCACCATGTGCCTGCGCGGGGGACACAGCGTCAACCTGGATTGCACCAACTGCCACGGCACACTGGAAGATCATGCCTTGAGCTTGCTGGTCCTCGAGAAAGAAAAAGGCAAGCCCGGTGCGGAGCGCCTGATCAGGAACCTGAAGCCGCGGGCCGTCCAGACCATGGACGAGGTGGTGGGACGCATGCCCTGGCTGCAGGAACCCGACTGCCTGGCCTGCCACGAGGATTTCCAGCGGCCCGACCCGGCCACGGCCTCGGCGGTTTACCAGTGGGTGGAGGGACCCGGTGATCTTTACCGGTTCAGCAAGGATGAATCCGAAATGCTGGCCTGCTCGGCGTGCCACGGACCACCCCATGCCACTTACCCCACCTACAGTGACAAGTACGGTGAGGATCGCGACAACATTCAACCCCTGCAATATCAGGGCAACCGGCGGCCCATCGGCGCCGGGGGCAACTGCAAGGTTTGCCATCTGGTGGACATGGAAGATTCGATCCACCACGAGAACATGGAAAACCCCTGAGCTGATTCTTCAGGGAAAAGCACAGCCCCTCGACCAGGACGGTCGGGGGGCTTTTTTTGGGGTCAAGCGGTCAGGAAAGGTAAGCGTCCTGGTGCCCGAGAATCTTGCGCACTTCGGCGGCCAGGCTACGCATCAACAAGGGCTTGGGCAACACCCCGCAAATTCCCAGCTCCTGGCAATCGGCGGGGGTGATCCCCTCGTTGTACCCCGAGCAGATGACGATGGGGATATCTTCTCTTGAACCCCGGACCCGCCGGGCCAGTTCCACTCCGGTCAAGGCGGGCATGGTCTGATCGGTGATCAGGAGATCGAAGCTGTCGGGTTGCTCGGCAAAGCACTTCCAGGCGGCGGCGCTGTCGGAAAAAACGGTGATCCGATAGCCCAGCGAGGTGAAGAAGCGGTCCGCCAGGCCGGTCAACGCGACTTCATCGTCCACGAAGAGGATGCGCTCCCGCCCTTGAATATCCCGGGGGTCATCTGCCGAGACGGTGGGTTGAGTCCGGGGTTCCTCGACCCTTGGGAAAAAGACCCGGATGGCCGTCCCTTGTCCTGGTTCCGATTCCACCTGCAGGAATCCGTGAGATGACTTGACGATGCCGTGCACCACCGAAAGACCCAGCCCTGTTCCCTTGCCTGAATCCTTGGAGGTGTAGTAGGGCTCGAAGATCTTGCCGATCAGGGATGGGTCCATGCCACATCCGTTATCCAGGACTTCAAGGCGGACATATTTGCCGACGGGCATGACGGTGCCCAGGGCGGGGGCTTGTCGGGTCAGATTGACCTCGTCCAGCAGGATATGAAGGGTGCCGCCGGTTTCTTCCATGGCGTGGAAGGCATTGGTGCCCAGGTTCATGATGACCTGGTGGAGCTGGGTGGGATCGGCCAGGATGTAGGCCTCGGTGTGGATTTCATGCTGGATGGCAATGGTGGACGGCAAGCTGGAACGCAGAAGTTTCACCGCCTCCTTCAGGGGGAGCGCCGGGGCAAACACGGACTTTTCTACCTCCTTGCGCCGGCTGAAGGTCAGGATCTGCTGGACCAGATGCTTGGCCCGATCCGTGGCATGGGAAACTTCCTGGAGGCTGTCCTCGATCACGGGTTGCCCGGCAGCGTCTTCCAGGGCCAGGTCGTTGAACCCGGAAATGGCCGTCAGGATGTTGTTGAAATCGTGGGCAATCCCACCGGCCAGGGTGCCGATGGCTTCCATCCTTTGAGCCTGCTGGAGGTTCTGGGTCAAGCGCTCCCTCTCGGTCACATCGTGGCCTTCGGGAATCAGCATCACCACCTGGCCATCGTCATTGAACACCGGTTTGATGGTGTACTCGATATTGTGGGTCTGGCCATCCTTGCTCAGGTGGGTGGCCTGGCCGATATGAGTCTGTCCGGCCAGGGCTTGGTCAATGCCCTGACGCACCTGTTCTTGCAAGGCCGGATCGTGGTTCCACCAGGGACCTTCCCAGAAGGGTTTGCCCAGGACATCTTCCAGCTGGACACCGGAAAACTCCACGGCGGTCCGGTTGACTTCCGTCAATATTCCCTTCGTGTTCAGTAACCCGATGAAGAGGAATGACTGGTCGAAGATGGCCCGAATGGTTTTTTCACTGGCATCCAGCTGCCGGGTTCTGGCCCGGACCCGCTGATTCAAAATTCTATTCCACAGCAAGAGAAGGAGGGAAATCAGAACCACACCCACCAAAGTCGGGGTCAACCAGCCAGGCATTCGACGATGGCGTTCCGAGGGATGATTGAACCAGTGGTCCAGGGTGAGATAGTAAATAGAACCCTGGTTGGCCTTCCAGCGTTTCAGGTACCTGTCCAGGGCCGCCAGGAGGTCCTGGTTCAGTCCTGCGGGCCCTGCAAAGGTGGTGGGATTGGGATGGAAGATAATGGGTGTCTGGGTCAGCCCATATTGATGGGCATGAGCAAACCCGAAAAGGTTGGGGGCGACACCGGCCAGGGCCTCACCCGCTTCCACAAGGCGGAACACTTCGTCATGGGTGGCGGCCACCAGGATGCGGCAGTTCACACCGAAATTCTCGATGGTCGTGATGAAATTCTGACCGTTGAGGTCGTCCTGCATGATGGCCACGGTGGCCCCCTCCAGGTCCAGGACATTCTGGATCCCGCTGGAGCGCCTGGCAAAGACCTGGCCCCAGATCAGCATGACCTCTTCCTGGCAAAAATCCAGGTACTGTTCCCGATCGGCGGTGGGAATGATGGTGGTCACCAGGTCGATGGACCCTTCGCGCCCACGCTGCAAACCCTCGGCCCAGGTGCCCGGCACGAAGGTCAGTTGCCAGTTTTCCCGCGCGGCCACCTCCTTGATCAAGTCGATGTAGAACCCATCGGCGTTGCCGGCGTCGTCCATGAACACCATGGGCGGCAACTGGAAAACGCCCACCCGCACGGACCTGCCACCGTCCTGCCCCAGCACTTCCCCGGTAAACAGGAAGGCCGAAAAAAGAAGGAGGCAAATGATGAGGCACTTTTGCCGCTTTTGCCGAGGTTGATGGCGCACTGAATGATATCCCGGTTGAAAGCCCTGATTTCGATACAACAAAGTAATCGGCAGATGTGGTGTCGCCATGAGGACAAATGAAATCCGCTTTACGGATTTCACGGGCAGAATGAAAAATATCCGCAGCCCGGGCGGCTCAATTCCCGATAAAAGTCTGTGCCATGTCCTTCAATTGCCTCTGCAGGAATGGCTTGGCCAGTACCCCGTCGAACGTGGCCCCTTCAAGCCGCTGGTGGATTTCCTCCTCGGCAAACCCGCTCATGATCACGACCGGGGCTTCCAGATCCCGCTCTCTGAGGTGCTCCAGGCACCGTTTACCGTTCATCTGGGGCATGACCAGGTCGAGAAGAATCAGTCCGAAGGACCGGGGTTCTTTCTCGAAGAGGGCAATGGCATCCATGCCGTCCACCGCGCAAACAGTGGCGTACCCAGCCTCGTTCAGAACGTCGGCCACCAGTTCGCGCACTTCGATTTCGTCATCAACCACCAGGATTTTCCGGCCCAGGCTTCTTGGCCGGGGGGAAAAGGGGAGACGCTCCATGGGGTCGACAGAACGCCTGGCGGGAAATAGCACCCGGATGGTCGTGCCTTGTCCCACCTGCGAGGAAATAGTCAGGAGACCGCCGTGACCACGGACGATTCCCTGGACAGCAGCCATTCCCAGCCCGCGACCGGTGAACTTGGTGGTGAAGAAAGGCTCAAAAATCCTGGACAAAACGTCTTTGTCCATCCCACACCCGGTGTCGGTCACTTCCAGATAGACGAAGTCCCCGGGCAGGGGGACACTTTCCTGGAGACTGTCGTAGTGGATGAGGCTCCTGGCCACGTCTTCGGCCCCGCAATGGGCGGTCCCGGTGACCAGGTGCAGGGCTCCCGAGTCGTCACCGACCGCCTCGGAGGCGTTGGTCAGCAGGTTCATCACGATCTGCTGGAACTGGGTGGTGTCCAGGGACACCTGAGGCAAGTCCTCGGCCAGTTCCATGGAGAAGTTGATGTTCTTGGGCACGATGGAATGGCAGAAGGCGGACATTTCCTGGATCTGGGCTGAAAGATCCACGTGGGCCTTGGTGAAATGGCCGCGGCCGGAGAAGGCCAGCATTTGCTGGGTCAGGTTGGCGGCCCTGGTGGCGGCGTCCATGACTCGTTTCAGGCTTTGCGCCGCGGGACTGCCGGGGCCAGCCTGGCTTGTTGCCAGTTCGGTGAAGCCCAGCATGGCCTGCAGCAAATTGTTGAAATCGTGGGCAATACCCCCGGCCAGAACGCCCAGGCTTTCCAGCTTCTGGGTTTCCTGCACCTTTTTTTCCATGGCGGCGCGCTCTTGCTGGGCCAGGATCTGGTCGGAAATGTCGTAGATGAAGCCTTCGACGGTGCTCAGTCCCTGGTCGGTGAAGTGCCCTCGGCCCTGCTCCCAGACCCACTTGGTGGGCTGACCATTGGGCATGATCCGGTACACGATCTGGTAGCTGTCCTCCCTCTGCAGGGCGGCTTGCACCTGGGTCTGGACCATTTCACGGTCGTCAGGGTGGATCAGGGAAGCGTAGGACACCACCCGGTTGTCGATCAGGTCGCCGCTGTCATAGCCCAGCAGGTCCCGGCAACCCTCGCTGAGGAATTCCATGGTCCAGTCATCATCGTTGGCACAGCGAAAGAGCATGCCCGGCAGGTTGGCCAGGGTCTGGGTCAGCTGGTGACGGCTTTGGTCGAGGGCGATTTCGGCGCGCTTGCGGGTCACAATATCCCAGGCCTGGTCCGCCAGTTCCACCAGCAATTGCTGATCATTCTGGTCATAGAAAGTGGGTTTGTTGCCCACGCCGACCACCGCCACGACTTTTCCGAAGCGCAGGACCGGAACGGTCAGTTCGCGGGTCACCTGGGCGTGACCCTCGGGCATTCCTTTACGATCGGCCAGAGTGGCGTAGTCGTTGTGGATGATGGGAGCTCTTTCCCGCACACAGTCGGCCCAGACTCCCGCCTCGCCGAGGGGGTAGTGAGCGCCGCTGGCCGAGGCCTTGCAGGCCTCCTTGACCGTGCGGCTGGACCAGGCTTGCAGCTTCAGGTCGACCTGGTTGGGGTCGACGAAATGGAAGAAACCGATCTGGCTGTCGGTCAATATTTCAGCCTCGTCGAGGACCTTTTGCAGCAGCTGGGGCGTGTCGTGGTCCAGGGCAAATTCGCTGATGCGCAGGCGGGCGCGCGACAGATGCTCCCTTCTTTTGCGCTGGGTGATGTCTCTGGCGACAAGGGTCAGCCCGTCGGGTTGCCCATCGGGTCCGGGGCGCATCCCCGCCCGAAATTCGAAAAGGCGGGAGAGGGCCTCCTGGTGAATATCCCGGGTTTCAAAACGGACGCTTTCTTCGGTCCTCAGAGCGGTCTCGAGCAGCCCCTTGATCCTGGGCTGATCGGCATCGGGCAGGAAGCTGAGAAAGTTTTGATCCAGAATCCCATCGGCAAGAGGATCGGGATGGGGGAAGTTGGCGAACAGGACTTTCAGATTCCGATCCAGTTCAAAAACGTAGTCGGGGTGGCTGGTGGCCAGGGAGCGCCATCGATACTCCGATTGAGCCACCCGGTCCTTTTCTTTCTTCAACTGATTGAACAACAAGGCATGGGGCTTGGTCAGGCTGAGAAAGATCAGGCCACGGTATACGAGAAAACGGCTGACCAGTCGGGCGAAATGGCCCACGGTGTTGCCCAGGCCGTAAGGGTCCTGATAGGTGGTGAAGGCCAGCTCCGCAAAGGCCGAGGCCACCAGGGCCCACTGGACGTAGCGGTAGATCTGAGGATCCAGTTCTAGCCGCTGACGCCAGAGCAATCCGAGGGTCAGCAGGGTGAGCAGGACCAAGAGGTATTCCGACCAGATTTTGAAGGGCGTCAGCCCCGTGTGTGGGTCGAAGCAAACGGGGAAATTTCGCCAGCCGAGAATGGAAACGACACCCAGGACGGACAGGGTCAGGAATATCAGGGCCGAGGGCCCGATGAGGTTGCGGCGGCGCAAGAAAAGGGCGAATCCCAGCCAGCCAAGGGTTTCGATGAAGCGGGCCAAAATCCAGAACTGGGTGGACAGAGAGCCGGAGGAGAATCCGGGAAAAAGATCAAAGCCCTTGTAGGACATGGTGTGGAGAAGGTCCACGGCTCCGGAAAAGAGCAAGCCGAGCCCCAGAAGGACAAAAGACTCTCGCAGGTCGAACTGGCGGGCGTTCCACATGAGGGAGAAAGCGGCCCAGGCGACGGCGATGGTCAGGATCTCGATAAGGGAGTGGAAGACCAGGAAGTGGGTTGCACTGAGGAGGAAAAGTAATCCCAGAAAGCAGGCGGCTAGTGCGGAGAGAGCCCAGGGGGACTGCCCCCATCTGCGCCAGGTGGACGCCCCCTGGGGGCTAGCTGCCTGGCTGTCACCCGGACCGGGAAGATGGGTCGACATATTGATGGCCTCCCAAATAAATAAAAATTAAGGAGAACTTTAGCACGTGGACAAATGATGGGCACGCCTGATTTTTAAAAAAATATGTTGCAACAAACAATGTTTAAACATAATTTGCAGTTGAGGGATAACCCCAACCGGAGAAAGCAACATGGCGGCACTCAAGTCGGAACTTCAGCAAAGCAAGGACTTCGAATCCCTGGAACAGGAAGCGGTTTTGAATCTGCAGCGAACGGCCAGCATCATGTCCGGCCCTTACGATAAGCTGTTCAAGACCAACAACTTGAGTTCAGGATTGTACAATATTCTGCGGATCCTGCGGGGACAAAAAGGGCAGGGACTGGCGTGTTCCCACATCGGTGAGCGCATGGTGAGCCGAGATCCGGACGTGACCCGCCTGACCGACAAGTTGCTGAAGATGGACCTGGTGCAGCGCACGCGCTCGACCGCCGACCGCAGGGTGGTCCTGATATCCCTGACCAGGAAAGGCGAGAAACTGCTGGCCGCCCTGGACCGGCCTGTGGGGGACCTTCACCACGAAAGCCTGGGCCATTTGACCCGGGATGAATTGCATGAACTGAGCAGGTTACTGGTCAAGGCCAGGAACCCTGGAATAAAAGGAGAGTAGTGATCATGAGTAAGCAAATGAAGATCATGACCCTGAGCCTGGCCTTGCTGGTGTGGGCCGTTCCTGTCCTGGCGGCGGAGTACGCCATCGACATGTCTCACAGCTCGGTCAACTTCCAGATCAAGCACATGGCCATCAGCAAGGTCAACGGCGCCTTCACCGAATTCGAGGGCACCTTCACCTACGATGCAAGCAAGCCGGAGGCAACCCGGGCCGAGGCGGTGATTCAGATCGCCAGCGTGGACACCGGGGATGCCAAGCGTGACGATCATCTGCGCAACCCCGACTTTTTCGATGTGGAGAACCATCCGACCATGACCTTCACCACCACGGGTGTGAGCATGAAGAACGCCCAGGAGGGCCAGGTGACCGGCGATCTGAGCATGCACGGTGTGACCAGGCCCGTGACCCTGGACCTGGAGATCACCGGCACCGTGACCGATCCCTGGGGCAACGAGCGGATTGGTGCCAGCCTGACCGGGAAAATCAACCGGAAGGACTGGGGATTGACCTGGAACAAGGCCCTGGAAACCGGGGGCCTGGTGGTCGGTGAGGACGTCAAGATCACCCTGGAAATTCAGGGGATCAAGCAGTAGTCATGGCCCGCTGTGGCAAAAATGGGTCGGCGGCTTCCGGGCTGCCGACCTTTTCTTAAAGACACACCTTACAGGGTCGATAACGAGAGGAGTATTTCAACCACCAAGTCACGGCCACCGAGGTGTTCCGGTCATGGATTTACAGCTGCGCAACGATTCGGAACGAATTCTGGATATCCAGGGCCAGCCTCTTCTGGCGGATGCGGCGGTTCTGCTGAAATCCGTGGACAAGATGCTGACCCTGGGCTCGTACTACTCCACCGGTCATGATCAGTACATCCTGGCCTCCAACGAGGCGGCCCAGGCTATCCGGCAGGCCATTTCCCCCCGCCCTTCCCTGACCCTCGAGATCACATCCGAAGGCTTGATGATCGGTGATCAGCAGGTGGCTCATGCCCATCGCCATGTGCGGCAAATTCATGAATTGCTGGTGCCGTTGAACATCGCCCAGCTGGAGATTGGCGACCAGTTGACTGGGGAGGACCTGCGCAGTGCCCTGGCCGTTCTCCAGGACCACAAGCTCAAGATGGTCCACAGCGATTCGTTCCAGGAAGTGGTGATCCACAACCTGCCCGATTCGGTCCGGTCGGTCAGCCGTAGCGTGAGGGAAGCTCAGGCGCAAAAGGTGGGAACGGGAGGCATGGGGAACGCCGGGTTGGGCCTGGATGCCCTGCTGGGCGTTCCTGCTGTCGATGCGGAGGCGGCGGTTCCGGAAAACGAACGACTGGCCAAGGAGTTCATGGAGCTGGTCAATCGCATCCTGCAAAACCTGGAGCAATTCTTGCCCGCACAGGGGGCCGGGGACGAGGGATTCGGTCAGTCCATGGTGTCCAGGTCCGAGCTGCAAGCCCTGCGTCAGGGGCTGGAGCGTCTGGTGGAAATCAATCCCACGCCTCGACAGCTGCTGGATTTGATCGAACATGCCCGGTCAGCCCTGGATCTCAGCCGGGATCCGGGCCGGGCCGATCTGGTTTTCCAGGTTCTGCGCAAGGATCTCATCGGAGGAGCAGGCTGGAAGGCGGGGATCGAAGCGGCGCGCATTCAGGATTTTTCCTACGCCTGGACGGTGGACGGCCTGCTAAGAGAGATGCATTCCCTGTCCGAAGAAACGACGGCGACTCTCGATCCCGCCCAGGGGGCGGTGGAGAATCACACGGCCATGTGCCTGTACTTGCTGGGGACTGACCCGCCCGCTTCCCTGCGGCAAAGTCTGGAATCCTCGCTGGCGGCTTTGTGGTCCCGGCAAGCCTTCCGGCCCGACGATCTGGCCCCGGCCCTGGAGGCCGTGAAAGCGGGACTGAACAGCGGATTTGCCGAGGCGGCCGATCATCTGATTGCCAGCTTGACCGAGGCCCTGCGGCGCGGCCAGCCCACCCTCGTGGGGGAATTCTGGGACCGCATCAAACAGGTGGCCAGCCCCGAGGATCTGCCCATCGTATGGCCTCACCTGATGAATGATATTCTCCTGGGTCTGGGCACCCTGGAGGCGGATAAACGCCGGCAACTGCTGTCCTGGGTGGGCACCATCTCTGCCGAGGGAGCGGAAGCCCAGTTGCCTCGCCTGCTGGAGCGCCCGGCGATGAGTCAGCGTCGGGGAGCGGCCGACCTGTTCCAGGCCCCGGTGACGGAACTGTACAGTGTGCATCGTGCCCTGGCCTCGTCGCCACTGGCGTCCTGGCTGGGCCGCAGCCTGCACGCCCATCTGAAATCGCGGCCCTTCAGCAACCTGGTCAAGGCGGTGATGACCGTCCTGCCCAGGCACCAGGCCAGCAATCTGCCTTTCTACCTGGAGCTGATGGCCCAGCCTGATCCCGGGTTGATGGATCCGGAACTCAAGGAGCGGGTGGCGGTCCTGCTGATGGGGTTCCTGGGAGAACTTCCCCGGGACCAGCGCACCGAAACCTGGGTGGCGGGTGCTCTGGCCAGTCTGGGAGAACTGGAAGTCCCGGTGGCTCAACCCCTGCTGGAGCAGGTGGTCCGGAGCAAGCGCTGGCTGTTCTTCATGGAGTGGCCCGAACCGTGTCGCGTGATGGCCGCCCAGGCTCTGGCTCAGGAGGGCAAGTGATATGGAAAAGCAGTTCAGCGACCTGATCATCTTGCTGGCCAGCGGCATCAATCAGCGCATCATGTATTTCGACAACCACCCGAAGGTCCAGGCCCAGTGTGTGGAGTTCAAGAAGAGGCTGATCGACCTGCTGGATGCCTCCGATGAGAAGGAATTCACGTTCGGGGTTTTCAACGGAAAGTTCATTCGCCACCGGAAGTATCTGGTGGGCCCGTCCATTGCTGGACGATCCCTGATCCGATTTGCCGAGCGAATGCAGTGCGGAGGATTCGCCTTTTCCCTGCCCCTGGAAATTCCCCAGCTGGTGGCTTTTTACCGGCTGGCGGCCGAGCAGACCGAGCCGGTGGCCACCCTCGAAGAGGCGCGCCAGCGGATGGATGCCAGGGGATTGTCCAGCATTCGCTTGCTCCTGCCTTACACTGAGGGCAAACGAGAGGGCGGTGCAAGCCGCGGGGCGGATGGGGGGCGGGAAGGGACCGAAAACTCTTCTTCGCCAGGCCAGGAAAACCTGACCCCGAGCGATGGATTGACCATCGACTTCGCCCCCTTGCTGAACGTCTACCAGGCGCTGTATGAAACGGTCAACACCAACAACCGGGCGGCCGGGGGCGATGCCCGCGTGGATCTGGACAGCGCCCGCTCCCGTGGCGAAGAGCTGGTGGCGGTGTCCGACCAGGGCGCGCTGGATGTCATGCAGTTCATGCGTTATCCCGATTACGACAGCTACACCATCGGACATTCGGTGCGGGTGGCGGCCCTGGCTTCGTTGATCGGTCGGGAACTGGGGTGGGCCCGGGAGCAGCGCGTGGAAGTGGCCACCGCCGGGCTGTTGCACGATCTGGGCAAGGGACGCATACCCGAGGAAATCCTGTTCAAGCCGGGCAAGCTGGATGCGGACGAGCGCAGCATCATGGAGACCCACCCGGTTCTCGGGGCGCGGATCCTGCTGGCCAATGGAGAAACCAGCTCGGCCGTTCTTTCAGCGGCCTGGGGTCATCACCTGCGTCAGGACGGCAAAGGGTATCCTCGGATAGGCCAGACCGGTGAGCCCGGAGTCACGGCGGCCCTGATCCACGTGTGTGATGTCTTCGAAGCGTTGACCGCCACGCGTCCCTACAAGATGCCACTGCCGCCCCGCAAGGCTTACGAGATCATGCTGCAGGACAGGGGCGCTTTCCGCACCGAGCTGGTGGCCGCCCTGTTCCGGTCCATGGGCCTCTATCCGCCGGGCAGCGAGGTTTTGCTGAACGATTTTCGCCGGGCGGTGGTGGTGGCCCAGAGTGATCACGCCGAGCGGCCGCGCATCCGGATCACCCATGAGTACGGGGGATTGCCTCTACCTGCGGAAAGTCAGGTGGCCATCGATCTGGACACCACCCTGGATCTGGAAATCCAGGAGTTCCTGGCCGTGGGCCTGGAAGAACCCGCCGGGTCGGCTTTGTAACCACCCGGGTCCTTCCCCTGCTTATCATGCGCGCCGGATTTCCGGCGCGCTTTCCATTGCCCATCCTCCCCTTCTGTCGCTACAATGGATCCACACCAACGAAAGGCAGGGCAATGACCTGGGTTCAGCGTATCAATGAAATGGCATGGGGATTCAAGGATGCGGCCATCCTGTTGAATGCCCTGCGGGCGGGAATTTTCGAGGCCCTGGGCGACGAGTGGAAAACACCTGATCAGGTGGCAAAGGCGGCAGAGCTGGATCCTCGTGCCACCGACGTGGTCCTGCACGCCCTGGCGGCCAGCGGCGTGGTGCGCCAGGAAGGCGAAACTTTCGCCACCGAACCCGAAGCTTTGCCCTTGCTGCTCGGCGACAGTCCCCGGACCTTGAAAAGCATCATGGGGCACAACCTGTTCATGATGCGCAACTGGGCCTACCTGGACGAGGTGCTGAAAACGGGCGAGCCGGTGCGCCATCAGCCGCGGGACGAACAGCAGATGCGCGATTTCATCTGCGGCATGGAGAACATTTCCCGGCAGAGCAGCAAGGAGGTGGCGGCCAAGATCGACCTGACCGATGCCCGGCGCCTGCTGGACCTGGGAGGCGGTCCGGCCACGTCTTCGATCATTCTGGCCCGGGCTTTTCCCGAGCTTTCCTGCGTGGTGTATGACCTGGAGGGCCCGGTGAACATCGGTCGCGAGGAGGTGGAGAAGGCCGGTCTGACGGACCGCATCACCGCCGTGGCCGGGGACTTCCACACCGATGCGCTCCCCGAGGGATTCGATGTGGTCTACATCTCCAACATCATCCACATGATGGACTCCGATCACACCCGCGCCCTCCTGGCCAAGGCGCGCGCCGCCCTGGTGCCCGGAGGCCGTCTGCTGCTCAAGGACTTCTTCCTGGAGGACAGCCGGTCTGCTCCCCAGGCCGGGGCCCAGTTCAGCGTGAACATGCTGGTCAACACCGCAGGGGGAAAAACCTACACCCGCACCGAAGCTTTGCAGCTGATCACCGAAGCGGGTTTCGAGCGGCTGACCCTGACCGATGTGGCCACCTACAGCCAGGTGATTTCGGGATATGTCGCCCAGGGTTGAGGGGTCGGGATACCGCCCCTGCGGGATGTATCGCCACGCGCATCTGGCCACCAGCCTGCCCACCTTGCTGCGCCGGGTGGACGGGGTGAACTGGCGACGGCAACGGATTTCCCTGGTGGACGGCGATTTCCTGGATCTGGACTTCTCCCACGAGGGGCCTCCGGGGGACCAACCCACGGTGGTCCTGTGTCATGGGCTGGAGGGCAACACCGGCCGCCAGTACATGCTGGGCATGGCGCGGGCTTTCGCCGGAGCCGGCTGGCAAGTGGTGGGTATGAACTACCGGGGCTGCAGCGGCGAGCCCAACCGTCGGGCCTTTTCCTACCATAGCGGGGCCACCGAGGACCTGCGCGAGGTGCTGGACCAGCTGGCGGGCACAGGTCACCGGGTGGCTGCCCTGGTGGGGTTCAGCCTGGGGGGGAATCTGATCCTCAAGTACCTGGGGGAAGATCCGGCCGGTCGGCATGACGATCTGCGGGCCGCCGTGGTCTTCTCGGTGCCCATCGATCTGGCCGATGGCGAGCGCCAGCTGCGGCGGCGGGCCAATGTTTTCTATCGGCGGCGGTTTCTGCGCAAGCTCATCGCCAAGACCGAGCAGAAGGCTGAAATGTTTCCGGATCAGATCGACCGGGACCGGCTGGCCCGGGTGCGCAATCTATGGGACTTCGACGAGTTCTTCACCGGACCCTTGAGCGGTTATGCCGGGGCCGAGGATTATTATCGCCGCTGCAGCAGTCGTCAGTTTTTGCCGAGGATCACCTTGCCCACCTTGCTGGTCAGCGCGCAGGACGATCCCTTTCTGGGGCCGCGATGCTACCCCGTCGAGGAAGCCGAAGCTTCTTCCTGTTTCCACCTCGAAATGCCGCGCCACGGCGGTCATGTGGGGTTCCGGTTGCCGGGGGGGCTATACTACAGCGAGCAACGGGCGGTGGCGTTTGTGCAGTCGGTGGTCGGTTGATCAGCGCTTGAGGTGGTCATAGGCCCCGACTGTTTGCAGGCGGTTGTCGCCCAGGGGGCCGCCCACGGTGAAGTGGTACAGACTTTGCCAGGTGTCGTCCTGCAGGCCCAGGAGCTTGTGGAACTCGTCATCGAAGTAGCAACCGATGCCCGTGCCCCGCAGTCCCGCCGCCTCCGCTTCCAGGTAGAGAATCTGTCCGATGGTTCCCGTTTCCCAGAAAAGCTGACGGTAGTAACCGGGCCCGTGCTGAGCCAGGGTGGGGCCGAACCGTGCCAGCATGCCCAGAGAAAACACACCCTCGCCGGCAATGGCCTGGTTGCAGCTCAGCTGTCGGGCGGGGCGGGTGACATCGCCGCTGGCCCACTGGTACAGAGGCAGATTCTCGGGAATGGCCTCCGGCTTTCGCCAGCTGAACTCGGGGCGAATGCATGACCGCAGCGAGTTCTCGTGGTCCGGGTGGCGCACCAGGACATACAGCCCTGGATCCAGACCATCGACCCGGTGGATAAACAGCACCAGCGACACATCCGGCTCACAGGCCAGCGTGTCAAAAGGCGTCTGCTGATGGGGCAGGGCGCGATGCATGATCCGGAAAAATGAGTCTCGGTCGAGGTGTGTCTTGCGGTCCATGTTGACGGCGCTGCGTCTGCCGCGGATCAGACGATGGGCATCGCGATGGCGGGAGGGCCCGGTGGGCAGGTGAGGTGCCGGAGGGGGGACGGGTCCTGCCACCACCGCCTGTTCGGTGGCTGCGGCCACCTCCTGAATCACCGGCCAGTCCTGATGGGAGGAGCTCAAGGTGTTGGGCTGCCCCAGCATCTCCAGGTCGGTGCCCACCTGCTCCAGGGTACTCTTCAAATCCAGGTCTGCGCCGATCAGCAGCAGGCAATCGGCCTGCTCCTTCTCGGGGCCGTCCTGCGTGTCGGTGCCCAGCAGGTGGGCCAGGAACTCGGGATTGATGTCTTCGACCAGACGCGCGCGCCAGCCCAGGCAGGCGGCAGCCAGGGACAGGGCGGCCAGGGCGTGCCCCACATCGTGCTGACAGTAGCGAAAGGCGCGTTCGCCGTACTTCCAGGCCTCGCGCCAGTGAATGGAGGTCAGTCCGATCAGAAAGCTTCCGGCAGGAAGAGCCTGGCCCAGCAAATCCACGGCTTCCGGGGCCAGGGCACCACGCTTTTCCAGCAGATGATCGTCGGGCGCGTAGTGGAACACGCCCGGGCCGGCCTCCAGACCCTCCACACCGGGGGTCACCAGGTAGCCCTCGGTGGGATGAAGGTTGCCGCTGGAGGGATTGACCCGCAACGCCCAGCGGGAAACGATCTCGCCCTCGGGCGAGATGACCTGCTTCCAGGCCGACAGGGCCAGGCTGAGGCTGAAGAAGCGGCTCAGAGTGGCCTGGTTCAACGACTGGGGGGCCAGCGGCGCCGCGAAAAGTCTGTCCCAGTCCGGTCCGGCCGGGGCATCGGGAGAGTCGTCGGGCAGAACCAGCGGGAAAACCTCGGTGCCCTCGAAACGGCGAAAGGGGGCCGGCTGGGTGGACCAGTCCATGAATCCCAGCGACCGGGCATAGCGGCTGAAATGGTGCTTGGTCTGCTGATGATAGCTGTGCACGGTTTCCCGTTTTTCCTGGTCCATGGCCTGCTCCTCGCGATGGCAACTTGGGCTGAGTTTGACACCATAAGCAAAGGCGGTTATGTTCGCTTCTTACCGTTAGGGGTGGCTTGAATCGGACCGTGAGGTCCGGGGCCCGGGAAAAATCCGGACCAGCCTGAGATAAACCCTTCGAACCTGAACCGGATCATGCCGGCGTAGGGAAACGGGCCGTATCTGGCGCCAGCGGTGGCGCCTTTTTTTGTGCCTGCTTTGCCGTGAAATCACGGGTCCCCCGCCTGGCCAACCTTGCGAGGTGCGCCATGCTCACACGATTTTTGTTGACCCTGCTCCTGGTCCTGCCGGCGGGCCTGGCCCTGGCCCAGGACGCTGTGCCTGACGAGGAAGTGGTGGTGACCGCTTCCCGCTACGATGACACCGTCCATCTGAATCAGACCAACCTGACGGCCGAGGACCTCCAGTTCCGCGAGCCGGATCTGCCGCTCCCCATGCTCCTGCAGGATGTGCCCGGCCTGTTCGCCTACAGCGATGCCGGCAGCGGCCTGGGCTACACCTACCTGCGCATCCGCGGCTTCGATCAGCGGCGCGTGGGCGTTCTGGTCAACGGGATCCCCTTCAACGATCCCGAAGACCACCAGCTGTGGTGGGTGGACATGCCCGACCTGGCGGCCAGCTTGCAGGACGTGCAGGTGCAGCGCGGGGTGACCAACTCCATCGGCGGTCTGTCGGCCATGGGCGGCACCGTCAACCTGGTGACGGGCGTTCTGGGCCCCGAAGCCCGGGGACGCATGAGCCTGGGGTATGGCAGCTATGGTTTCGGGCGGCAGATGATGAGCTACGAGACGGGCGAACTGGAAGGGGGTTTCCGGACCAGCCTGCGCATGACCCATCAGAAGAGCGACGGTTTTCGCCAGCGCTCGGCCGTGGACCAGTGGGCGGTGTTCTGGAGCGGCTTGCATCAGACCACCAACAGCATCACCCAGATCAACATCTACACCGGGCGCGAGCAAACCCAGCACGCCTGGGACAGCAGTCCCGAGTCGGCTCTGGCGGTGGACCGGACCCACAACCCGGAAACCTACCACAACGCCATCGACGATTTTCTGCAGCCGCATGTGGAACTGCATCACAAGTACTTCCTGGGCAAAAACCTGACCCTGAACAACAGCCTTTACTACGTGCAGGGCGAGGGCTATTACGAGAACTTCAAGGACGGGGAAGATGCGGCGGACTATTCCCTGGACCGTTTTCTGGGGCTGGCGGCCGATGAAGAGGTGGACCTGGTGCGGCGGAAATATGTCCGCAAGGACCAGGTGGGATGGGTGCCGCAGCTGCAATGGAAGCAGGCCAAGGGGCGCCTGATCGTGGGGGGCGACTGGTACACCTTCCATTCCAATCACTGGGGCGATGTCCTGGGTGTGGCGGGGTACACCCCGGCCGACCTGCTGGCCCGCAGCATGAAGTACCACTCCTACACCGGCGACAAGGACGCCGTGTCGGTGTACGTGAACGAGCACTGGGAACTGCTGCCGGGCCTGACGGTCATGGCGGATCTGCAGTACCAGCACAAGCAGTATCGGTTCATGCAGAACGAGGTGGGCAACTTCCGCGGTGATCTGCGCAATGCCTATACCGTGAAGTATGATTTCTTCAATCCCAAGGGGGGCCTGCACTATCAGGCGGGTCAGCTGCGTGGGGGCGATCTGGCGTTTTACGGCAGCGTGGGCGTCAATCGACGTGAGCCGGCCGATGGCGACCTCTTCGACACCTGGCAGGGCGGTGATGACCTGGGTGTGCAGCCCCTTTTTGGCCGCAGTCGCAACGTTTACGGGACCGATGGGTCGACCATCGAGTACGTGGAGTGGTATGATCCTCAGGTGTCGGAGGAAAAGGTGATCGACTACGAGGCCGGCTTCAGCTGGGCCGGCGAGAACCTCAGCTTCACGCTGGGCGGCTACTGGATGGATTTCCAGGACGAGATCGTGCCCTACGGTGGAGTGGACGAGGATGGTCTGGGCATCCGGGGCAACGCGGGCCAGACCTTGCATCGGGGATTCGAGCTGGGGTTGCGGGCCCGGGTCACTCCGTCCAACCAGTTGACGGTGGCCGCCTCACGCAGCTGGGACGAGTTCGACACCTTCCTGTTCACCGACTACGACGGCAGCCAGGCCGATTTCTCGGGCAACCCCATCGCCCTGTTCCCCGAACATCTGCTGTCGGTGGCCATGCGCACTCAGTGGAACCCGCGGGTGGCCAGTCAGATCAGGGTGCGCCGTGTGGGACAGCAGCAGCTGGACAACACCGGCAATCAGGACCGGGTGATCGACCCCTGGACCACCGTGGATTTCAGTCTGTGGATGGACCTGGCGGCGGTGGGGATCACGCCCCTGGAGGGGGCCCGGGCCTTCCTGCACTTGCGTAATCTTGGTGACGTGGAGTACGAAACCACGGGATACTACAATGCCTGGGGGGGCGTCGACTACAGCGGCGAAAACCATTACACTCCGGGACCGGGGCGCAACTTCGCTCTGGGAGTGGACTACGACTTCTGAGCATCTGAAGGGACAACGTGATATACGAACCGGAAAAGGGTGGCGCGGCTTGCCCCATCTTTCCCAAGCAAGGCCCTCGGGCGGTGGTGCTGTGTGACGGCCCGCCCCCCGAGGAAAGTCTGCTGCGTTACTGGCTGACCGGCAGCGATCTGTTCATCTGCGCCGATGCCGCGGGGCATCCCTACAGCCATTTGCCCCGCATCCCCGATGTGGTGATCGGCGACTTCGATTCGCTGGCCGGCCGGATCCTGGACAGTCGCCAGGGCACGCGCTTTCTCCAGGTGGACGACCAGTACACCACCGACAGCGAGAAGGCCCTGATCTTCGCGGCCGAGCAGGGCGTTTCCGAGGTGGTCATGCTGGGGGCGGCCGGCTGGCGTCTGGATCACACCATCTACAACTGCCAGCTCCTGGAAAAATATGCCAAGGAACTGCGGATCTGTCTGGCCGGCCCTTTTGCCGACATGGTGCGCCTGGGCAAGGGAGCAAGGGTGTCCTGGCAGCTGCCCCTGGGCACCCGGTTCTCGTTGCTGGCGGCCCTGGGACCGGTGAACAAGGTGACGCTCGAGGGCGCCGACTTCCCCTTGCTGGGTGAGGATCTCATCCCGGGAGGCCAGGCGGCCATCAGCAATCGCGTGGGGGTTTCCCCCTTGCTGATCTCGGTGGGGACGGGCTCCCTGCTGGTGTGTGTGGACCGGGAACTGAACGATTGAGCAGTCTGGCGCAAATCGTTTACGCGGCCTTTCTCCTGTTCATGATTCTGCGCCTTTTTCGTGGGGGCGCGCGCGGGGCGATGGACTACATCGTGGCCGGGCGTCAGCTGACGCTGCCCGCCTTCACCGCCAGCCTGGTGACCACCTGGTACGGCGGCATCCTGGGGGTGGGCGAGTACACCTGGCAGTACGGGGTGAGCAACTGGCTGGTGTTCGGGGTGCCTTACTACCTGTACGCCGGAGTTTTCGCGCTGTTTCTGGCCGGGCGCGCCCGCCGCAGCGAGGCCTTGACCATTCCCGACCTTCTGGAACGCCGCTATGGACGCCCCGTGGCCCTGACCGGGGCCGTGACCCTGTTCGTGATGACCGCCCCCGCCGCTTACGTGCTGATGCTGGGTGTCCTGGTGAACTTCGCCACCGGCTGGCCCCTGTGGGTGGGCGTGGTGGGTGGCACTTTTCTGTCGGTGGGCTACGTATTTCGGGGGGGATTGCGCGCGGTGGTGGCCACCGATGTTGTTCAGTTCTTCCTGATGTTCCTGGCTTTTCTGGTGCTGGTCCCCATGTGCGTGAAGACTTTCGGGGGCTGGTCCTACCTGCAGGCGAATCTGCCGACCAGCCACCTGAAGTGGGATGGCGGCCTGGGCTTCCAGGCCGTGGCCGTGTGGTACTTCATTGCCATGGCCACCCTGGTGGAGCCCGCCTTCTATCAGCGCTGCTACGCCGCGCGCACCGAGGCCACGGCCCGGTGGGGCATTGCGGCGGCCATCGTCCTGTGGATCGGGTTCGATTTTCTGACCACCACCGCCGGTCTGTACGCCCGGGCTGCCTTGCCCGGACTGGAGAACCCCGTGCAGGCCTTTCCCGCCCTGGCTGCCCAAGTTCTGCCGGGCTTCTGGCAGGGGGTGTTCACGGTGGGCTTGCTGGCCACCATCATGTCCACCATCGACAGCTATGCCTTCGTGTGCGCGGTCACCCTGGGACGCGATGTGATCGGCCGCTGGCAAGGCCAGCTGGACGACAACGCCAGCCTGACCTCCATCCGCTGGAGCCTGCTGGCCACCGCCGCTCTGGCGGTGACCATGGCCCTGCTGTCCGGTTCGGTGATCACCCTGTGGAAGGTGCTGGGCAGCGTGGGCACGCCGGTGCTGCTGCTGCCGCTGATGCTGGCCCACGGCCCCTGGCGGCTCGATGGCCGCCGGGTTCAGATCGCGATGATCGGCTCGGGCCTGGTGGCCCTGGGCTGGCTGGCCGCCGGCCACCTCACAGGTCAGACTCCCTGGCTGGGGGTGGAGCCCATTTTTCCCGGGCTCGGGACCAGTGCCCTGCTGCTGGCGGTCCGTATTCGTCTCACCCGTTGAAACACCGGAACGGCTACTGGACCAGCACCACCTTGGTCTGCGCCAGCATGTCCCCGGCCTGCACCATCGCCACGTAGTTGCCGCTGGCCACGCGCTGTCCGCCGCGGTTGGTGCCGTCCCACTCGATGTGCCGCGTCCCGGCGGTCATGGTTCCAGCCTCGATGCGGCGGACCAGATTTCCCCTCAGATCGAACACGGCCAGTGTGACCTCGGCCGGCTGGTCCAGCACGAAGGAGAAGGTGGTGCGGGGATTGAATGGATTGGGTGCGGCCTGCAGTTGCAGGCGTGCCGCGCCGGGAAGGTCCTGGACCGCCGAGGGCAGGGGCCACTGGGCCTCGACCGCCACCACGTTGGTGTTGAGCCCGGGGACCACGATGGTGTCGATGACGGTGAAATTGTAGATGTCCAGGACGTAGACCAGGTTGCCCTCGTCGGATCGCCCGCCACACACGTAGGCCGCGCCACCCAGCAGCGTCCGGGACTTGCCCGGCAGCCCGGTGGTGGCCAGGCCGGTGACGATGTTCACGTCCCGGGGGTCGGCATCGGCCGACAGGGTCATCTGGGCCACCGACCAGTCGGTGATATCGATCCGGTACACGTCGTGGCTGTCCTCGCAGCTCACGATGACCAGGAAATCATCCACATCGATGCCCCACGGGTCGTCGCCCACGGAGATGGCCCTGGTCTGTCCCAGGGTTTCGGGGTCCAGGACCCGCACCTGGTCGGTGCCCCGATCGGTCACGAACAGGTAGCCGGCAATATTGGGGTCGATCACCAGCTGCCACAGACTGTCGCCCACCACGGCCTGGTCCAGGATCGCCGACCCATCCGGCGCAATGGTGAACACCCTTTCGCCATACCACTCCACGAGGAAAAACCGATGACCGCGCGGATCGTAGATGATGTTGCCGGGATCGCCGCTGGGGATGGGCAGACTGCCGATCACCACGTACTCGTCGATGTCGATGATGTCCAGCCGGTCACCATCTCGGCAGCTGATCAGGGCGATCCCCTGGTCGGGGTTGAACGCGATGGACACAGGGTATTCCCCGGTGGGGATTTCCTTGATGATGGTCCCCGAGGCATCCACCACGATCACGCCGTCGCCGGAGGCGCCGCACACCCACACCTCATCGTTGGAACGGGGGCGCATCACCGCATCGTAGGGGTAGCTGGCGGTGGGGCTCACATCAATCTCGGGGCCCACGGTGAACTGGTTGCTGGGCCAGTCGTAGGAAAAAATGGATGCCGAATTGCTGGTGGAACTGGCCACCAGTCCCCACTGGGCGGAGGCTGGGGCGGGCGCCAGGAAAACACTACAGGTCAGCGTCACCAGGAGCAGAAGGCGAAGTTTCGTGCGCATGTTCATATCCTTCCGGGAAAAGTTAATTGAGAATACCATACCATAATTCGGCTTCTCCGGGGGGTAGAAAACTCGTTACAAAACATCAATATTGTTCCGACCTCAGGGTGGGTGAAAAGGTGCCACCTGAGGCCGAAGCTTGGCCCCCCCGCTCCTGAAACAGCCCTCGCAATACGCCTTCAATCGCGTCCCGGGTCCCCACATCACCTTGTCTTTCAAGCGTTAAGAAAATCACGAGGTATCAAATCGAACCATTCTGCAAAGGGAACATGGTTTGCACTTTCCTGGCGAGAGCAAAGGGGCGCATTTCGCTCCGATGATTCCATATCTCAAAAGGTGGAAATCGTGGACTCAAGTCAGACCCTGCGGAAATCCGCATTTACCGGGACCCTCGTGGTCCTCGCTTTGCTGCTGTGGTCGACCACGGCCGTGCAGGCCGCCGATGACGGCCGCTATACCCAGCTCCAGGTTCTGTTGCCTGGCCAGGAAGCCGCTCCGGGCACCACTTCCGGAGTGATCGGTGCGCCTGAAGCGCAGGCTGCCGGCGTGCCTTTCCAGGTCCGGATCCGGGCCTGTGACCAGGACTGGGATCTGGTGACCGGGGTGCACAACCCCCTCAACTTCAGCAGCAGCGACGGCACGGCCAATCTTCCGCCCAACACGCCCTTGACCACAGGTGAAGTGACCACCTGGGTGACGTTGAACAGCCTGGGGAACTACACGCTGACGGTGCGGGACATCACGGGAACGCAACAGATCTCGGCCACCTCTCTGGCCATCCCGGTCGAGGCGGCCGCCACCTACAGTGACCGGCTGATGGTTTCGCAGATCCCCGTGAATCAGGTGGCCGGGCAGGCCATGGTGCTGCGCATTGAAGCACGTCGCGCCGACGGGTCGCTGGACACCGGAAGCCACGGCACGGTGGCCCTGCACCAGGTGACCAGCCTGGGCCAGGGTGTGATGACGCCCGACACCGTGGATCTGACCGCCGGTGTCTGGGAAGGCGCCGTCACCTTCCTGCTGGCGGACCCGCAGTCCACCCCGGATGGCGCCGCCCGGCTGAATGTGTCCTTTGCCGACGGCGGCCTTCAGGGCTGGAGCAACTTCTTCAACGTGGCGCCGGGTCCCTATGATCGCCTGGTGGCCATCACCCCGGGGCAGAACTGGACCCCGTGGATCGTCGAGGGCCTGAACGGCACACCCGAACGCCAGTGGGCCGACGGTCCCTTCCCGGTCGATGTTTATGCCACCGACATGTACTGGAACCGGGTGGACGTGACCGATCAGGTGAAGCTGGAAAGCGGCGACTCCGAAGCCGACACCCCGCAGTACGGTGCCCTGGTGGGCGGGCATCATCGTTTCTATGTGAACCTGCGCACTCCGGGAGAGTGGTTCCTGGCGGCCAGCGATGCGGACCAGCCCGAAATCGGGAGCATGGTCACCGCCGATGTTCCGGTTTATTACAGTCACCTCCAGGTTCTGTTGCCCGGGGAGAATCCGGCTCCGGGCAGCGCCACCGGACGCACGGGCCAGCCGCTGCCTCAGGTGGCGGGTATCCCTTTCCCGGTCCGCATTCGTGCCTGCAACGCCAATTTTGAAACGGTTCCCAGCGACCGGGTGGTGGCCCGCTTGACCAGCACCGACCACACGGCCACCCTGCCGGTGCCCGAGCCCATGCAGAACGGTGAGCGGGTGGTCGAGGTGATCTTCAACTCCTCGGGCACGTTCACCCTGACGGCCGAAGATATCAGCGGCCCTGAATACTACTCGGTGACCACCGCGGCGGTGCCGGTTTCCGGTAGCACGGGGTATGTCACGGAACTGGAAATCGAAACCATCGACACCTATCAGACCGCCGGTCAGCCGGTGATCACCACCATCCGTGCGCGTGATGCCGCCGGCGACCAGGTGCACACCTTCAACGGCGTGGTGAACCTGGAGCAATGGCTGGGCAACGAGGTGGGCACCCTGGAGCCGGGGGAAATCACCCTGAACCAGGGCCAGTGGACCGGTGTGGTGACTTTTCATCGGGCCGACCAGACGGCGCCCGATGGGCAGCCGGGCAACGTGCGTCTGACGGCCTACAGCCAGACAGATCCAGCGGTGTTCGGAGCCAGCAACTTCTTCCAGGTGGCTCCGGGCAACCTGAACAAGCTGCTGGTCTTGCTGCCGGGGCAGACCCGGAATCCCGCCATGGCCCAGGGTCTGGTGGGAGGACCGGCCACCCAGGCGGCGGGCCTGGCCTTCCAGGCCGAGATCTTTGCCGTCGATGCCTACTGGAACCGGGTGGCCGTCACCCACACGGTGGAAATCACCAGCGAGGATCCCCATGCTTCGACCCCCGTCCAGGCCCTGCTGCAGGCGGGCTACGCCACGGTGCCGGTGACCTTCGGCTCGGTGGGCAACTGGACTCTGACGGCGAGTGATCTGACGCAGGACTGGGTCCTGCCCATGACCACCACGCCCATCAGCGTCCTGAGCAGCACGCCCGAGTTCGTGATCGACCCTGTGGAAGGTCCGGTGACCGCCGGGGAGCCGGTCATGGTGACCATCCGGACCTACACGCCTGAAGAAGAGCTGATGGATGCCTACAACGGCTACGCCATGCTGGCGGCCGAGTCCGGGCCCCAGACCATTGTCCCCAGCTCCATCCAGTTCACGGGCGGCGTGTGGAGCGGCCTGGTGACCTTCTACGGAGCCAGTCCGGAAATGGCTTTCAGCTGTATCGATTTTGCCTCGCCGCCGAACATCGGTGCCAGTGACGTTTTTGAAGTCCAACCCGGCGCCTTTGCCGGCCTGCAGGTTTTGCTGCCCGGCCAGGAAAACGTGGGCGGCCGGAACCCCGGGTTCTCGGGCTTTCCCTTGCCGCAAGAGGCCGGCCAGCCTTTCCCTCTGGTGGTGCGGGCCGTGGATTCCTGGTGGAATCCGGTGCCGGATGTTGCTGTGGGGATCGACCTGACCCTCACCGACGCCTTTGCTCTCGTACCCGAAAACAATCACCTGACCGACGGTCTGGTCACCCTGGAGTCCACCTTCCTGCGGGCCGGTCATCATACGGTGACCGCGTACTGCGACGGTGCCGAGGTTGATAGTCACACCAGTGTGGAGTTCATGGTTCAGCCGGGACCCTACGCCCGCATTCTGGCCCTGGCGCCCGGCGAAGAGCCGCTGGCCGGGTCGGAGCTGGGCAAGGTGGGGCTGGCGGTGGACCAGAGCATCTCCTACTCGTTCCCCCTGCAGGTCCAGGCCACCGACAACTGGTGGAACCCGGTGACCGAGCCTCAAGATTTGATCGAGCTGGTGTGTACCGACACCATGGCCGAGGTGCCCGAGACTTTCAGCCTGGCCCACGGATCTGCCCAGATCGAGGTGCGCCTGGCCACGGCCGGCTACCAGCTGATGACCCTCAACAACCTGACCAATCCCGCCATTCCCGCGGCTCACACACAGATGCGGGCCATCGAGAGCGGCTTCCACATCGAGGCCGAAATTCACCCGGCCGAGGTGATCGCGGGCCAGCCGTTCACCCTGTCGGTGCGCGTGGTCAATGACGCGGGCGCCGTCATGCAGGACATGAACGGATTCGTGGATGTGGCGGTGATCCACGCCATCTCGGGGGAACCGGGAAGCGGCGAGCTGTCCACCACGAGCTTCCAGTTTCACCAGGGTGTGCGCAGCATCAACCAGACGTACACGCGCAGTGAGCCCATCCTGCTGGTCCTGACCAGCCCCCTGGGCGAGGGCCCGGGCATGACCGGCGCCCTGAACGTGGTGCCCGGCCCGCCGGCCAGTCTGGATTTCCATGAAACCAGCAACTGGGTGGCCGGCCTGAACACCACCGATATCAACGCCAAGGTGGCCGACGAGCTGGGCAACGGAGTGCCCGGGGTGAACGTGGAGTTTGCCCTGACCGGCGGCCTGGGCTTCCTGGAAGTCCTGCAGCCGGTGACCGATCAGGAAGGTCTGGCCAAGGCCCGGTTCACCGGTGCGAGCACCCCCGGCGCGGGTTTCGTGCAGGTGGCGGCGGCCAACTTCCTGGCCAGCATGGAAATCGTGACCAGTCTGCTGGATCCCGGATCCAGCGGGGGCACCATCAGCAATTATCCCAATCCCTTCCATCCCGGTGACGCGGGCACGGTTCTGACCTACGTGCTGTCGCGCGATGCCGCCGTGACCATGCGCCTGTTCACCCTGACGGGCACCCTGGTGTTCGAACGGAACTATCCGGCGGGAGATATCGGCGGAAGCCAGGGCATCAACGAGGTGCCGTGGGACGGACGCAACGGCGACGGGTCCTATGTGGCCAGCGGAGGATACATCCTGTACGTCGAGGCCGAGCGCCAAGGCGAAACGATTCACAAGATGCGCCGTCGAATCGGCGTGGTGCGATAGCTTCCGGAGGAAGACGCGATGAACCGCAAGTATTCCCAAACTTTCTGTCTGCACACCGGGGCTGCCCTGCTGCTGTTGCTGACTCTCATGTTCTCGGCCACGGCCCGTGCCGAGGACCAGAACGGCGGGTGGGCCGGCGACTGGCTGACCAACTACCAGAGCGCGCGCGCCATGGGCCTGGGGGGCAGCTTCACCGGCCTGGCCGATGAGCCCCTGGGCATGGTCTGGAACCCGGCGGGCATGACTCAGCTGAGTCGCAACGAGGTGTTCCTGGAGACCAGCCGCTACTTCGAGGGCACCTCCATCAACACCATCAGTTTTGCGGTGCCGGGCAGCAAGTATCCCACGCTGGGTCTGTCCATTCTGAACCTGCGTTCGGACGAGTTCCAGCGCACGAACGAGGTGAACCACGACATGGGCACCTTCCGCGAGGGGGAGACGGCCTACGTGCTTTCGGCCTCGCATCACGTGCATCCCCGGGTGGCCATCGGCGGCAACCTGCGGGTGGTGCATCAGTCCATCGACGAGTTCAGCGCCACCGGCATGGGCCTGGATCTGGGCCTGATGGCCAGCGCGGCGGACAACGTGCGGGTGGGCCTTTCGGCGGCCAATCTGGGCGGCCCCAACCTGGAGCTGCGCGAGACCAGGGAAAGCTATCCCAACCAGCTGCGCGGCGGCGTGGCTGTGGACCTGATGCAGGGTCGGGCCATGGTCACCGCGGAGGTGGAAAAGATCGGCGATCTGCGCACCAACGTGCGCGGGGGCGGCGAATTTCAGCTGACCGATGCCATCACACTGCGGGCCGGATTTGACGGCTCCAGTCCGGCGGGCGGCTTCACCGTGAACCTGCCTCAGGATCTGCGACTGGATTACGGCACCGGCGATCACGACCTGGGCATGATCCATCGCTTCAGCCTGTCGTGGCGCTTCGGCGGATTCTACGCCAACAGCTCGTCCAGCCAGCAGGTCATTTCTCCGCTGGGCACCCGTCCGGCCACGCAGTTCTCGCTGGATGCCCGCACCCGCGATGCGGTGGACTCGTGGCGTCTTGAAATTCACGACCAGGGCGAAAACCTGGTGCGGCAGTTCGGCGGCCGCGGCGCGCCTCCGGCCCATCTCATGTGGGACGGCAAGACGGCGGCCGGTATGCCCCTGCCCGACGGCTCCTACCGGTACCGCCTGGTGGTGCAGGATCTGGGCGGCCTGGAAATCGTGGGGCGTAGCCAGACCATCGGCATCGACACCCGGAGCCGGGACATCCAGGTCCCCGTCCAGGTCAGCGGAACCAAGTGAACCGGAGAAGTGACATGAACTCAGTCTCAGCACATATCCGGGCTTGCCGGGGTCGCCTGCAACTGGCGCTGGTCCTGGTGATCCTGCTGACCGGCGCGGCCGGATTCGCCTGGGCCGCCAAGCCCGACCCCGTGGCGGCCACCCAGCACTACGCCGAGGCGGTGACCCAGTTTGACGCGGGGCAGTACGCGCTTTCGGCCACCTCGTTCGATCTGGCCGCCGAGCTTTTCCGCGGATCTCTTTTTGCCGACGATGCCGGGTTCGGGAGCATCCGTGCCCGGGAAGCGGTGGGCGATGACATCACGGCCCAGGCCAGCTGGACCCGCTGGTTGAGCGATCATCCCAGCAGCCCCTTGCAGGTGGAGGCCTCGCTGGCCCTGGCCTGGAACCAGGTCCGCCAGGGCCGGGTCGATCAGGCCGAGACCATCCTGGCCGAGCTGAGCACCGCCCAGCCGTGGCTGACCACGGACCAGCGCTTGCTGACCCTCGAGGCCGCGGCGGCTTACCTGCGGCAGGACTGGAATCAGACCATCATTCCCCTGGAAACGGCGCGCCAGAGCGGACCTCTGGAGGCCGCCGGGCTCATGTTGCTGGGCCTGGCTCAGCAGGCCCTGGGGCAGGATTATGCCGCGGCGGTGGCCTATCAGGAACTGATCGATGACCATGAATCCAGCCATCTGACCGGCTACGCCTGCATGGCCAAGGCGAGCATTTTTCCCGGCAAGGACAACCATGCGCGGGCGGCACAGCATTTTGCCCGTGCGGCCCGGGAAACTTCCCGACCTGATCATCAATCGGAACTCCGGTACCTGGAAGCGGCCTGCCTGTTTCTGAGTGGCCAGGAGCAGATGGGGCTGGAAGCCATGCGGACGGTGGCGGTGGATTACGCGGGTTCTGACCTGGCGGCACGCGCCCTGTTCAGCATGGGTGAGATGCGCTGGCGTCAGGGCCAGTACGAGCAAGCCATCGTGCGGTTCAATGAAATCCTGTCGGGCTACTTCGATCACACACTGGCCGGCAGTGCCCTGTACCGTACGGGCCGCTGTCTCGATGCTCTGGGGCGTTCCCTCGAGGCCAACAGCAGTTATCAGGCGGTGGCCCAGGGTCATCCCTATGCGCCCGAAGCACCGGCCGCGGTTTACCTGGCCGGGGTGGGTCTTTACGAGCAGGAACGTTACCTGGAAGCGGCGCCCTATTTTCAGCTGGTGCTGGATCGGTACGCGGGTCCCGGCCACGCCTTCGTGTTCGAGTCGCCGGCGCATCAGGAACTGGTCGAGGCCAGCCTGTGCCTGCTGGAGTTCTCGTTCCACCAGGCGGGAGAAACCGGTTTGATGGCCGGAGCGCCTCACCTGGCCCTGCAGAAAATGCCCCCCAGCGATTCGCTGTGGCGGGCCTACACCTTGTTGCTGGACGCCGATGCTCTGGCGGCGGTGGACCGTTACGCCGAGGCCCAGGAATCCCTGGCCATGCTGCTGGATGAATTTCCCGACCATCCGGTGGGCATCCGGGCCAACCGTCTGCTGGCCTGGACCTATGCGCGTCAGGGTCGGCAAGATCTGGCCATCGAAACCGAGCGGACCATGCTGGCGCGCTACAGCGCCCAGAACGATCAAGACAACCTGGCGGCGGCTCTGCTGACCATGGCCCACAGCCACTTCAACGCCAAGCGTTACGCGGTGGCCGGTCAGCACTATCGCGAGTTCAGTCAGCAGTACCCCGCGCACCAGGAGCATCAGCTGGCCCTGTACCAGGAAGGTCTGTGCCATGTCCGCACCGGCCGGGCCGGCGATGCCATCGATTGCTGGCGGGAGATCACCGACCAGGATCCGGCAGGCGAGGTGGCGCGGCGGGCCTGGCTGCGATCGGGGGACATCCTGTTCCAGTCGGGGCATTTTGCCGAGGCCCGGGTTTGCTTCCAGGCCTTGCAGCAACACTTTCCCGACCGCGAGGCTCAGGTGGCCGGATTGCTGCGTCTGGGGCGCTGCGACTACAACGAAGGAAACGGTCTCGAGGCGCTGGCTCTGTTCCGTCAGGTGGCGGCCGAGTTCCCCGGTTCGGAAGAAGCCGACGAGGCCAGCGAGGGCATCACCAGCATCCTCTACACCCTGGGTCTGGAGGGCGACAGCGAGCATCTGCGTCAGCTGGTGGCGCAGCATCCGGACAGTCCTCTGGCCCCCGAGGCCGGATTCCAGCTGGCCATGCGTCTGTACCAGTCGGATCAGTTCGACGAAGCAGCCACGGCGTTTGCCGACCTGGCGGGGCGGTATCCTCGGTATTCGGCAGCCGACCGCAATTTCTACTACGCAGCCGATGCCCAGCTGAAAGCCGGTCATCCCGATGAGGCCTTGGCCCGCTGGGAAACCTTTCTGAGCTATTTCCCCCACAGCGATCTGGTGCCGGCCTCCTTGTTGAACCTGGGCAACCTGAAGTTCAACCGTGGGCAGTACCATCCCGCCGTGCAGGATTTTCAGGAGGTCCTGGCGCGGAGTGAGGACTTTGATCTGCGCGCAGCGGCCCTCTACAACCTGGCCATGAGCCAGCGCATTCTGGGGCAGGAAAAGGACGCGCAAAAGGCGCTGGAGCAGTACATCGCGCAGGCCGGGGGCCCGGATCCTCGGCTGGCCACGGTGATCCGCACGCTGGGGGAAATCCACCAGGACCTGGGGCACTTCAGCGAAGCGGGAGAGCTTTTCCGTCAGGCCGCAAGCGTGGATGATGATCCCTTCGTGGCCGTGGAACTGCACTATCTGGCGGGCCAGTGCCTGAAAGAGGCCGGCGACACCGAAGGGGCGCTGGTGGCCTATGCCGAGTCCATCGCCTCGCCCGACAAGACCAACAATTTCCGCCTGTCCGCTCTGGCTCAGTCGGCCGATCTGTACGAACAGTCCGGCGACTTCACCGGGGCCCTCCAGGCTTACCGTGATCTGGTGAAACATGCGACGGATCCGGCCCTGGCCGGGGCCGCCCAGGAACGATTGACCCAACTGGAAGCTGCCCTCGGGCAATAAAGGAGAGCCAAGATGTTTGCCGAGTTCAACTGGTATGAGTGGATGAGCAACAGTCCCATCTTTCTGGTCCTGATCCTGTGCAGTGCGGTGACCTTGGCCGTGGCGGCCGAGCGGGCCATCTACTACTTCGGTCGTCGCGGCGACTGCGACAGTTGTCTTTTGCTCAGCTTGAAGAAGATCGAGAAGGGTGATCTGGGCGCGGCGGCCACGGCCATCGAGTCCACCACGCACCCGCTGGCTCAGGTGGCGGGCCAGGTTTTTGCCGGGGGGAAGAACCTGGGCGAGACCCTGGAAGAGCGCCTGACGGTGGCCATCAGCCAGCAGAAAATGCTGTTCGAAAAGAACCTGGGCGTGCTGGGCACCATGGCGGCCGTGGCCCCGTTGATCGGGCTTCTGGGGACCATCTGGGGCATCATGCGTGCCTTTCAGGACATGAGCTCGGCCGGCAGCACCGCGCCCACCGTGGTGGCCTCGGGTGTGGCCGAGGCCTTGCTGACCACGGCGGCGGGTATCGTCATCGCGGTGCCCGCCATCCTGGCCTACAACCACTACACCCGGCGCATGAACGTCATGCTCACGGTGGCCGAAAACGGCGCGCGCAGCCTGCGGGCAGCCATCCTGGAAACCTCCAACTAGAGGATCGCGCAACGTGCTTCTGGATCAGAATGAAACCCACGGGCCCGGCCTTTTCCGGGTGAACATGACGCCGCTGATCGACGTGTCGCTGGTGCTGGTGGTCACGCTGTTGCTGATGACTCCGCTGGCCCTGGAGTCGGGCATCTGGGTGCGCAACCAGACCCAGGACCCCGTCGAGGTGGAATCGGATATCGAACCCCAGCTGGTGGCCGTGTCCATTCTTTCGGAGGACCTGGTGCAGGTGGACACTCGCGTGGTCACGCGCGGCCATCTGGAACTGGTGCTGGGCGCCATGCTGCGTCAGCCCGAATACGATGGTGTGTCTCTGGCGTGCGCGGACGAGGTTTCCCACGCCGCCTTTGTCGATGTGCTGGACAAGGCCAAGCTGAGCGGAGCGGGCACCATTGCCATTGCCGCGGGACAGGAGGCGGTCCAATGACCCACCGGGTATTTGATCCCAAGTCCGGGATCATGGGCATCAACGTGACGCCCATCATCGATGTGGCGCTGGTGCTGGTCATCATCCTGATGATCACCACCCCGATCATGACCATCAGCAACCTGAGCGTGGAGCTACCCGCGGCGCATGTGCGCAGTGCCGAGGAAGGCGACCGGCTGAACATCACCGTGAATGCCGCGGGGGAGATCGCTCTGGACAAGACCCGGATCGAACCGGGTGATCTGGTGGGATCGCTGGGCGCGCGCTTGAACCAACCGGGCCAGAGCCAGGTGATGGTGGTGGTCCGGGCCGATGGCAGCGCTTCCCATGCGGTGGTGCGGCGGGTGCTGGATCAGGCGCATCAGGCCGGGGCCCGGCGACTGGCCATCGCCACGACGGCCAAGAACGGTCGGCAGGATCAGGAGCTGACATGGAAGCCCTGACCATCAGTTTGCAAATTGCGGCTATCCAGGAAAAAACCCGCCGTCTGGCCATGTGGAGCTTGCTGGTGCACGCGGCCGGTGCGGTCCTGTTCCTGGTGGCCTCGGGTCAGCCGCGGCCTTTGCCGCCCATGGATACGGTGTTGACCGAGGTGACCTGGCTGGAACCGGAGGAGGCCACCCCGGTGGTGGTGACGCAGGAAGCGCCGGCCGCGGAACCGGAACCGATGCCCACGGTGGTGGCCCAGGTGGCGCCCGAACCGGTCATGCCTGATCAGGGGCAAAGCGTGGCCATGGTGCGTGAGCGGCTGGCGGCGTTGCGTCAGCAAAGTGCCGGCGCTCTGGAAGTGGCGGCCACCGCCGCACCTCAGAAAACACTGGAAACCGCCACGGTGGGCAGTCTGTTGCCACGGGCCAAGCCCGCCGTGCAGAACCTGGAACGCGGGGGGATGAAGGCGGCCGGACAGGCGCAGTCGTTGCGTCGAGGTCAAGCCTCGGTGGTGGCGGCGGCCATGACCCTCCCTCACCCCGTGGCCAGGACGGAGACCACGGCCCCACTCCTGGAAATTTTGCCCGGCGTTTCGCTGGCCGGTCAGGTGCAGGGGCGTCAGCTTCTGTCCCATCCGTTGCCCGAATATCCCGACTGGGCCAAGCGCGATGGTGTGGAAGTGGTTGTGCAACTTTATTTTACGGTTCTTCCTGACGGTCGCGTGAAGGAAAACATTTTGATCGAGCGCACCAGTGGCTACGAAGATTTTGACCGCCGCGCCCGCACCGCCCTGGCCGCCTGGAAATTCCAGGAACTGACGCCGGGGCAGAGTGGGGAACAGTGGGGTCGTATTGCCTTCCATTATCGGCTGCGGTCCTAGAAGACCGCCGAAAGAGGTTTTCCCGATGTTTTACCTGACCATCCACGTACTGCTGGCGATGACCCTGGGGGTGGCTGATTCGGCTCCCGCCGAGCTCATCCCTTCGGACCTGGAACTGGCGGCCTCGGCCCATGCGGTGACCGACCTGCAAGATGGCGTGGCCGAGCCGCCCATCTCGCTGAGTCAGGATCAGACCGACCCCGGTGTGCACAGCTACACCATCGAGGGCGAAGATCGCATCAGTATCGGGTTCAGCAGGCCGGATATTGCGCTGGATCTGGATCCCCGCTCGGCCCCCGGCCTGGGCTGGGTCGACAGCTGGGACAAGGTGGAAGTTTTTCCGGCGGTGACGGGCCGCACGGCCTTGACCCCTCTGCGCCACACCGGACAGCCGTGGCTGTCGGAGCTGGCCCAGAACGATGTGGTGGTGTTCAGTCCCCAGGCGCCGGACATGAATGCGTGGCAGCTGACCATCGTGGACAGCCGGGGAATTCCCGCTTACGTTTTCGAGGGCAAGGGTGCCCCTCCGGCACGGTTGGCCTGGGATGGACGGCGTCAGGATGGGGAGCCGGCCTGGCCGGGTCTGATCTATTCGCATGTCATGAAAACCGAAGATCCCGCCGGCAACGTGCGCACCTTTTCTGGCCGTGGGTTCGAGCTGCCGCCGTATCGGCTGCCTGGATCCGAGGAAGACCTGCTGGTTCTGGCCGGTGACCGGGTGCCGGACGATCTTCTGCTGACGGAGGCGGCCTCCTGGCTGAACCAGGCCCCGGGTTTGACGGCGCCCATCGAGATCCGCGCCACCGCGCGCAGCGACGATCAGGCGCGGCGTCTGGCGGGTGAGGTGGAGCGAGCCCTGAGGGACCAGGTTGTTGGCGATCCCACACGCTGGGAAACAGTGGTCACGGTGGTGCCCGATGCCCCTGATCAGGGGGTGGTGGTCATCGCCAGCAGGCCGGCGGTTGCACAGAGGTAGAGTGGATGTTCAGACTTGTGGTTTTTGGAAATAGCGGATCGGGCAAGTCCACCCTGGCCAGGGCGGAATCGGACGCGCGATCCTGTGCTCACCTGGATCTCGATACCATCGCCTGGGAAGAGGGCCACGCGGTCCCCACCCGGCGCACGCTGGAAGCCAGCGGACGGTTGCTGGATGAGTTCTGCGCCCGCCACACCAGCTGGGTGATCGAGGGTTGCTATGCGGACCTTCTGGAGCTGGCCATGCTCCGGGCCACCGAGGTCATCTTCCTGAACCCCGGCGTGGAAACCTGCCAGGCCAACTGCCGCAGCCGCCCCTGGGAACCCCACAAGTACCCCACCCCCGAAGCGCAGCAGGCCAACCTGAACATGTTGCTGGACTGGGTGGGGCAATACCCCCTCCGGGACGACGAGTTCTCTCTTCGAGCCCACCGCCGGCTCTTCGACGGCTTCCATGGTTCCAAGCGCGAATACACTTCGAATGCCCGCTAGCGGCTTTGACGCTTCAGGTGGGGAATGATAAGGTGAGCCCATGGCTCCAATTGTTCCTTTGCCGTCAGGACCCGTCGATGATCAGCAACACACCACTTCGCTACCTGCTGGGGACCTTCCTGGGGGCCATGGCCGGTCTGAGTTTCTGTCTCAGTATCCTGCCGGTGGCTCTGGAGCTGGTGGGAGCCGGCGATCAGGGTTTCCTGGTCATGGTCCTGAGCCGTTATGCTGTTTATACCGCCCTGGTCTGGGGGGTGGGGGGATTCTCGACGGCCCGGGCCGGCTTTCTCAAGGCCGGCATGATCGTCATGGGTCTGGTGGGTGTGGCCACCGGCGGACTCCTGGTGGGTTTGGGCATCCAGGCCAGCGTATCCTTCTTGTCCGCGGGGGTTCTGTCGGGTCTGTTTTACGGAGTGGTGGGGGGCATGGTCCTGGGGCGTATTCTCACGCGCCCGACAGCGGAGGATTAGCATGACGAACCGGGACCTGGCCTTCATCCGCACCCAGCATCCCTTTGACCATCTGACGGACAGCGAGATGGCCGAAGTGGCACGCACCGTGACATCGGTCAGCCTGGAGGCGGGAACCAGCATCCTGGTCCAGGGCGGCCAGATCAGCAACTGCCTGCACGTGGTCGGCGAGGGCGAGGTCAACCTGGTGCGCGACGGGGTGGTGGTCAAGATCCTGGAGGCCGGCGAGTGCTTCGGCTTCCCCTCCATCATCAGTCAGCAGCCGCCGGCCTTTCACGCCGTGACCCAGGAACAATCCCTGGTGCACTGCATTCCGTCCGAGGTCTTCCTGCAGCTGCTGGACAACGTCAAGTTTGCCGAATATTTCCTGAAAGATCTTGGCGAACGATTGCAGCGGGTGACCAGCCGCGACGTCACCAGTATTGGCGGCGAGCTCACGGCTGCTCTGGATGACCTGGATATCCAACCTCTGATCTCGGTGGCTCCCGACGCCACCGTGGGGCAGGCCGCCCAGGCCATGCGTGCCTCGCGCGACGATGTGGCGCTGGTGATCGGTGATCCGCCCGGCATCATCACGGACCACGACTTCCAGGTGAAGGTCCTGGCCGAGGGGCTGGGGCCGGACACGCCGGTCAGCCAGGTCATGACCCAGCCGGTGCACACATTGCCCGTCGATGCCCTGGTGCACACTGCGTTGCTCTTCATGCTCGAGCAGAAGATCCACCACTTACCCGTGACCCGGGACGGCGAGATTGTGGGCATCATCTCGGCCACCGATCTCCTGCGCCACCAGACGCGCAACCCGCTATACCTCATGCGGCAGCTGGAAAACCTGGATTCGGCGGCGGCCCTGACCGGCTACGCTTCCGATGTGGCGTCCATGGTGGCGCGCCTGTTCCACGGTGGACTGAAGGTGGCCCAGATCGGGCGCATCCTGGCCAGCATCAACGATGCCCTGATTCGCCGGTTGCTCAAGCTGGCAGAGGATGAACTGGGGCCGCCGCCCTGTCCCTATGCCTGGCTGGTGTTCGGGTCGGAAGGCCGCATGGAGCAGGCTTTGCTCACCGACCAGGACAATGCCCTGGCTTACTTCGAGGAGACCCCCGAAGCGCAGGCCTACTTTCCCCGGCTGGCTCAGCACGTGGTGGACAATCTGATACGGGCCGGGTTTCCACCCTGTCCCGGCGGCTACATGGCCACCAGCTGGTGCCACCCGCTGGACTGGTGGCGGCGCACCATGCAAAGCTGGGTGGACACGCCCACGGGTGAAAATCTCATGGTGTCGGCCATCTTTTTTGACTTCCGCGCGGTGGCCGGAGCCCTGGCGGTCGATGATCTGCACGACCTGATTACCAGTGCGGCCGCCAACCAGCTGTTCATGACCAGCCTGGCCGCGGCGGCGCTGAACTTTCGCGCGCCCATGGGGCTGTTCCGGCGCATCCGCAGCAACGATGGCCGGGTGGACATCAAGACCGGCGGCGTGGCGCCCCTGGTCAGCATGGCCCGGGTTTACGGCTTGAAGGCCCGGTCCCAGGCCAAATCCACCCGCGAGCGTTTCGAGGCCGCCATTGCCGCCGGCTTGCTGGCGCCGGACAAGGGGCGTGATGCCATCGCCACCTACCGGTATCTGCTGCAGCTGAGGCTGGGGCGGCAACTGGCGACCATGCAGGCTGGTGGGCCACCGGACAACCAGCTGCAACTGAAGGATCTGTCCAGCCTGGAGCATCGGCAGTTGAAGGACGCCTTCAGTGCCATCCGCGAACTGCAATCCACCACGGCCCAGCATTTTCAGGTGCAGGCGCTGGGCTAACCGGAGGAAGTGGTCATGCTTGTTTTGTTTCTGCTGACAAATCTGCTGTTCGTGGGACTGGGCTGGCCGCTGTACAAACGGAAGGTCAAGCCCAACAGCTGGTATGGTTTGCGCGTGGGGGAGACGATGGAGGACGAGCGGGTCTGGTATGCGGCCAACGCCTACAGCGGGCGGGATTTCATAGTTCTGGGAGCGCTAGGTTCGGCCCTGGCGGTGGGATTGTGGCCGGTATTTGGTGCCGATGAAGAGGCCTATGGTCTGGTGAACGCGGTGTTCATCACCGTGGGAGCACTGGTGGTTTGTGGCCGGGGCATGGGTGCGGCGCGGGATTTCAAGAAGCGGTTTGCTGAGGACAATCGTAGCTCGGATAATTCTTGAGCCTCCCATGAAAAAGCGCCCACCGAAGCGGGCGCTTTTCCTTTGAGTGTCCATCCTTCAGACGTTCAGATCAATGTCCACCCGCCGGTCCACCGGCACCCGAGGGCACGCGAATGTCCTCGACCAGGGCCTGGATATGCTCCGGCGGCGGCGCGGTCACGCGGCTGACCGCGTAGGCGACCGCGAAGTTGATCAGCGCGCCGATGGCTCCGAAGCTTCCCGGGCTGATGCCCAGGACCCAGTGCGCGGCATCGTCCGGCGCCATGTTGGTGCCGGGCACGAAGAACCAGCCCTTGTACCAGAAGATATAGACCAGGGTGGTCAGCAAACCGGCCAGCATACCGGCAATGGCGCCCTTGTCGTTCATGCGCTTGTTGAAGATGCCCAGCATCAGCGCCGGGAAGATGGACGAAGCGGCCAGCCCGAAGGCCAGGGCCACCACCTGGGCGGCAAAGCCGGGTGGATTGAGCCCCAGTATGCCGGCGACCACGATGGCTCCCGCCATGGCGATACGCCCCGCCATCAACTCGGTGCTGTCGGACATGTTCGGGGTGAGAATGCCCTTCATGAGGTCATGACTGATGGCCGAACTGATGGCCAGCAACAGGCCCGCCGCCGTCGACAGCGCCGCCGCAATACCACCGGCCGCCACCAGAGCGATGACCCAGTTGGGCAGCTTGGCGATTTCCGGGTTGGCCAGCACCATGATGTCCCGGTCCACCTTCACCATCTCGTTGCCCTGCCAGCCAAAGCTGGCCGCCTTGGCGTCCAGGCCGGGGCCGTAGTACTGGATGCGGCCGTCGCCGTTCTTGTCCTCGTACTGCAGCAGGCCGGTCTTTTCCCAGTTGGAGAACCAGGCCGGGGCCTGGCTGTACTCCAGATTGCCGTCCACCATGCCCACATCACCGGTCTGGATGGTTTGCATGAGGTTCAGCCGCGCCATGGCGCCCACCGCCGGCGCGGTGGTGTACAGGATGGCGATGAAAACCAGCGCCCACCCGGCACTGCTGCGTGCGTCGCGCACCTTGGGCACGGTGAAGAAACGCGTGATCACATGAGGCAGACCCGCGGTTCCGATCATCAGGCTCATGGTGAGCAGGAAGATGTTCAGTGTGGACCCCTTCTGGGCGGTGTAGGCGGTGAAGCCCAGGTCCACGCATATCTGGTCGAGCTTGTCGAGCAGCGCCATCCCACCTTCCAGACTGCCACCCAGCCCCAGCTGAGGAATGGGATTGCCCGTCAGCTGCAGCGAGATGAAGATCGCCGGCACGGTGTAGGCGAAGATCAGCACGCAGTACTGCGCGATCTGGGTGTAGGTGATGCCCTTCATCCCGCCCAGCACGGCGTAGATGAACACGATGGCCATGCCCACGTACACACCCGTCTCGAAGGGAACCTCGAGGAAGCGGGAGAAGGCCACGCCCACGCCCTTCATCTGGCCGATGACGTAGGTCAACGAGGCCACGATGAGGCAGATGATGGCCACCAGCCGCGCGTTGCGCGAGTAGAAGCGATCGCCGATGAACTGAGGCACGGTGAACTTGCCGTACTTGCGCAGGTAGGGAGCCAGAAGCATGGCCAGCAGCACGTAGCCACCGGTCCAGCCCATGAGGTAAACCGAAGCGTCATAGCCGTTGAAGGCAATCAGACCGGCCATGGAGATGAACGAGGCCGCGCTCATCCAGTCAGCCCCGGTGGCCATGCCGTTGAGAATGGGGTGCACACCCTTGCTGGCCACGTAGAACTCGGCGGTGGTGCCGGCCCGGGCCCGGATGGCAATAAAGATGTAAACCAGGAAGGTGAAGCCCACCACGATGTAGGTCATTGTTCTGAGGTCCATATGCATCTTCTCCTCGGAAAGATCCAGCCGCGGCCTGAGGCCAGGCGGCAAAAAATGGGGCTAGCCTTCGTGCACGTTGAACTTCTTGTCCAGGACGTTCATGCGATAGGCGTAGAAGAAGATGAGAGCCACGAAAGTGTAGATGGAGCCCTGCTGAGCAAACCAGAAGCCCAGCTTGTACCCGCCGAGCCGGATGCTGTTGAGGGGTTCGGCCAGAAGGATGCCGAAGCCGAACGAGACGATGAACCAGACGACGATACATCCGATCACCAGCTGAATGTTCGCCTTCCAGTAGGCGCTGGCTTGATTCATAAAAGGCCTCCTTTTCGGGGGGATATTGGGCAGACCATGTCGTGAACCCGGTAAGCTTTTTCTTTCCCGTGGGTTACGAATACTGGAGTTATATCATAGTGTTAAGGACCGATGCAATTGGTAAATTGAGCAATCCCCTAACTATTTGATTGGTAGGATTTTATGGAGGGAATCTGGCGTTGAAAATGGATTTATTTGTTCAGGTTTTGGGGCCAAGGGGGACGTTTCCCAGCGGGTTGGATAATCCAGAATCAATGATCCTGTTCGGAACCAGCCGGATTGGGACGCGGGCGTGACGGATCGCCCTGGGGAATGAACATGCGGCGCAGCGCGGCCAGGTCCTGCTCGCGCACCTCGGGCGATTCCTCGCTCTTCAAAGTCGAGACCGACTGTCCCAGCACCTTCTTGATGAACTGCTTCAGGCTGCGGTCCACGGCTGCCGCCACCTCGTCCGATTCCTTCTTGCGGACGAACCCCACCTGCTTGTCCTTCAGGTCTTCCAGGTAGGCGCGGAACTCGGCCACCGTGGGCCGCAGGTCCACGTCGGCCAGCCACTTCTGGAACTCCACGATCTCCTCGTTGATGATGCGCTCAGCGTGAGGGATCTGCCCCTTCCGGGCCTGCAGGTTACCGGCGATGATCTCGTCCAGATCGTCCAGCCCGAAGGTGAAGGCGCCGCCGATCTCGGCCACGTCGGGGTGAATGTCCCGGGGCACGGCAATGTCCAGCAGGAACAGCGGATTGCCCCGCCGGGTTTTGACAGCCGCCTGGACCATGTCCGGCAGAATCACGGGTTCAAGGGCCCCGGTGGTGCTCAGAATGACATCGGCCTGGGCCATGGCGGCACCCAGTTCGTCCCAGGGGCGCGCCGTGACCACGGCTTTGCCGGCGGCCAGCAAGGGACCATCCTGCTTGGCGCGGGCCACCTGGTATTCGGCGTTCAGGGTGCGGGCCAGTTCCTCGGCCTTGTCGAAGCTGCGGTTGACCACCGTCAGGTGGCCGATGCTGTGCTGCAGAAAATGGCGCGCGGCCAGGGCCCCGGTTTCGCCGGCCCCCACCAGCAGCGCCTGGTGATCGCTCAGGCGGGCAAAGAACTTGCGGGCCAGCTCCACGGCCGCAAAGGCCACGCTGACCGCCCCGTTGGTGATCTTGGTTTCGGTGCGCACCCGCTTGCCGGCGCGAAAAGCTCCCTGGAAGGCCCGCAAGATGCCGGGCCCCGGTTCGTGGTGCTTGCGGGCCAGCCGGTAGGCGTCCTTGATCTGTGCGGCGATCTGGGGCTCGCCCAGCATCATGCTTTCCAGACCGGCGGCCACGCGGAACAGATGGGCCACCGCCTGCAGCCCTTCCAGGCGCAGAGCGTGGTTCCCCAGGAACACGGCCGGGTCCAGTCCCGCAGCCTCCAGGCCCTCGCACAACGGCTCCACGGGATCCACCCCATCGGGGGTTTCCAGGAACACCTCGGTCCGGTTGCAGGTGGACACGGGGATGACCGACACACAGCGCGGGTCCTCGTCCAGGCAGTCCATCAGCTTGACGGCGGCCACCGGGTCGATGTGCGCTTTTTCCCGCACCTCGGTGGGGGCGTTCTTGTGGTTGATGCTCCACAGGTGGATGATCGAGGGGCCGTTCATCGGGACACCTCCTCGACCAGCGCCGGGGCCTGGGTCTGTTCCAGCACAGGGAGATCCCAGACGGCCAGATGGCCCTGGAACTTGTGGAAGCTGGGGAAGAAGTGGTGCACCAGGCCCATGGTCGTGAAGGTGACCACGAAGGCGATGACCGCCAGCATGTTCATGCGGCGTCCCCGCCAGCCCAGGAAACGGTAGCCGGCCAGCCCCAGGCTGTAGCCCAGGAAAATGACCCACGAAATGAGCACCTTGGGGTCCCACGGGCTCAGCTTGGCGGCCAGATCGGGCGGCAGGCGATCGGCCAGGTCATACATCCACAGGTGGCCCAGGATCAGCGCCCCCAGCATGAGGGGAATGGACAGCTTGACCGCGCCCACGCTCATCTTCTCGAGGGTTTCCAGGGAGGGCAGGCGCCGGAACAGCAGTCCGAAGTGCCGGTTCATCAGCTGCCGGGAAAGCAGCAGGTACAGCAGGGCGAAGATGAAGCTGAGGCTCAGCGCGGTGTAGCTGAAAAGCACCAGCACGGCATGGCCGGCAAAGCCGGGATCCTTGAGCAGGGGATTATCCGGCGCGTTGTTGATGATGAAGGCATCGGCGGTGAACTCGAACAGGAAGGCCACGCCGGTGACCAGCACGCCAGTGTTCTTGACGCCGCCGCTGCGGCCTCTCTGCCGGAACTCGATCACCAGATAGGTGGCCAGGGTGGCCAGGGCCAGGGCCGAAAAGAACTCCAGATTGTTGCCCATGGGCAGGCGCCGCAGTTCCATCGCGCGCACGACCATGGCGGACAGATGGATAAGCACCGTGATGCCGGCGACCCTACTGCACAGCCGGCGCGCCACGCTGCTGTCGCCGATGAACAGCCACAGGTACAGCCCCCACACCACCAGATACAGCAGGGGCAGCAGGACCTTGAAGAAGGAAAGGGCAACCAGCATCAATGGGCCTCCTTGGCCGCCGGTGGGTTGTCCGCGCGCGCAGGATCCAGAAGGCCCTCCACGATGGACTGGGCCAGGATTTCCGCTTGCTTGACACAGGCGTTGACGGCGATGCCGCGGTACGAGCTGCCGGTCAGGTGCAGGCCGGGCAACTGGGCCAGACGCTCTTCGGTCCGACGCAGCTGGGACAGATGGCCGGGCACATACTGCGCGATGGCCCGGGTGTGCCGGATGATGTTGACCATGGCCGGCGGACCCTGCAATCCCAGCAAGGGCCGCAGTTCGGCGCAGATGACCCGGGTCAGTTCCTCGTCGTCCAGTTCCATGATGGAAGGGTTGCCCGCACCGCCGGCCATGCAGCGCACCAGGACGTGGCCATCGGGAGCGCGCCCGGGAAAGATGCTGCTGGTCCACAGGGCCCCCAGCAGGTCACGTTTTTCCTTGCCGGGGACCAGCAGGCCAAAGCCCTGCAGATCATGGGACACCCGGTCGCGTCCGAAGCCCAGCGCCACCACGGCCATGGGGGCAAAGGGGATGTCGCGCAACATGCGCGCGGCCTCGGGATCCAGGCTGGTCAGGTGCTGGGCCGCCGCATGAGCGGGCGCCGCATCGACCACCAGGTCAAAAGGCCCGAAGGACCCACCGGCGCTGATGACGGTCCACTGGCCATCATTCAGATCAAGGCGCTGGATGTCGGTGCCCAGGTGCAAGCGCGCCCTGTCATGGTCATTCAGGGCGTGGGCCAGGCCTTCGATCAGGGCCGCCATGCCACCCTTGAACGAGGTGAGCACGCCCTTGGGGCCGGCATCGGTCTTGTCCTTGCCCTTCTTCTTGCGGCCGAGGGCAATCATGGCCTTGAACAGGCCGCCATAGTTGTTTTCCAGCTCGACCATGCGCGGAAAAGCCGCGGCCAGGCTGAGCTGCTTGGCCTCGCCGCCGAACACGCCCTTGACCATGGGGTCCAGCATGGTCTCGGCAAAGGCCTTGCCCAGGCGGCGTTCGCCGAACTCGGCAATGGTTTCGTCGGTTTCGGGGCGCGTTTCGGCCTGGCCCAGGTTCTTGCGGGCGGGCACGAACAGTTCACCGGCCATGCGCAGCTTGGCCCCCAGGGGCAGCATGCCCGATTTCAGGAAGGCCGGGGGCGAGAGGGGAATCTCTTCGAGTCGCCCGTTGACCAGCAGAAAGCGTCGACGGGTCACGTCGCTGCTCACCAGCAGTTCATCGCGCAGACCCAGGCGCTCCACCAGACGCAACGTGGCCGGCTCGCTGTCCAGGAACCCGTTGGGTCCCCACTCGAGCTGCCAGCCGTCCTTGCGCAAAGTGCGTAGATTTCCGCCGGGTTCGGTCTCTTTCTCGAACACCTCGACCTGGAGGTCCAGGCCGCGTGCCTTGGCCTGATCCAGCAGGTTCAAGGCGGTGGCCAGCCCGGCCACGCCTCCGGCGATGATGGCCACGCGTTTGGTGGCGGGTCGGCGATCAGACATGACTTCTCACCTCGGCGCCGAAGGCCTTGACGGCGATCCTGGCCGCCAGCGCATCCATCCATTCGGTCTGCAGGTTCAAGGCGGCTCCTCGACTGAAGTGGGTGATCCCGGCAGCTTCGGCCTCTTCCTTCAGTTCGATGTCCAGCTCGACCAGCGTTTCGATGTGGTCGCACACGAAGCTGATGGGCTGCACCATGAGGCGGCGGCAACCGGTCTGGGCCAGGCGCATGGTCTCGGGTTCCACTCCGGGCTCCAGCCACTTGATGGGACCCACCTTGCTCTGGTAGGCCACGGGGTATTCGGGGTCGCTCAGCAAACCGGCCAGCCACTCCCCATGGCCTGCGGCGGACAGCGCCGCCTTGACCTTGGCGTGCACCAGGGCCACGGTGGCGCGGGTCAGCTTTTCGTAGGGGTCGCCCTTCTTGATGAAGGACATGGGCATGGAGTGGGCCACGTAAATGAGTGCGCAGGTTTCCGGACGGGCGCCCTCCGAAGCCCAGGCCAGGAACTGATCGATAACCGGCCGCGACAGGTTTTCGATATACCCGTCCAGGCTATACCAGTTGGGCAGCGTGCAAACCCGGGCTTCGGGGGCCTGGGCCTGGAGCGCCTTCATGACAAAGTCGAGAGTGCTGCCTCCGGTGGCCGGAGAAAACTGGGGGTAGGTGGGCCCCACCACGAACTGCTGAGCGCCCTGCTCCAGCAGCTGGGCCACCGTCTCCTCGGGGTAGGGGTGCCAGTAGCGCATGGCCGCGGCGGACAGCACCGGGGCGCCGCTCAGACGATGGGTCAAACGCTGGGCTATCAGGGCGGCCTGGTCCCTGGTGAACTGCAGCTGGGGTGTGGCCCCGGCCGGATCCATCAGCAGGTAGCGCTCGGCCACCGCAGCACTGCGCTTGCGGGCAATCATGGCTCCCACGAATGGGGCAATCAGGCGCGGCAACGGAAAAATTGCCGGGTCGGCGAACAGATTGCGCAGGAAGGGGCGCACCGCCTCCGGACGGTCAGGACCACCCATGCCACACAGAATCAGCCCGGTGGGTCGACTGAGATTCAGCATGTCCTTCGGGTACTGACGGATTCCATTTCTCGACACGCGTTTCACCTCTAGATAGTCTTGCTGAACACGGGTTTGGTCTTGTCGTCGCCCAGGTAGGCGTCCAGGGTCATGGCCACGTTGCGCACGAAGTAGCGGCCCTTCTCGGTGATCCGCAGTCCGTGGCTGTCCATCTCGACCAGGCCGTCTTCGATGAACGGAGGAATCTGCTCGATACCCTCGGCCAGCAGCTTGTCCACCGGGGCGCCGTAGGCCTTCTCGGTCAGGCTGAAGGGCAGCTCCAGGTTGCACATCAGGTTCAGGATGCACAGGCG
>JAZBOO010000210.1:0-3189 GCA_036351155.1 Candidatus Krumholzibacteriia bacterium | reverse complement strand
GGTGGCCAAGCTTCCAGAAATGACCCGCTGTGTGCTGGGAACAATTCCCAGGCTGGAATCGGTGATGGAAATCCTGGATTACCAGAACAAGAATTTTGACGGCTCAGGTCCCCCGGATGACCGACGTGCCGGTGAAGATATCCCCTTGGGCAGTCGTATTCTCCGTCTGGCCATCCGGGTGGAGGATCTGCAATCGCGCGGAGCCACGGTGGGCATGGTCCTGGATGACCTGAAGGCAGGAGAAAAAAAGTATGACCCGGAGGTAATGAAGGCCTACCAGGGCATGGCCAAGCGAGACACGGGTAAGGAAACCATCCGGGGCGTGACCATCCATGAGCTGCGCTCGGGCATGATCTTTTGCGAGGCTGTGAAATCCAAAACCGGCATCATGCTGGTGGCCAAGGGGCAGGAATGCACCGGCAGCATCCTGGAAAGGATTCAGAACTATGATGCCACCGTGGGGCTTCGACTTCCCATGTGGGTAGAGAACCCGGATTACATCGACCCGGAAAGCGAGGAAGGCCGGGCCTTGCTGGCTTCCATGAAGGACAAGGAGCCCGGGGAATCCATCGGCATCGGAGAAGGGGCTGCGGCGTACCTGGAAGTGGATTGAACCGTCGTGCAATCTGCTGACGAGAAGAGATTGGCTGTCAGGCCAGTCTCTTTTTCAGATCCTCAGCGGAGAATCCGAGGGGTAAAGACGGCGGGGCAAAGCCCAGTGCCCGGGCGACCCGGCCTCCCTGGTCGACTCCGAGAAGAGTCAGTGCAGGCCTGGCCAGCTGCAGGACGGGCATCATCCTGGCCAGCTGTTCATCGGTCACGCTGGCAGGATCCAGCAGGACCACATCTGGAAGTGTTCCCCGGTCGGCCTGGGCGAAGAACGATTTCATGGGCAGGAAATCATGCCCGTGGAATTCAAGGATTTGCCGGGCCCAGCTGGAGGTCTTGATCTCGGAGCCGATCAATGTGACCTCGAGGTTTTCGTTCTCGGCCGGGGTGAACTGGCCGAGGTCCTGGTCGGTGGCGATCTGCAGGAATTCGCAGGTCACTCCGATGCGCTGAACTATTTGCTCCAGGGTGCTGGAAAGAGTCTCCAGTTCCAATCCGGTGACGGTCACCAGCCCGGATAAATCCTCGGCGGAAAGTGATTTTTCGTACTGGTGGCCCAGAACCCCGGCGATGGTGTCTGCCATGCCCACCAGGGAGGTCAAGGGTTCTTCCCCGCTGGTCAGGGTGGGGCCGTGGTGGTGAAATCGGGCGGCCTGAACGAGAGGATGGGGCAGCTTCCAGTGTTTCAGGACTTTCTGGCCCACCTGGTGGTGGCCAAGTCCCAGCTGGGCCTTTTCCACATCGACCAGTCCCGCCTGTCCGGCTTCGGTCAGGGCCAGGAACTCCTGAGGCAAGGCCAAAAGGAGCACGAGGTGCCCAATGTCGTGCAAAAGGCCGGCGATGAACGCTTCCTCGGGGTCCGGATAACCACATTGCCTGGCCAGCAGTTCGGTTGCCGTGGCGGTAGTGATACTGTGGTCCCAGAAGTGCTTTTGAAGCTCTCCGCGTTCTCCCTTGACCATGATCTGAGCAATGGAAAGTCCCATGGCCAGATTGCGAATGGCCCCCACCCCCAGCACAACGACGGCGCGGGAAATGGTGGAGACTTCACCGGATAGCCCATAGAACGATGAGTTCACCAGCTTGAGCACCTTGGCCGCAAGTGCCTGGTCTCCCGAGAGCACGTTACTGATGTCCTCGGCGCTGCTCGATTCCTGTTCCATGATTTCCAGAAGTCGGTTGACCACCAGCGGCAGGGAGGGAAGATCCTTGATCTTTTTCAGGATGACCTCGGTGGTGGCAACTGCGGTGCTCATGATAGGCATTCCTCGAGGGAAAGCACGCAGCCTCGCGGCGCGTCATCTGATCCGAGGCAAACCGTTCGCCCGGTCAGTTCCAGGCCATCCCAGCTGAAGCTGAACTTGCCGCTATCGGGAACATTCAAATTCTGACGGATGAAATCCACCGCTTCAGGAGGCAACACGGCCTCCATCTCGGTGCCGGGAATCAGGGCGCCCAGTGAGGGTATGCGGCTGCGCGCCGTCCCATTGATCAGGACCACTTCTTCGTCCCGACTGATGCCCAGGACAATCAGAGGCAGGGAGTCCAGCACCTCCTGGGAAAAACCCAGGGAGCGGGTTCGCTCCTCCACGGAACTTTCCAGCAGGCCATTGAGCTTCTTCAGTTGTTCGAGCTGACGAGCCGACTGCTCGTGAAGCCGCCTGTTTTCCTGGGCCATTTCAAAATGTTCCAGGCACTGGCGGAAGGTGTTCTTCAGGTCGTCATCGGTCCAGGGCTTGGGGACGAAGCGGAAAACTTCCCCCTGATTGATGGCATCCACGATGGCCGAGGCCTCGGCGAATCCTGACAGGACCAGCCGGATGGTTTCAGGGTATTTGGCCTTGACCTTGGACAAAAATTCTGTGCCGCACATGCCGGGCATGCGCTGATCCGAGACCACCATCTTGATGGAAGGGTTCTGCTCGAGGACTTCCAGACCGTCGGCCCCGCTGAGAGCCGTATGGATACGGTATGGCTCTTTGCGCAACAGCCTCTTGAGACTGTTGAGGATATGTTCCTCGTCGTCTACAAGCAGGACGGCTTTGTCTTCCAAGGGCGAGGCCTCCGATGGGTGTGATCTCGGGGAACGGGTCTTCTGATAGGAGATCGGCCTAACAATGGTTTTCTTTAGGGCTATCCATCCATGCACCCCTCGGCATTTGCCTCTATATTTCAGGGTGAAATCACCACTGAGGCCTAATCCGGGCTAACGCATTGCCCCAGAACCCCTTGATAATCCGAGGTTGATTTGACACACCTGATGTTCATTCTGGCGGCACTGACCCTCCTGGTTCAGGGCAGCCCCACGGCCACCGCCCAGCCCGTACCTGACCATGCGGTGATCTTCATGTATCACCACGTGAGCGCAGAGACCCCTCTGTCCACCAGTGTGACCCCCGAACAGTTTGCGGACCACCTGGACCATCTGTCCCGCCACGGTTTCCGGGTGTGGCCGCTGCCCGCGGTGGTCGACAGCTTGCGCCACGGCGGCAGCCTGCCCGACAGCGTGGTTGTCCTCACCTTCGACGATGGTTACCGCTCGGTTTACACCGAGGCCTTTCCTCGACTCAAGGAGCGAGG
>JAZBOO010000209.1:0-5015 GCA_036351155.1 Candidatus Krumholzibacteriia bacterium | reverse complement strand
CCTGGCCAGTGGCGCCATGACCAAGGGCGGCTATTGCCTGGCCGCCACCATTGCCCACCACCTGGGCGAGGAGCGTCTCCGGGTGGTCTCGCGATCGCCCCGGGATTTCCTGGTGGCCTTCCAGGAGGCGGCGCTGCAGAACCCTCAGCCGTTGCCCACACCCGGCGAGATCGGCGTGCCCTTGCCCGAGACCATGCCCCCGCTGGACCCGGATGCTTACCAGGGTCTGGTGTCCATCCTCGAGCAGACCTTCGCGGAGTAGTCCCATCCTCAAATAAAAAACCCCCGGGCCAGTGTGGTCCGGGGGTTGATCACTCGCCTGACTCAGATGCGCTTATTCGTAGCGGGAAAACACCGGCTGCACATCCACGGGAATACCGTCCAGCTTCTCCAGGGCCTCGGCCAGCACCGGGCTCATGCCGCCCCACCGGGCGATGTAGCTCTTGCTGGCCTCGTAGTCCCCCACGGCCTGGATGGCGATGATGTCGGCCACCATCTGGCCAATCGCTTCCTCGAACACCTCGTGGTGCACCCGGAATCGCCCGGTCGCCTCGTCGACACTGATGGCGCCGCGATCCAGCAGGTAGTTGAACTGCATGGCGTTGGCCTGGCCGTGGGCCTCGCCAATACCGAATCGCACCGAGCGGAACAGGCCCGCCAGGTAAGTGGCCGACTGCTGCTTGACGATTTCCGCCGGAAAATAATCCCGACCGGCGCGGTGCAGCACGAAGATATCCCACTCGCCCATGGCATCGGCCTTGGCCTCCTCCAGGGTACTGTAGGTGTCTTTCAGCTCCAGCCGCACCTCGGTGGCCTTGCCGTCCTTCATGATCTTGCCGGGCCCCAGCCCATGGCTCATCTCATGCCACAGGGTGTGCAGGAAGAAGCTTTCGCTGGTCAGATCGCCCAGCTGATCCTCGGCCACCAGCTCGCGGGCAATGGGCATCAGAATCTGGTCGAACTTGGCCTTCATCACGTTGCGCAGCAGCACCTTCTTGCTGCCCTTGGCCTCGCGCACGCGCTCGTCGTTGGGCAAGTTGAAGGCGATGGTCTGCACACCGGCGCGGGTGTCGCCCGCCGAGTAAACCTCGTCCACCACACGGATGGGCGAGTCGCTGCCCCGGTTCATATTCTTGTGCTCGTCGGCGATGGGCAGATGGGCCTCCAGCCAGGGGAGCTCATCCTTGAACTTGGCCAGCCGCGCCGATTCGACGGGGTCGGTCACCGTCACGAAGCTCTCGAAGGCGGCCTTGTAGCCGAACAGCCCATCCTCGTAGGTTTCGTAAGGGCCGATGGTCACCTCAACCGTGCCGTCCAGGTCCATCCAGAGCATGTCGGACTCGTAGTAGTCGTCGCTCAGGAAGGCCGCAGCCCGGCTCTCCAGGAAGGCCTTCAGGCTGGCGTTCTCGGTCAAGGCCGCGGCCTCGTTCAGCAGCGTGGCGGCCTCGTTCAGTTCCTTGGCGAAGAATTCGGAGTAGGGAATGGCCACCAGGGCGCCCTGGTCGTTCCGCCGGATCATGGTGAACAGCCCGTCCAGGCCGTTGGCCGTATCGGCGATGAAGGCCTTGTCCTCGGCGGTCAAATCCAGGGGGTAGTAGTTCGCACCCTCGGGATGCTCCCAGTTGCCGAAGAACGGCTCATGGTGGAAGCGGCGATCCCAGGGCCCCACGTTGATGCCGAAGTAGCGGGCCGCGCTTTCGCGATGGTCAGCGGGCAGATCTTCGATGCGGGCCATCAGGGCCTCACGACAGGGGGTGGCCTGCCGCTGGAAGATGGTGTTCATGATCTTGCTGGCGGCCACCAGTTTCTCCAGCACCTGGGTCTGAGTGGCGTCGAGGTGGCCAATGTCCGGGGACAGCTCGGTGGGCACATAGGCCTCCAGGCGAGCGTTCAGGTCGGCCACCGCGGTCACGGGGTCGTGTCCCACCCAGGAGCAATCGGCCTGGGCGTGAGAGTGATCCGTCATGGTCTCCTCCTGGTCGCCGCCACAGCCGGCCAGCAGGCCAACCAGAATGAGTGGCAGCACGAAACGGACAATCCGTTGGTTGGCGATGGGCATCACGATCTCCTCCGGTCAGGGGCACAAAGTGGAAGATACTGGGTGGCAAAAAAAACCGCGACCAGGCCTAAGCACAGATCGCGGTAAAAAATGGCGGGAGCGACGAGACTCGAACTCGCGACCTCCGGCTTGACAGGCCGGCGTTCTAACCAAACTGAACTACGCCCCCGCCAGAATCTTTTTGGCAAGGCGGGAAATATAGCGGCACCATCGGATCGTGTCAAATTTTTAGTTCCCTCGGGAAAGAGGGAATTTTGGACCGGATCAGCCGGGAAAAACGCGGGAGAGCAAGACAGGCAATTCATGCGTAATTCATTTCCGGGCAGTATTTTACAGCCCAACCAGGACCTAACACCTGAACAATGTCAGCCATCAAGGAGGGATGGCCCGAAACCAGAGCCTGCCCTTCCCTGGCCAGCCATGGTTGCCAGGTCACCGGATTTTGCCACGAATTTCCCAGGGGCCGGTGAGAGGTCACCACCAGGTGGGTGGCCGGACGGGAAAAGCTCCGGGGGACCTGATCGCCTGTCCGGTGAACCCGGTCAAAGCGCCGAGCCAGCTCCTGAGCAAATTGGTCGCGAACTGCCGCCTGATCAGGAACGATGGTATCCCAGCGGTCGCCGGCGGTGAAGTCCAGCCAGACCACGTCACCCTCGGAGTGGGCAAAGCCGGGATCCAGCCGGCAACCCGCGCGCTCGCGGGCCTCCTGGTAGGCAGTCTCTTCTGGCCAGGCTTCATCGGCACCCTGGGACTGAGCGGGATCCACGAAAACCTCCTCCTCTCCCCGAGGAAACGCCCGCCAGGGAATGCCCCGGATCAGCAGGCGGTCGCAGCCCGCCTCCACAAGCGCCGTGAACCAGGCACCCGGCAGATCACCCGGTGCGACCAGACCCGTGCCCTGACCGTCGGGCGCGGGCACACCCAGCTCCATCATCGCCGGGCGCAGAGCGCCCATGGTCACATCGTCGGCCCACAGAGTCACCGGATCGGTGCCAAGCTCTCCCAGCTGCCGGCGCCAGTAATCCAGCCGTTTCCGGTCCAGGGTGGCCGGTGTGCCCCCCTTTTCGGGCGCCAGATGCCCCACCATCACCGCCGTACAGCCCGCCCTCATCCCCGCTTCGAAAGGCGCGGGCGTGCTGACGGCCCCGCTGAAGGCCTCGTCCAGATGGGAATCGGTGCCGCTGGCCCCATGGCCGGGCCAGTGCTTCAGACAGCTCCCCACCCCCCCGGCATTCAAGCCCCTGACAGCTGCGTGAACATGCCGCGCCACCAGGTTCTCCTGATCGCCAAAGGCCCGCACCCCGATGACCGGGTTGCGCGGGTTGGTCAGGACATCGGCACAGGGCCCCAGCACCCGGTCCACCCCCACGGCGGCCAGTCGCCTGGCCGTTTCCGCATGGACCTTGCGCGTCAGCTCCAGATCATCCACCTGTCCCAGGGTCCAGGGAGCCGGTGGACAGCCCACCGCCGCCGCAAGATGGCTGATGGGACCGCCTTCGTGATCGGCGGTGATTTCCAGGGTGGGAACCAGGTCATGCAGGAAGGTGCAAAGTCGGGTCAGCTGGGCGCGGCCGGTGACATTGCGGGCAAAGAGGATGACACCGGCGGGGTTCCACTGGCGCAGCCAGGCCGCCTCTTCAGGCGAAGGCCAGGGCCCCTCGAGCCCCACCACGAGAGCGCGGGCCGCCGTGCGTTCCGACACTTCCCGTGGCCGGGTCACAGCCCATCCACCACGGTCAACCGGGCGCCCTTGTAGTAGTGAGCCAGAATTTGACGAAAAGTGTACCCCTGCTCGGCCATGGCCAGAGCGCCGGCCTGACACAGACCGATGCCGTGCCCATAGCCACGGCCCCGGGCGGCCACCTCGGCCAGTCGTCCCTGACGACGCGTCAGCTCGACCTCGAACATGGCGCTACGCAGGATGGCAGGATTGCCGGACGGGGGTTTCAGAACCCAGCGGGTGCGATCTCCGCGCACTCGGTAGGTGCCTGCGTCGCAGGTCACATCCAGCTGGGCCACACGGCCGCTGGTGGTGTAGCCGGCGATGACCAGGTCCAGCAAGGCGCCGGGCCGGTCGGGATCCGAACCGGGGCCCGCCGGAGAGAACACGGGGCCTGCCCAGGACGCACGGCTCCCATCGCCAATGTAGGCCAGGTACTCGGGCAAGGTGGTTTGCAGCACCTGCTCCAGCTGGCTCACCGTCCAGGTTTCCCGCCAGTTGAAGTAGCGGTACTGGCTGCAGAAGGGTTCCTGGCCGGGTCCGGCGCTGTCGGATCGGCTTTTCAGGTAGGGTTGAGCGGTATAGGGCCACACCTCTTCGATGTGGCTGCTGGTGCCCCCGCAGCAGGCGCTGTAGTAAGCGTTGATCGGTTCCCCGGCGTGGGCCAGGATCAGGCCTCGCGTGGATTCCACGGCTTGATTGCAAAGGGGATCCTCGTCATGGCTGCCCCGGTAAACCTGGTCCATGACGCTGGCAAACACGTCGAACCCTCGGTCCAGGCGCGCGCCCAGATGACTGATGGTGTAGGTGCGTGCGGCCACGGCCTGGGCCTCCAGCGCGGCCAGCTTGTCTTCCTGGTGGCGGCCGATCTCCCACGGAACCACGCCCCGCAGATACGACTCCAGATCCAGGGCATTGATCAGAGTCAAGCCTCCCTGGTCGGGCGTGGGGATGACCAGGAATTCGCCCCGGTACTCGCTGTCGCCCTGCAGCACCCGGTGTCCCGGATCGATGGGCTGCAACCGGATCCCGGATGCGACTCCGCTCTTGCCCGCCGCCTCCCAGCGCACGTTGTTGCCTGCCCGGCGCACGACCAGGTGGCTGGCAGGAGAGGGGACGCGGGCCAGCACTGCCGTGGAACCGGGCGCCAGAACCACGGCCGGACCCGTCGCCGTCAGGGACAGATCAACCTGACCTTCCAGAAGGCCCACGGCCAGCAATTCGGGCAATCCGCGG
>JAZBOO010000208.1:0-18522 GCA_036351155.1 Candidatus Krumholzibacteriia bacterium | reverse complement strand
GTTGCGTGTCAGGGCGAAGAGCGAAGAAGGCTAAATCAAAAGGCCAACCTGCCTGGTACGAATCTGCCTGGTTGAGTGGACTGCTGCTGCTGGCGGTGGCCGTGTACCTGGGACTGTCCTTGACCGGAGGCGTGGGCCCCTGGTGGCAATGGGTTTCCGGTGAACAGCCCGCCCACCTGATCGATCCCGGCAATCCGGGTGGTCCGGTGGGTTCGGTCATGAGTGTCGGCCTTCATGGGGTTTTTGGCGGGCTGTGGTGCTGGGTCTTTCCCGTCTATCTGGCGGTTCTGGGGACAGGGTTTCTCACCGGCAAGAACGCCGTCCTGAAACCCTGGTTGTTGCGGGCGATTCCTCTGTGGGTGGCCACCACGGCCTGGATCGCTCAGCCCGAGGGGCCTTTCGGGGCCGAAGCCGGTGCCCGTTTCGGCGGCATCGTGGGTTATTTCGTGGCCCAGGGCTTTTCCCTGCTGTTCGGCGTGTGGGGCACCCACATTTTTCTGACCGTCATTCTCCTGGCCATTCTTCTCGTGGTTTTCCGTCCCTGGCTGGGCTGGGTGCCCGGCCTGGCCGATGGCTTCGGCTCTTTCCTCAAGGAAACGGGCAAGGGCCTGGCCTGGCTGGTCAGCCGGCCTTTCCTGTGGATCTGGGCAGGGCTTTCTGCCCTGGGAGAACTGCCTTCCCGCTGGGCCGAGTCCCGACGTCAAAAGGCCGCCGCCCGCCAGAAGAAGCGGGACCAGGCAGCGGCCGCCGATCAATCCATGGCACGTCCTCGTCCGGAGGCTGTGGCGGAGCCCGATTCTCCCGAGAACGCCCCCCGTCCGCCGCGACGGATGCACGACATGCCGGGACCCGAGGTGGTTGCCCCGCCTCAGCCGGTCACCGAAGGAGTGGTCCTGGCCGGGGCATCGGGAGAGTTCATGGGCGACGGCGACGCCCCGGTGGCCTCGGAGGACGATGGCCGGGTGGGAGAAGCCAGGCTCAAGAAGAAGCGCAGGAAAGCCGGCCCCGTGATTCTGCCTGGCGTGGAGCTGCTGACCCCGGCCGGCCCGGAAACCCAGCCCCTGTCCACCGCCGAGCTCGATGCCTCGGCCGACCTGCTGGAAGCCACCCTGCGCTCCTTCGGGGTCGAGGGCGAAGTCAAGGATGTCCGTCCCGGGCCGGTGGTGACGACCTTCGAATTCCAGCCTGGTCACGGCATCAAGGTCAGCCAGATCGTGCAGCGCACCGACGACCTGGCCCTGGCCATGCAAGCCCGCTCCATCCGCATGGAGGCGCCCATTCCCGGCAAGGCCGCCGTGGGTATCGAAATTCCCAATCCGGTGGCCAAGATGGTCCGTCTGCGCGAAGTGGTGGAGCTGGTGGGTGAACCTTCGGGTCATCCGACCGGCAATCCCCTGCAGGTTGTGCTGGGCAAGGATGTGAACGGTCGCCCCGTGTCGGTGGATATTGCAGCTCTGCCTCACCTCCTGGTGGCCGGTTCCACCGGCAGCGGCAAGTCCGTCTGTCTGAACGCCATCATCAGCAATCTGCTCATGCGGAACACTCCGAGCACCCTGCGGATGGTCCTGATCGATCCCAAGATGCTGGAGATGAATGTCTACAACGGCATCCCGCACCTCTTGCTCCCGGTGGTGACCGAGGCCAAGGAATCTCTGAAGGCCCTCCAGTGGATGGTGGCCCAGATGGAGTACCGCTACCGCAACCTGGCCAAGTACGGGGTCCGGAATATCAAGCAGTACAACGAGAAGGTCGCCCGGGGCGAGGTCACCGACGCCAGCGGTGAAAAAGTGACCGAGCCCATGCCCTACTACCTGACCATCGTGGATGAGCTGGCCGACCTGATGCTGCAGCTGGGCAAGGATCTCGAGGACCTGATCACCCGCCTGGCCCAGAAGGCGCGGGCCGTGGGCATCCACCTCATTCTGGCCACCCAGCGGCCCAGCGTCGATGTGATCACCGGGGTCATCAAGGCCAATATTCCCTGCCGGATTGCCTTTCGGGTCATCCAGATGAACGATTCGCGGACCATCCTGGACATGAAGGGGGCCGAGCAGCTGCTGGGGCATGGTGACATGCTGTTCCTGCAACCGGGCCGCGCCCTGCCCGTGCGGGTGCACGGGTCGTTCATCGATGTGGACGAGTGCGAGGCCATCAGCCGTCACTGGGGGCAGTACGCCGGGATCACCGAGGAGATCAGCCTTCAGGAAAAACCGGGCGGCGGCGGCATGCATACGGGCGAAGACGACATGTTCGACGAGGCCATGCGCATTGTCGTGCAGCACCAGAGTGGGTCCACCAGCTTGCTGCAGCGCCGTCTGCGTATAGGTTATACGCGCGCGGGCCGGCTCATGGACATGCTCGAGGAAGCCGGCATTGTGGGACCATTCACGGGCAGCAAGGCGCGTGATGTGCTGATCGGTCCCGAAGATCTTCCTGAAGAGTTCGAAGGCGAGGCTGAGTTTTGACCCCAAGTCCGAGAGAATCAAGTCCCAAAGTTTTCTGTGCCACCCTGGGCTGCGACAAGAACCTGGTGGATTCCGAGGCCCTGCTGGGCAAGTTCGCCCTCCAGGGGGTGACGGCCGTCAACGAACCCGAAGATGCCGACATCTGGATCCTCAACAGCTGCGGCTTCATCGACGCCGCCCGCAGCGACAGCGCCGAGACCCTGCAACAGATGGTGGACATGAAAGAGGGTCAGACCCTTGTTGTGTGCGGTTGCTGGTCCCAGGAGCATGGGGACATGATCCAGAAGAATTATCCCGGCGTGGACATCGTGGCCGGCGTGGGGCAGTTCGATCGGGTGGTGGCCGCTTGCCTGGATCACGAGGTCTCCGGTCCGTCTTCTCCGGCTGCCAGGCCCGCTTCGGATTTTCCTCTGGCTGGCCCGCCCATCGTCGATCCGCCCATGGAAGTGCACTACACGGGCATGGTGGATCGTCCACTCCTGACGCCGGGTCATCTGGCCTTCGTCAAGATCGGCGAGGGATGCAACTTCAACTGCGCCTTTTGCCGCATCCCCATGATCCGGGGCAAGCAGCGGAGCCGCCCCGTGGCCGAGATCGTGACCGAGGTGCACAACCTGGTGTCCCGTGGAGTGCGGGAGATTCAGATCGTCTCCCAGAACACCAGTGATTACGGCCGCGATTCTGGAGAAAATCTGCACCAGCTGGTCACGGCCCTGCACGAGGTGGACGATCTTCAACGCATCCGCCTGCTGTACATCTATGCCGGTGTGGTGAGTGTGGAGGATCTGCTGCGACTCCTGGAAATGCCCAAGGTGGCCCACTATCTGGATATTCCGGTGCAGCACGCTTCGCCCCGGTTGCTGAAGGCCATGAAACGGCCGGGGGGACCCGAATCCAACGCCCGGTTCTTTGCGGCCCTGCGCCGGGAGCACCCCGACCTGGTGCTGCGGAGCACCGCGTTGCTGGGCTTCCCCGGAGAAGAGGACGAGGACGTGTCCCGCCTGGCCGATTTCCTGGCCGAGGTGGAGTTTGACCACCTCGGAACCTATCGTTATTCTCCCGAGGAAGGCACTTCCGCCGCCCGGCTTTCCGGCGAGGTGCCCCCCGAGGTCATCATGGATCGGGAAGCGATCATCATGGACCTGCAGGCCGACATCAGCTTGCGGCGTCAGGAACGGCGGCTGGGGCAAACCCATTCGGTGGTCATCGACCAGGTCATGACCCGCGATGAGGCCGAGGACGAGGGCCTGGAAGACATGGTCGCCTCTTTCGGCGATGGTCTGTGGACCCCCGGTTCCTCGGTGGCCTCCATGGACCGGCACCTGGCGGGCGAGGGAACCTTGGCCGTCGGGCGGAGTTATCATTTTGGCTATGATCTGGATGGCGTGGTTCTGTTGCCGGGCGCCGGCCTCGCCGCCGGGCAGTGGATCGAAGCCGCCTTCCGTGGGGTGACTCCCCATGATGTCTGGGCCGAGCCCGTCGTGGGCCAGGAAAGGATGCATCGTGCAGAGTAGGACATTCCCGTTGGCCGATCGGATCATGTCCGTGGTGCTGGGCACCATGGTCATCTGTTTCGCCCTCCTGCTTTCGACCGTGGCACTGGCCCAGCTCGATGAGGACGATCTGGACGCGGAACCTCAGCCCAGGCCGCCGGTCTCCCTGCCGCAGGCAGCGGCCACCGACACCGTGCGCACCAATGTCTGGCTGACCGAGGCTCTCATGGGTGAAATCGTGGCCCGCGCCACCCGGGTGATTCCGGCCGCACCCGGGGCCATCCGGCTGGTGAAAAACGGCAACAGCGACGCCGATGACATGCTGCAGGAAGCCATGACCCGAGTCCTGGGAGGACAGGGTTATGAACTCTATTTGCCGGGCCCGGAGGAGTCGCGTCAGGCCGCCGTGGACCACATCGTTCAGTTTCATGTCGTGGGCGTGGACCTGGCCTATCCTGATGTGGGACGTACCCTGGGAATCTGGCGCCAGTGGATTGCCCGGGAACTCACGGTGACCGCCCAGGTTGAAATCACCGCCGCCGATTCAGGCCGCCTGCTCTTCAGTGACCGTCTGGCCCGGACCTACACCGACCGGGTGGCCGATGGGGAATTCGATCGTGTGGATTCCGACCTTTACGGCTTCACCACCGCCGAGACGGCCGAGGGTGGCTGGCAGAGCCGCATGGAAGAAATCGTGGTCCTGGGGACCCTGGCCGGCCTGGTGGCCGTTTATTTCGCAAACACAACCGACTAGCCGCGGAACCGGCAAGTCAGGAGGATCTCGTGTCCTTTTCCGTTTTGAGCCGAGTCGATGCTTACCGTGCCCTTGTTGCTGGCTGTCTGCTGATGGCCACCGTGGGTCTGATGGCCGGCTGCGGGGGGAGCAACCCTCATCCGGTGGGGAGCTACGACCGGGCCATGTACTACCTGGAAGAGGGCAAGAATCTCCAGGCCGCTCAGGCCCTGGAAAGCTTTGTCCGTAACAATCCCACCGATGAACGCGCCGACGAAGCCCAGTATCAAAAAGCCCTGCTGTTCATCACCACCAAGGAATATCCCCTGGCGGCCGTGGAATTCCAGATCCTGCGCAAGGATTTCCCTACCAGTGAACGGGTGGAGGACGCCTACTTTCAGGAAGGGGTGGCCTATTTTCTGCAGGTGGGCAAGGTGCAGCGGGACGTCACGGGTGCCCATGAAGCGCGGCTTCATTTCTTGAAATTCAGCCGTGAGTATCCCGACAGCAAGCATCTGCCTGCGGTGCGTGACTACATGGCCCAGATTTCCGATCTCATGGTCAAGAAGCGGCTGCAGCAGGCCAAGGTCTTCTGGCAACTGAAACGCTATGCGGCCATCGAGGTGACCCTGAAAACCGCCATGGAAAACGAGGCCGGCAGCAGTTTGCTCGACGAGGTCATGTGGCGACGCGCCGAGGCCGCCCTCAAGCAAGATGACCCAGCCCTGGCCCAGAGCATGTACACCCGTTTGCTGGCCGAATTTCCCGACAGCCGTTTTGCGGACCGGGCCAGAAATGCCCAGGCAAGTCTGGAAAATCTGGACGGTCCCGAAAGCGCCGAATGATGATCAGGGGTGTCCTGGGCGGATCTTTCGATCCCGTCCACCGCGGCCACCTGGAGATGGCCCGCTTCGTCCTGGAGCGAGGACTGTGCGAGGTGTTGCACGTGGTGCCAGCCTGGTGCTCGCCTCACAAGTCGGACACGGTGGCTTCGCCCGGGCAGCGCCTGGCCATGGTGCAACTGGCCTTCACGGATATTCCTGACCTGCTGATCGATGCGCGGGAACTGGGCCGAGCCGAGCCCTCGTACACCATCGACACCCTGGTCTCCCTGCATCAGGAGTTTCCTCGTGATCACCTCCTCCTGGTCATGGGGGCCGACAGCCTTCAGGACTTTCCCCGCTGGAAGGACCCGGAGGGCATTGCTCGCCTGGCCTCGCTGGCCGTCCTTTCCCGGCGGTCAGACTCCCCCGCCGTGAAAAGGCCGCGCACTTCGCTGCCCCGGGAACTGCGGGTGGTCCATTATCCCGATTTTCACCAGCCGGTGGCATCGCGGGACATTCGTGCTATGCTGCAGGGCACCCGGGAACAACGAGCCCAGGGGCTGGAGCAGGTGCCTCCGCCCGTGGCCGCCTACATCCAGCAGGAAAACCTCTACCGGGATTGAAAGGAATACCCTTGTCCCTGATTCTTGTCGACGGGTCGGCCCTGTGCTACCGGTCCCATTACGCTTTCGCCAATCGCCCACTCACGGCCCCCAACGGAGAGCTGACCAGTGTGGCCTATGGCTTTTTCACCGGAATCCTCAGGCTGATCGACCAGTACCAGCCCGACCAGCTGGTGGTGGTCCTGGACGCCAAGGGCAAGAATTTCCGACACGAGATGTACCCGGACTACAAGGCGCAACGCAAGCCCATGCCGGAGGAACTGGCGGACCAGTTGCCGCGGCTGAAGGAACTGCTGGAGGCCTGGGGGGTGCCCACCCTCGAGGTGCCCGAGGTGGAGGCTGACGACGTCATGGCCACCCTGGCGGTCCGCACCGCCCCCCAGGTGGACAAGGTCTGGTTCTTCACCGGAGACAAGGATTTCATGCAGTTGCTGGACGATCGCATCGGCATGCTCAAGCCCGGTCGGCGCGGCGACGAGGTCACTCCCCTGACGGCGGACGATGTCCGGCGCCAGTACAAGCTGGAACCCCAGGAGTTGATCCAGGTCTTCGCTCTGGCGGGGGACAAGGCCGACAATATACCCGGAGCGCCCGGGATCGGGGACAAGACCGCTCTGAAGTTGATCCAGGAGTTCGGTGACCTGGATGGGCTGTACAGCAAGCTTCCCCGGAGCAAGCAGACTCCCCGGATCAAGCGGGTGCTGGAGGAGAACAGGGACCAGGTTTACCTGTCGCGCGACCTTTTCATCATGCGCAGCGATCTGGACCTGGATCTCACTCTTGAGGACATGGCCACGAGGCTTCCCACCGGGAGCAAGGTCAGGGAGCTACTCCAGGAACTCGGGCTGCGCCGGGTTCTGAAGCTGACCGACGAGCTGGCCACCAAGTTTCCTCGTTTTGTCGAGGGAGAGTCGGGTGCTGCGGAACCGGTGCCGGCCAGTACCCCGGCCGAGCCCGCCGAAGTTGATCAGGACAGCTGGGCCGCCCGCCGGCAAGACCGCGGATACGCCCTGCTCGATACGGTGGACAAGCTGAAAGAGTGGCTGGCGCGTCTGGACTCCTCGGCCCCTCTGGCCGTCGATACCGAAACCACGGGCTTGCGCCGGGACACCGCCGATCTGGTGGGCGTTTGCCTGGCCGGAACGGATACGCAGGGTGAGGATCTTCCTCCGGCCTACGTGCCGGTACGCTGGCGAGACCAGGACGCCGATGGAGCCCTGGAAGGGGACACTCTTTTCCCCACGGCCCCGGTGGTCAACCGCCTGGACGAGGTGAGGGAAATCCTGGCCCCGGTGCTCGCTTGCCCCGACAGCCTGAAGGTCGGGCAGAACTTGAAATTCGACGAGTGGATCCTGATCCGCAGTGGTCTTCCGCTTCAGGGCCCGCGCTTTGACACCATGCTGGCCAGTTACGTTCTGGACCCGGGGCGGCGCAGTCATGGGCTGGACGACCTGGTTCTGGACCATCTGGATCACCGCATGATGCCCTTCGGGGACCTGTTCGCCTCGGGAGACCGGCAGAAGGATATTCTGGGGGTCGATCCGGACCGTCTGGCCCTGTATGCGGCCGAGGACGCTGACTACACTCTGCGTCTGTATCGCCTTCTGGAAGCCCAGCTGAAGGAAGCCGGGCTGGAGAAACTGTTCCAGGAGCTGGAGATGCCCGTTTCGGCCGTGCTCCTGACCATGGAACGGAACGGCATTCTCATCGACCGGAAGTTTCTGGCGGGCCTGCGCACCCGCTTCGAGGCCGAGCTGCTGGAAATGGAAAAGAAGATCCACCACCTGGCCGGCGAACCCTTCAACATCCAGAGCCCCAAGCAGCTGGCGGTCATTCTGTTCGAGAAGCTCAAGCTGAAGCCCATCAAGAAGACCGCCACGGGCTGGAGCACCGACGTCTCGGTATTGACCGCCCTGGCCGAGGAACACGATCTGCCCGCCTTGATCCTGGAGTACCGGCAGGTGGCCAAGCTCCTCAACACTTACGTGGAAACCCTGCCCGAGCTGGCCAACCGGGAAACCGGCCTCATTCACACGTCGTACAACCAGGCGGTGGCCGCCACCGGACGGTTGTCCAGCAGCGATCCCAACCTCCAGAACATTCCTATCCGCACGGAACTGGGCCGTCTCATTCGTCAGGCCTTCATTCCCCGCCAGCCGGGTCATGTTTTTCTGTCGGCTGATTATTCTCAGGTGGAACTCAGGTTGCTGGCCCACCTGGCGGAGGATCCCGGCCTCATTCAGGCCTTCAACGACGGGGCTGATGTGCACCGCCGCACGGCCGCTCTGATCAACGGCGTGGACGAGTCCGAGGTGACCAGTGAAATGCGCTACCGTGCCAAGGCCATCAATTTCGGGGTCATCTACGGCATGGGCGCCCGGGCGCTGGCCCGGCAGATCGACGTGAAGGTGGCCGAGGCCTCGGCCTTCATCGAAACCTATTTTGCCACCTATCCGGGTGTACGCACTTTCATTGACAGTACCGTGGAGCTGGCGCGGGAGCAGGGGTGGGTTTCCACTCTGCTGGGCCGACGGCGTTTGCTGCCGGACATCACGTCCACCAACAATCGGGTGCGGAGCTTTGCCGAGCGGGTGGCGGTCAATACGCCCATCCAGGGAACGGCCGCCGATCTGATCAAGCGCGCCATGATCACCCTGGACCACGAGCTTAAAGCGGCCAAGAGCCCGGCCTTGCTGCTGCTCCAGGTGCATGATGAACTGGTGCTCGAGGTGCCCGCCGAGGCCCTGGAAGAAACTCGGGACCTGGTGGTTCAGCACATGGAAGGGGCCCTGGAGCTCAAGGTCCCCCTGCTGGTAGAGGCGCACAGTGGGTCGAACTGGGCCGAGGCTCACGGATGATCCGCTGGGTGGTGACAGGGCCCATCGGGGCCGGGAAGTCTGCGGTCAGTGGGTACCTGGTGGAGCAGGGGGCCGCCCTGGTGGATGGCGATCAGCTGGGGCACCTGGTGCTGACCCAGCCAGAGATCGTGACCCAGGTCTGCGAGGCTTTCGGGAACGAGGTGGCTCCTGATGGTGTGGTGGATCGCCAGCTTCTGGGGCATCGAGTGTTCGGTAATCCGGTGGGCATGAACCGCTTGAACGCCATCACCCATGGTCCGATTTGCCGCCTGGCGGCAGAGCAGCTGGATCAGCTGGCTCAGAAAGGTCAGCATCAGCTTGCCGTCCTGGAAGCGGCCATGTATTTTCTTTTCCCGTCGCCCCCTTCGGTTGATCTGGTGCTTGCCGTGCTGGCCGACCCCGAGGTCAGGCGCCGGCGCCTGATGGCCTCCCGGGGTCTGACGGACGATCAGATCAACGCGCGGCTTGCCGCCCAGACCAATCTGGAACCCCTGTGGTACGGGGCGGACGTTCTGGTCAAAAACGAGACCACCCTCGGCGACCTTCACCACCAGCTGGATTTGCTGCTGGCCCGGTACTGTGGTCGCCCTCTTCAAGGATGAAGCAAGGAGCCCAGCCGTGAGAGAGATTCTGGAAAAAATTGACGATGCCCTGGAGCGTCTGGCCGCCCTCAAGGAGGGTCTTTGACTTTCCTTCCCTTGTCGAGCAAATGCAGAAGCTGGAAGCCCAGCAGGCCTCGCCTGATTTCTGGAACGACCAGGATGAAGCCAACCGCGTCCTGAAGCAGATTCAATCGCTGAAGCAGTGGACGGCTCCCGTGACCGAAGCAGCCGCGCAAGCCGAGGATCTTCAGCTGATGGCCGAGATGGCCATCGAGGAAAAAGATGAGGCCACCGCCGACGAGGTGCGAGCGGCCACCAAGCAGCTGGAAAAGAAGATCGAGAAGCTCGATTTCCAGTTTTTGCTGAGCGGGCCGGACGACGAGCGTGGGGCCGTGCTGGAAATTCATCCCGGCGCCGGCGGCACCGAGAGTCAGGACTGGGGGCAGATGCTCCTGCGGATGTACACCCGGTACTTCGAACGCCAGGGCTGGAAATTCAACACCCTGGATCTGCAGGCGGGAGACACCGCCGGCATCAAGAGCGTGACCCTGGAAATCACCTCGCCCTTCGCCTATGGCTATCTCAAGAGCGAGTCGGGGGTGCACCGGCTGGTGCGGATTTCGCCTTTCGATGCCCAGAACCGGCGGCACACCACCTTCACCTCGGTCTTCGTGTACCCGCTGGTCGACGATGATGTGGAGGTGGAGATCGATCCGGCGGATCTGCGGATCGACACCTACCGTGCCCAGGGTGCCGGAGGCCAGCACGTCAACAAGACCGACAGCGCCATCCGGATCACGCACAATCCCACCGGTATCGTGGTGCAGTGCCAGAACGAGCGCAGCCAGCTGCGCAACCGGGAATCGGCCATGACCATGCTGCGGGCCAAGCTCTACCAGAAGGTTCTGGAGGCGCGGCAAAAAGAACGGGATGCCGTGGAAGCCGAGAAAATGGAGATTGCCTGGGGTAGCCAGATCAGGTCCTATGTGCTGCAGCCCTACACCAAGGTCAAGGATCACCGCACCGAGCACGAGACCGGCAACTCGACCGGCGTGCTGGACGGAGATCTCGAGCCGTTCATCGACAGTTACCTGCGCTGGCTGGGCGCCCAGTCCCGCTAGCCTTTTTCAACGCGACCCTGTCGCCAATGCGGAGAGTACACGTGAGCAACCAGGACACCAATTCCCAGGCCGAGGAAAGCCCGCACCGTCTCATCGAGCAGCGGCTGGAAAAAATGGCGGAGCTGGAACAGCAGGTTCCCCTGTATCCCTACAGCTATCCCCGTAGCCACACCAGCGATGAGTTGCGCGCAGAAGAAGCGGCCTTGACCGAGGCGGGCACGGTGGTCCGGTTCCCCGGACGCATCATGGCCAAGCGGGGCGCGGGCAAGACCATGTTCGTGCCCATCCAGGACGAGTGGGGCCGCATCCAGGCCTACTTCAAGAAGGATGACCTGGGAGAAGAGCGCTTCAACATGATCCGCAAGCTGGTGGACATCGGCGACTGGGTGGGGGTCGAGGGCAAGCTGTTCCGCACCCGGACCGACGAGCTCTCCATCCACGTGGAAAACTTCACCTTCCTGGCCAAGGCCATACGGCCGTTGCCCGAGAAGTACCATGACATGAGCCTGGAGAACAAGAGCCGCCGCCGGCACCTGGACCTGGCCATGAACCTGGAAAGCCGTGAACGCTTCAAGAAGCGCAGTGCCATCATCAGCGAGATTCGGGCGTTCTTTGCGGATCAGGAATATCTCGAGGTGGAGACTCCGGTGCTGCAGCCCCTTTACGGAGGGGCCACCGCGAGGCCTTTCACCACGCACCACAACGCCCTGGACATGACGCTGTACATGCGCATCGCCGATGAGCTGTACCTGAAGCGCCTGATCGTCGGCGGCCTGGAAAAGGTGTACGAGATCGCCAAGGATTTCCGCAACGAGGGCATGGACCGGACCCACAATCCCGAGTTCACCATGCTGGAGTGCTACGCCGCCTACTGGGACTACCAGGACATGATGAACCTGACCGAGGCCCTGATCCAGCGCCTGGCCGAAAAGTTTGGCCAGGACGGCAAGCTGACCTACGGCGAGCTGGAGATGGATTTCACCCAGCCCTTCGGGCGTGTGCGTTTCATGGACGCCCTGGCCGAGAAAACGGGCCAGGACCTGATGAAGCTGGACGATGCCGCGGTGGCCGAGGTGGCGAAGAAGCACGGGGTGATCCTGAAGAAGGGCATGGGGCGGGACAAGATCCTCGACGAGCTGTTCAGTGAACTGGTGGAGCCCGAACTCATTCAGCCCACCTTCGTCATGGACCATCCCAAGGAGCTGTCCCCGCTGGCGAAGGCGCACCGGGAAGATGAAGGCCTGGTCGAACGGTTCGAGCTGTTCGTGGCCGGCTTCGAGCTGGCCAACAGCTTCAGCGAGCTGAACGATCCGCGGGAGCAGCGGGCCCGGTTCGTGGCCCAGAAGGCCCTGATGGATGCCGGTGATGACGAGGCCCAGCCCATCGACGAGGATTTTTTGCAGGCCATGGAAGCCGGCATGCCGCCCACCGGGGGCATGGGCATGGGCATCGATCGTCTGATCATGCTGTTGACCGACAGCAACAATATTCGCGACGTGCTGCTGTTCCCGCACATGCGGCCCGAGGCCGATTAACCAGGAACTGGGGATCCGTGGATTTTGCCCGCTACATCGCGCGCCGCTACCTGCGCAGCCGGCGTCACAGCCGTTTTCTGAGCCGTGGCAGTGTCACCGCCATTGCCGGGATCACCATCGGGGTGGCGGTTCTGAACATCACCCTGGCGGTGATGAACGGGTTCCACACCGAGATGCGCCGGACCTTCGTGGAGAACATGCCCATGATCTCGGTCATCACCAGCCGGGCCGAGGGTTTCACCGATCTGGGGGCGACCCTGGATGCCATCGGCGGCGATGAGGAAGTGGCCGGCGTGGCTCCCTTCGTGCGACAGGAAGCCATCCTGACGGCCAGCCGGAAGTACGGCCCGCCCCGTCCCAAGGGTGTGGTCATCTGGGGCATCGCCCCTGACCTGGTGGAGTCGGTTCAACCCCTGGAAAAATACCTCCTGCCCGGCCCGGGTGTTCTCGATGAACTGGACACCGGTGAAACGCCCCACACCATCATCGGCGCCGATCTGGCCAACAACCTGTACGTGGCCATCGGGGACACGGTGATCCTGACTGCTCCCAGTGGCGAGCTGGAACTGGACAACATCAAGGCCGAAAGCCGCCCCTTCCTGGTGGCCGGTTTCTTCGAGACGGGGATGTACGAGTTCGACAGCCGCTTCGTTTACATCCACATCGATGCCGCGCGGGAGTTTCTGGGTTACGGGGAAAACGGCGCCTCGCTGGTGGGGGTCAAGGTCACCGACCTGATGCGGGCCGGATTCGTCTCCGACCGGCTGGACACGCTGCTGGGGCGCGAATATTACGCCACCGACTGGATGACCCTGAACCAGAACCTCTTCCAGTGGATCCAGATGGAAAAGGTGATCATGGTGGTCCTGCTGGGGATGATCATCCTGATCGCCGGCTTCAACATCATCGGCATCCTGACCATGATGGTGGGCGAGCGACGACGAGAGATTGGCATCCTCCTGGCCATGGGGACGCCGCGGCGGCAGATCATGGGTGTGTTCGTGCTCAATGGCCTTCAACTTGGATCCGTGGGCGTGGCCCTGGGGACGTTGCTGGGCCTGGGGGGCATCGCCTTCCTGCACTTCTACGGCATCTCCCTGCCGGGCGATGTCTACTTTGTCGAGTCGGTCCCCGTCCTGGCCCAGTGGACCGACTTTCTGCTGGTGACAGGCATGACCTTCGGCATTGCCCTGGTGGCGGCCCTGTGGCCGGCCTGGGAAGCCTCCAACCTCAAACCCATGGATATCATCAGGTACACATGAGCTCTTTTCTGTCAGCCCAGGGCGTGGCCAAGATCTTTCCCCGTACCGAGGGCGATGTGGTCGTGCTGCATGACTGCGACTTCCATCTGGCCGAGGGGGAGGCGGTGGCGGTGGTGGGCTCCAGCGGTTCGGGCAAGAGCACACTGCTGAATATCCTCGGGGGGCTGGACACCCCCAGCCGCGGGCAGGTGACCTTTCGGGAACAACCCCTCCGGTACGGAGACCATGGCGCGATGCAGCGCTGGCGCACGTCTGGTGTGGGGTTCGTATTCCAGTTCCATTTCTTGCTCCCCGATTTCACCGCCCGGGAAAATCTCTTGATTCCCGTCCGTGCCCAGCGCCAGGTCACCGCCGAGGACGAGGAACGCGCCCACCATTTTCTGGACGTGATGGGCCTGGCCGACCGCAGCGGTCACCTGCCCGGCGAACTCTCGGGCGGGGAGCAGCAACGGGTGGCCGTGGCCCGGGCTTTCATGAACAAGCCGGCCATCGTGCTGGCCGATGAACCTTTCGGGAACCTGGATCAGGAAATCGGGGCCCGACTGGGAGATCTTCTTTTTTCCATTCGCCAGCGGGAAAGCACCAGTTTGGTTATCGTGACGCACGACCCTGGACTGGCCCGCCGCGCGGACCGGACACTCCGGCTGGATTGCGGGCAACTGAGGCCCTTTGAAGAAGATCGGGATAATATCTGATGGATTGCCAGAATTGCGGCCAGCGTGAGGCCCTGATCCACCTGACCGAGATCCAGGATGGCCAGGTGGTGAATCGCTGGCTCTGTTCCCAGTGCGCCAAGGAAAAGCAGGCCGCTCGCCGCCCTCATGACGATGGCGACGGTGATTTTTTTGGCCCCACTTTTCCCTCACCGGCCCCGGACAGGACCCCGGCGGATTCAGCTCCCGACCCGCTGGGAGAATTTCTACGCCAGGAGGCCTCCCAGCACCAGAACCTCGACCCCCAGGGTGTCGATATTTGTCCGGCCTGCGGATTCAAGCTGGCCGAGTTCTTCGAAGGCGGACGGCTGGGCTGCCCCGGCTGTTACCGGGCTTTCGCGGCCAATCTACGCCCCATCTTGTCCCGGCTTCACGGGCAAACCATCCACCTGGGCAAGGTTCCCCGGACCAATCCTCAGGGACCCAACACCGCGGCGGAGCTGACCCGGGCCCGTATTGCCCTGACCAAGGCCGTGGCCGCTGAAGAATACGAGGAGGCGGCCAGGTTGCGTGACCACCTGAAAATACTGCAGGAGCGGCAGGACAGGGACTCGCATGGAAACTCCTGATCTTTTCCCGAAAGGGGAAGCTCCGCTTCCCCGCTGGCTCCAGGACGAAGGCCCGGCCGGCCTGATCGTCCTGGGTGTTTCCGCGCATCTCCACCGGAATCTGGCGGGGTTTCACTTCTTCCCGCACGCCAAGGATGCGGAATGTGCCACGGTTCTGGCGGAAATCAGGGAAAAAGTTGATGGACCTGAGGCCCGCTGGATCACATTGGCCGACCTGGCCAAGCCGGCCCGGAAGTTCCTGCAAGAACGGCAGGTCATCGGCTCCTGGGTTCATTCCGATGTCCCATCTGCTGCCGTGGCCATGAATGAGGACGGGAGCCAGATCCTGCGCGTCCTGGACCAGAACCATCTGCAGGTCGTGAACCTGCAAAGTGGATTTGCCCCCGAGAAGGCCACCGCGGCGGTCATGGCGCGGGAAAGTGACCTGGAGCAGAAGCTGTTCTTCGCTTACCAGGAGGACCTGGGGTATCTCACAACTTTTGTGAACAGCGTGGGGACGGGGCTTCACTTGGCCGCCATGGTGCACCTGCCGGGTCTGGTGCTGGCCGAGGAAATCGACAAGATCATCAATGCCCTGCAGCAGCTGGGGCTTCGTGTCCGGGGGCTGTTCGGCACCCATCAGACTGTGCGGGGGAGTCTGTTCCAGGTGACCAGCACCATCACGCTGGGCCGGGACGAGGACGAGATCACCAACGATTTCAAGTACCACCTGGGCCGGGTCATTGCTCATGAACAGTCGGCCCGAGAGCAACTGCACGCCCGGGACAAGCACTGGCTCGAGGACCTCGTTCACCGCAGTTACGCCATCCTGGGGGCGGCAAGGTTGATCACCGCCCAGGAAACCTTTGACCGCCTGTCCCACGTCCGGCTGGGTGTCGGGCTGGGTATTCTCCCTCAGCACGACACCGTTTTCCTGAATAGACTGCTTTTTGGGCAGTTAACCGGGCATTTGCAGGTTTCCTGTGGAGAATCCCTCAAGGGGAGCTCACAGGCGCGCGCGCGGGCTTCATTCTTGCGTCAGTGTCTCGGTGGGTCCGGTGACTGAACCCTCGACCGGGGGTTCTTCGGTCAAGTTTTTCCTGACCCTGGCGATATACAGACAGACCACTCCCACAGCCGGGGTCCGGGTGTCGCTGGCGGGTTGTCCCCAGATGACCCGCAGTAGCGCCTGTTGACGCCCTCCAGTATATTTTGCTTTGAGGAACATGAGTTTCGACGCACTGAAGACCGCAACGGAGGCGCCTTCGCATGAACGATCGATTTACCCAACGAGTTCGCAAAGTCCTGTTTCTGGCCCGCGACGAGGCCGGACGTCTGCAACATGACTACATCGGCACCGAGCATCTGCTGCTGGGGATCATCCGCGAGGGTGAAGGTGTGGCCGCCAATGTCCTGCGGCGGTTGAACATCGAGTTCGACCGGATCCAGAAGGCTGTCGAGGACTCCGTGACCGCGCCCATGGGACCGGTGAGCATCGGCGAGATCCCGTTCACGCCGCGGGCCAAGAAGGTGCTGGAACTATCCATCGATGAGGCCCGCCTGCACAACCACAACTACGTGGGCACCGAGCACCTCCTGCTGGCCCTGATCCGTGAAGGCGAGGGCGTGGCGGCACGGGTTCTGGTCGAACTGGGCACCGACCACGAGCGCGTCAAGCGTGAGGTCATGAAGGAGCTGGGCGGCAACGCCGAGGGGGCGCGCACTCCCGGCCGCAAGCAGCGCAAGGAGAAGAAGGAAAACTCCGTGCTGGAGCAATTCGGGCGCAACATGACCGACATGGCCCGTGAGGGTAAGCTCGATCCGACTATCGGACGCACCAAGGAAATCGACCGCTGCATCCAGATTCTCAGCCGGCGCAAGAAGAACAATCCCGTCCTGATCGGCGAGCCCGGTGTGGGCAAGACCGCCATTGTCGAGGGCTTTGCCAGCAAGATCGTCGAGGGCAATGTGCCCGCCTTGCTGCGCGACAAGGAAATCGTGACCCTGGACCTGGCCAGCGTGGTGGCCGGCACCAAGTACCGGGGCCAGTTCGAGGAACGCCTCAAGCAGATCATGGCCGAGATCCGGGAAAATCCCGATGTGATTCTTTTCATCGACGAGTTGCACACCATTGTCGGGGCGGGTGGAGCCGAGGGTGCCATCGACGCTTCGAACATGCTGAAGCCTGCCCTGAGCCGCGGCGAGATCCAGTGCGTGGGCGCCACCACCATGGACGAGTACCGCAAGTTCATCGAGAAGGATGGGGCCCTCGAGCGCCGCTTCCAGCCGGTGACGGTGAATCCGCCTTCCGAGGAAGAAACCGTCGAAATCCTGTTCGGTCTCAAGGACAAGTATGAAGCGCACCACCGGGTGACCTTCGACGATGATGCGGTGAAATCCGCCGTGTACCTGTCCAACCGCTACATCAGCGGTCGTGCCCTGCCGGACAAGGCCATCGACATCATCGACGAGGCCGGCAGCCGTGCCCGCCTGAGCATGTCGGTGGTCCCGCCGGACCTCCGGGATATGGAAAAGCGCATCGAGGAAGTGATCACCGAGAAGGAATCGGCCATTCAGGCCCAGGAATTCGAGAAGGCCGCCTCGTTCCGTGATGAGGAAAAGTCTCTCAAGAAGCAGTTGCAGGATCTGAAGAAGGACTGGAGCAGCGAGAAGGCCGATCCCCACGCGACCGTGGACGAGAAGCTGGTCTGCAGGGTCATTGCCGACATCACCGGTATTCCCGTGTCCGAGGTGGAAGAGGAAGAGACCGAAAAACTCCTGCGCATGGAGCAGGAACTGAACAAGTGGGTCATCGGCCAGGACGAGGCTCTGACGGCCGTGTCCAAGGCCATTCGACGCAATCGCGCCGGGCTGCGCGATCCGCGGCGGCCCATCGGTTCCTTCGTTTTCCTGGGCCCCAGCGGGGTCGGCAAGACCGAGGTGGCCCGTCGGCTCACCGAGTTCCTGTTCGGCGACCAGTCTGCCCTGATCCGGGTGGACATGTCTGAATACATGGAGAAGCACAGCGTCAGCCGCCTGGTGGGTGCTCCTCCGGGTTATGTCGGCTACGATGAGGGGGGCATGCTCACCGAGAAGGTGCGGCGCAAGCCCTACTCGGTCATCCTGCTGGACGAGATCGAGAAGGCCCACCCGGACGTCTACAACATCCTGCTGCAGGTGCTGGACGACGGCGTGCTGACCGACAGCTTCGGACGCACGGTGGACTTCCGCAACGCGGTGCTGATCATGACCAGCAACGTGGGCAGCCGCAAGACCCACGAGGTCCGCGGGGTGGGCTTCGGTTCGGACGACCAGGACCACAACGACCAGCGGGTCCAGGCCAACATCGACTCGGACCTGCGCAAGACGTTCAGCCCCGAGTTCCTCAACCGCATCGACGAGATCATCACGTTCAACGCGTTGAGCCGCAAGGACATCAAGCGCATCGTGGACATCCTGCTGGAGGACGTCAGCGGGCGCCTGAGCAACCTGGAGATCGCCTTCGAGTTCACCGAGGACTGCAAGGACTTCCTGTGCGAGGTGGGTTACGACCCCAAGATGGGGGCGCGCCCCCTGCGCCGGGCGATCCAGAAGCACGTCGAGGACCCGCTGAGCGAGAAGCTGCTGCGGGGCGAGATCCTCAGCGGCGGCCGCCTGGTCATCGACCTGGACGGCGGCAAGCTCTCCTTCCGCAACGAGCCCAACGAGCCGGTCCGGACCTGATCCCGGACAGGACGCCGACGCG
>JAZBOO010000207.1:0-13421 GCA_036351155.1 Candidatus Krumholzibacteriia bacterium | reverse complement strand
TGACGATTTTCTTGACGTTCGGATTGTCAGCAAGGAAACTTGCGCAGTTCTGATTCGGGGGCTCCGCAACTGCGGAGAATTTTCCACACTCGCTTGGAGTTCATTCGAGCGATCTCGCCCTCACTCTGGAAAAGGGGAAATCATGTTCAAGGAATTCAAGGAATTTGCCATGCGGGGGAACGTGGTGGACATGGCGGTAGGTATCGTCATTGGCGCCGCGTTCGGGACCATTGTCAAGTCCCTGGTGGCCGATGTCATCATGCCTCCCATCGGCTTGCTGCTCGGTGGCGTAGATTTCACCAACCTGTTTCTGGTCCTGAAGGAAGGCGCCGAGGCTGCTGGTCCTTATGCGGCTCTGGCCGATGCCCAGGCTGCTGGTGCCGTGACCATCAACTATGGTGCTTTCGTCAACACGGTGATCAGCTTCATCATCGTCGCCTTCGCCATCTTCATGCTGATCAAGGGCATGAACGCGGCCAAGAAGAAGGAAGAGGCCGCTCCTGCGCCCGCGCCGACCACCAAGAAGTGCCCCAAGTGCCTGAGCGAGATTCCTCTGGAGGCCACCCGCTGCGCCTTCTGCACCACGGATATCGCCTGATCTGGTCGACAGAAAAAGAAAAGCCCGGACTGCGGTCCGGGCTTTTTTTTTGTGGCCTTACTTCCAGCCGGAGAGGGCTCCCGACACCCGCCAGTATCCGTGGTGCCCTTCGGCGTTCGCCGGTCGAATGTCTTCCACCAGAAAGACGATCTCGTGGGACCCAGGTGTCAACCAGGCGCTGAGGTCCACCACCTCGGGCAAGGCCACATCGCCTGGACACCAGCCACTGCGGCTGTAGTCGCTGCTCCAGGACCCGTCACTCCACTTCGCGCAGTAGGGGTTCACCGCGCGGAAGTCGGTGCAGTCCTCGCGCCACGGCCGCCAGCGGAAGACCTCCTGTCCATCCACCAGGACCACATTGTCCTTGGTGATGAACTCATCGGCATCTTGACCGTCGGTGCAGTGCCCCGTCGAGATAAGAGCCAGCTCGACTCTTCTGCTGCCCTCGGGAATAACAACCTGGGCCGAGGTTGCCGGCTGTTCCGTTTTGAGCCCACCGTCCGGGAAAAACACCCCCTGGGTCCAGTGGGGGGGATTCATCCCGCCGTAGGGCTGGGGGGTCGTGATCAGTTCCACGTCCACGGTCCAGGCCGGGCTCACCCAGGTGTCGATGAAGACCTCGAATGCGCAGTGGCCCTCCAGCAAGGGGAGCACCCGCGTGATGTCCACCTCGTGCTGGATCGCCCCGCCGTATGCGGTCATGAATCGGCAAAGTTCCACGGGGGCCATGCCGGGTTTGATCAGCCGGACCCAGCCGGCCCTGTCCCAGCGGTCATGCATGTTGCGGATGTCCTTGCGGATCGGCTCCACCTCCAGCCGGAGCATCACCCTGGCCGGACCTTGCCGGGGGGCGAATTCGCGATAGGTGGTCATGATGCGACCATTGTCGAGGGCCGAGGCAAAGGGTGAATCGTATCGCGTGCTGTCATCGGGGGTGAAGTGGACGGTCACGTCCTCGAACAAAGAGATCAATTCCGGCTCAGGGTGGGTGACCGGTTGCTGACAGCCGACGAGGGCCAAGGTGAGGACCAGTGCAGGCCAGAGGGGGAATCGACGCATGAGGTGTCCTTGGGTTGGGGGAAGTGCAGAATGTTCCTGGAATTTGTATCAGATTACCCCCGTTTCGTCATCCCTGACCTCATATCCTACTGCAAGACTTCGATTTGCAGCTTTCATGTCCTGTGGCTATCATGAAAAAGACTGGTCCCCAATCAACCGGAGGTTCCCATGTCCAAACCCCAAGACGGTTGCGTCAAACCAGCCGGAGGGCCCCTGATCAAAAAGGCCGTCCCGGCGTCAACCCCTTCCAATCATCCCGAGGAGGCCAACCCCATGCTGGCAAAAGTGGGCCACGAAGCGCCCGATTTCGAAGCCACGGCATTCATTCCCCAGACCGGGGATTTCCAGCCGGTAAAACTATCGGACTACAAGGGAAAATGGATCACCCTCTGCTTCTATCCGGGTGACTTTACCTTCGTCTGACCCACCGAACTGGCGGCGGTCGCCGCTGAATATGCTGAACTCGAGAAAATGGGTGTGACTGTGCTGGCCATGAGTACCGACAGCCGTTTTACCCACAAGATCTGGCAGGCCGAGGAGCTGTCCAAGATGGTGGAGGGCGGCGTGCCCTTTCCCATGTTGACCGATGCCGGCGGGAAAATCGGAACGGTCTACGGCGTGTATGATGAGGCCGCTGGCGTGGATATCCGGGGTCGGTTCATCATCGACCCGGATTTCGTGATCCTGGCCATGGAAGTCTTGACGCCCGAGGTGGGGCGTAATCCGGCTGAAATGTCCCGGCAGATCCTGGCCTTCCAGCACGTGGTGAAAACCGGTGAAGTGACGCCTTCCGGCTGGAACCCTGGGGACCCCACCTTGACCCCCGGACCGGATCTGGTGGGCAAGGTGTGGACCAAGTGGAAACCCTGATCTTTCGACCATTCTGACCAGTCAAAACGGCCCCGCCCATGGACAGGCGGGGCCGTGGTTTTTATTCCCGCCTTCAGATCGACGGGGGCACCTGTTCCAGCACCTCTCGCACCACCCGGACCAGGTCTACGGGAGGCACAGGTTTATGGCAGAAGGCCCCGATGCCCAGCTGTTCCAGTTCCTGGGAGGAAAGATCCTGACCCAGGCCCGAGATGAGGATGAATTTCAGGGCCGGGGCCACCTTCTGCAGCTGGGCGATCAGCTCCAATCCGGATATTCCAGGCATGGACTGGTCGGTGATCACCAGATCGAAACGGTCAGGGGCCAGCCGGACAGCATCAAGGACTTCCTGGCTGCTGTAGAGGGCGGTGGTTTCGAAACCTGCCTGGACCAGAATCTCCCGCCCCAGCTCCGCCAGGTCAGGCATGTCGTCAACCATCAGGATCCGGGCCTTCAATCCCCGAGCGAGAGCTGGAGCGGGCTGCGACTCCCGGGGTTCAGCGGCGATGTTCCGGGGGAAAAGGAGATGAAATGTGCTGCCTTCCCCGAGCTTGCTTTCGACCTGAACCAGGCCACCGTGGTCTTCCATGATCTTCTTGACCGTGGCCAGGCCCAGGCCGGTACCTTCTTCCTGTGGGTGGCAGGTGAAGAACAGGGAAAAGATCTTGTCGAGGTGGCTTTCCGGGATGCCGGTTCCCGTGTCCTGGACCGAAAGCCGTGCGAAGCGGCCGGGCAGGCCCACATATTCCTCGGGAAGTGCATCGGCCGCCAGGTCCACTTCATCCAGGGAGATGCTCAGTCGGCCCTCGGTCCCCATGGCCTCGATGGCGTTGGTGCAAAGATTGACCACAGCTTCCTGGATGCGAGTGGAATTGACCATGAGTGAGGTGGTCCAGCTGCTATCTGGCAATCTGCTTTCCAGCGTGATCGTTTCGGGCAGGATGGTGGGTAGCAGTCCGAGGGTCTCTTCCACCACCGCGCCCAGACTGTCCTGGGCGGGGACCTTCTCCTGGGACCGGCCCAGACCGAGAACCTGGGCGATGGTATCCCGTGAACGGTAAACTGCGGTTTTGGCACTGCTCAGAAGGCTTTCAACCTGTTCCTGACCCTGGACAAAGCTTTCGGCCAGGTCCAAGCTGCCCAGTATGATGCTCAGATTGTTGTTTAGGTTGTGGATGATGCCGCTGGTAAATACTCCGACAGTCTCGATTTTCAGCTTGTGGTTGACCTTTTCGATCAGCTCTTCCTTGCGGGCCAGTGCCCACTTTTCCTCGGTGATGTCCAGGTGGTTGCCCACCAGCCGGAGAGGATTACCATCCTGATCATGGGCAAAAATCCAACCAGCCAACGAAAACCAACCCCACTGTCCGGACTTCGACCGCAGCCGGTATTCGGCATGGTACTGTTCACTGAGGCCCTCTTTGAGGGCTTTCAGGGCCTGATTAAACCCAGCAAGGTCCTCGGGGTGGATGTGGGCCACCCACTGGTCCAGAGGAATTTGGGGCCCCAGATTCTCCAGCCCCATCCACTTCGTCAAATTGCTGCTGAACACCACCTGGGAACTCTTGATTTCCAGATCCCAGGTGGACAGCTTCTCGTGGCGGTGCATCAGGCTGGCACGCCTGTTCTCCCGCTGGAGCTGCCGTTTGCTGCGGGCCAGGTCACTTGAGATGACGGCGATCTCGTTGCTCAATCGCGACATCTTGCCCAGGATCTGGTCATCCCTGAGGCGTGGGTTTTCCGCCAGCAAGGTGAAACCCTGGTCACCCCGGAGAACGGTGCAGAGCATCGTGGTCAGGATTCCGGCAGGTCCCAAGAAGTTCAGGGTCAACGGTGGGCCCGCCTTGCCTGGCCTTGGCAACGGCAGTGGCTTGTTCTCCTCGACCAGCAGGGTTTCCAGGGGAATGCCCAGCAGGGAATCCCTGCCCAGGATCGCACCCATGGTGGCGTTGTGGGATCGAATGATTCCCTCAATGTCGACTCCGGCGGTTCCGATGCATTGTGATTGCTGCAAAAAGTCAGCAATATGTTGGGCCGGAATATCTCCGGGAAAAAAATATGTCACATCAGTCCTGCCATGTTCGGACCAGTTCCTTGGCTTCTCTGGCGTCAAGGGCGTACCCATCGGCGCCCATTTTTTCCCAGAGGTCGTCGGATTCACGAAAGGCGCCTCCGCCAACCAGGATTTTCATACCTGCGCAAAGCTGACTGTTCCGGGCGGCTTCGATGATGTCCTGGGCCCCCGCCAGGTGGGCGGGAATGGTCACAGAAATGGCCAGGATGTCGGGACTTGCCTCTTCGATCAACAGCATGAGCTGGTCCAGGGGGACATTCGCGCCGGTGAAGAGGATTTCCCAGCCATCGAGCTCCAGCACATCGGCCAGCATTCTGGCTCCGATTTCATGGAACTCGCTGGGTGCTGCACTGACCAGGATGCTTCCACGCCAGGTTTCGGTCAGAGGCATCTCGTTGTTGAATATTGCCATAACTCTGTTGACGATTGCCGCGGCCAGATGCTCCTGAGCAACGCTGATTTCCGCATTTTCCCACAACTGGCCGACCTTGTGCAGGGCGGGTTGCAGCACCTGCAGGTAAAAAGCCTCCATATCCATAACGGAGGGGACGGAATCGCTGGCAATTTTCACACAGGAGCGGGAGTCCCCTCGCAAGGCGGCCGCAACAAAGGCGCTTTTCAAGACTTCGGCTTCGGGCACCAGGGTGGTGCTGACCTGGGGGGCGGCCAGTGCCAGGGCCACCACCCTTTCGTGTTGATCCAGCATCCAGTCGTAGATGGGGATGATGGCTGCCGAAACGGCCGGGGGCAGCATGTCCCGAATGCAACGGCGCCACTGGTCCAGTTCCACCTGGAAATAGTCGAAGTTAAAGCCGTGTGCGTGGTAGCTACGGTAGATCCAGGGCAGGTTGCGGGCCAGCAGCTGGAAATCGCCCAGTTTGAAGACGGACACCATGAAGTCTGCGTGGTGACGATGATTTTGCTCCATGATCGCCAGCGCATTGTTTCCCAGAAGGGTCATGATGTCAGGTCGGGCGGAAAGTGCGGTGTCCATTTCCTGAACAAGGCTGGTTCGATTTTGCCGGAACAGGGTCCAGTGGTCGGGTGACACCAACGGAAGTGTGCCGGCAGTCTCCAGGAGATCGGCCATGCTCATGCTTTCCCCATTCCTGCGAAAAAAAACCTCTTGTCCGCACCAGGAGAAAGCGCGGCCAGCAGATCCCCCGTTCACCAGCCTCATCCCAGGTCCATCATCCACCACGGGAAATGCGTTGTCAACTCTGGCTGTTGAACCTCAAGGCATGTGGACGGTGGGGCCTTGGTGTGACTTCTCCCAGACCGTCAACTGACTGGTGGTGTGCTGGAATTTGCGTCGGGTTTCCCGGATCACGAACTCCACATCCCGGGGCTCGCCCACCAGGTGGAAGGCAGGTTCAAGTGCCTTGTGCAGGCCTTCCAGTGTGGTCACGTTCTCACCGTCCACCTTCTTGCCGCCCAGCCATTTTTCACGGGGCGTGAAATCCTCGAGCCAGGTGTAGGGCGAGGCGATGATCAGCAGGCCGCCCGGGTTGATACGTTCCTGGATTTTCTTGAGGAACAGGGCCGGGTCGTAGAGGCGGTCTATCAGGTTGGCGGCCAGGATCAGGTCATACCCTGTGAACTGCTCCTTGAGGTTGTGGGCATCACCCTGCCAGAACTCCACCCGGTCACGCGTGTCTTCCAGGCCGAACTCGGCCAGCGTCTTTTCGTGGTAGCTGACCAGGTCACCTTCTTCGATGATGGAGTACCGGGTGAATCCCTGCTCCTGCATCTGGTGTCCCACCCGGATGAACCGGGCCGAGAAATCGATACCCGTCACGAAGTCGCAGAACCGGGCCAGCTCGAAGGCCCCGCGTCCGGTGGCGCATCCCAGGTCCATGGCGCGCTTGATGGACCGGCCGGCACAGGCTTCGCGGCAGATCTCCGCCAGCTGGACCTTGAAGTTGGGCACTCCGTAGTACTCGGCCCCATAATGGAACTCGCAGTACTGGCTGACCAGGTCATCGGTCTCGTAGATGTCCTCGGCGAGCACCACGGGACGGTCGGTCCGCACGTAGCGGAACCCGGCGTGCTGGAAAAAATGGCGCCGGAAAGCGTAGCGTGCATGATGGGTGGCTTCGTTCCCCGTGGAGATCCAGCTCCCGCCCTTGATCAGGTTGTGTCGGGTGTCGAAGGTCGGGGTGGAAAAATCATCGTACAAGGGATGCACGCGGAATCCTTTGAACCCGCTGATGGGTGTCTCGGTCCACTGCCAGACGTTCCCCATCACATCGCCAAAGCCGGCGTGCATGTGCCGGTCCACAGGGCAGGACGAGGCCCCCTCGGACAGGTGGATGTTTCCGGGTGGGGTGTCCCAGTCGGGTTGATCGGGCACTCCGCTGTGGTCCAGCAAACGGTGCCATTCCTGCTCCGTGGGCAGGCGGATGGGCTCTCCAGTGGCCTTGGCCTTCCAGTTGCAGAAGGCCTTGGCCTCGAGGTAGTTCACCTCGGCGGGCCAGTTCCAGGGCATGGGGATTTCACGGGTCAGGCAGCGCAGGCGAAAACCGTCCTGATCGTCCTTCACCCAGAAGATCGGGTGTTCGGCCTGACGGTAGGTCCGCCACTTCCAGCCCTCTTCGGTCCAGTATTCTTCCTGACGGTATCCACCATCTTGCACGAACTTGTGGAATTCCCCATTGCTGACCAGGAACTTTCCGGCCGCGAAGGAAGGGATGTCGGCGGTTTGCTCGCCGTACTCGTTGTCCCAGCCGTACAGGGGATGGCCGTCTTCCTTGCCCAGGTTGACCGGGCCGGCGGGCACTTCCTGCAAAGAGTTGGCGGGAGCGGGGCCACCGTCAGGGCAAATCGGCCACTGGTCGCTGTCGCGGACCTGGTCCAGGGGCAGCTGCCGCATCAACACCGAACTGGTTTCCAGGTGGATTCGTTCGTGCTCGATTCCCATCAGGATAACCCAGAAGGGGTCGTCCCAGCCGATGGGCAAGGTCAGGGGCATCTCGTCGATGACCTGCTCCACCACAGCCTGCACCTGGCGCCGGTATTCCCAGACCTCGGCCACGGTGGGCCAGTCGTAGTTGGATTCGTTGAGGTCGTCCCAGCTCATCTCGTCCACGCCGATGGCGAAAATGGACTCGAAACGGGGGTTCACCCGCTGGCTGATGGCCTTGGCCAGCACCAGCTTGTTCACGAAGAAGCAGGCGGTATGGCCCAGGTAGAAAATGATGGGATGCCGCAGTGGGTCGGCTCGCATGAAGTAGGCTTCATCGCCTGCCATCACATCGAACAGACGGGTGTACAGTTCCCAGGTGTTCTGGAAATAGGCTTTGATCTCCGCGCGTTTTTCTTCGGGGGTGCCGGTGTTCAGAACGGGCGTCCGGGCTGCCTGCAGCATCGGAAAGGCCTCCAGGTTGGGCTAGAATAAAGGCGTGTGATTCCTACAGGATAGGATAGATCGCCTCGGAGCCCAACCCGGAACTTGAAAAAATGGAGGGGTGAACCCCGGCTATTTGACCAGGGTCACCCTCAAATCTTCGTGCCGACCTCCGGCATGCAGCCGCAAGAGATAAATACCCGAAGCCAGACGATACCCCTCGAGGTTCTTTTCATGTCGTCCGGGTTCGAGATGGCCCCGGAAAACCTCGGCTACCTTGGCCCCGCGCACGTTGTAAAGATCGAGCTGGACCGGGCCCGCCTGGCCGATCTCGAAACTGATCTTGCTGATGGGGTTGAACGGGTTGGGGGCGGCGCGTAAATCGAAATGCGAGACCAGGGGAAGGTCCTCGGAGGCGGGGGAACCCGTGTCCACGGCGAAATCCCAGATTCCGCGGCCGTAAGTGGCGAATCGGGCAACCTGGAGGGCCTCTACCCATTCCACGCTCCAGTAGACCTGGTCCGGGGCCCCGGTGCCGGCGATGGGCTGCCAGGTGGTCTCGTCCAGGTTCAGGACGTAAGGGCCCACCTCGGTGGCGGCGAAGAGCCACTGGCCGTTGTCGCTGACGTCCATCATGTAGACCAGGGTCGAGGGCAGGCCATCGGCCAGGGCGCTGAAGCTCTGACCGTGATCGGCGCTGACATAGACCGGCGGGTTGGAGTAACCGCTGCCGCCGATCCAGACCGTTTCCGGATCCTCGGGCGAGGGGACAATGGTGGCCCCATGGAAGTAGTGCCCCTCCGGCCCTGAGAAGGCGGGCGACTGGGTCCAGGAACCGCCGCCGTTGGTGCTGTAGTGGAAGTTCCCGTTTCCGGTCATGACATAGCGATGGGCCGTTTGCAAGGGGGAGAAGGCCAGGGCGGAAATGCGGTCACCGAAATCATGGGACTGCTCGGTGGCGGTGATATTGCCCGACACGGAGTTCAGGGCCACCAGGTGGTCACCGCTGCCGCTGGATCCGCCACCCAGCCAGCAACGGGCCGGGTTGCTGGGGTCGGCCATCAGGGGGGGGAGCCAGTACTGTCCGCTGACGGTGAAATCCCAGAACTGGGCCGAAGTACTGTTGACGGCGTTGGGATAGTACATGGCAAAGCCGGGGTAGACGCACCAGATGCTGGACCCGCCGTTGCCCGAGACCAGGTGGGCGTAATCGCCGCTGATGGTCTGCTGGAAGTCCATGATGCCCCCGTCATCGCCCAGGCTGCGCTGGAAGCCCTGATCCTGGGCGCCGGCAAAAACCACCTCGGGCTGAGTCTGGTGGGTGTACACATCGTAATACTGGCTGATGCGCATGCCTGCGAGGCTGATGTTCTGCACACTGACCAGGCCGTTGCCGCTGGAAAAAATTCCGCCATCGGTGGAGACCAGCACTTTCTCTGACGTGCCGTCGTGGTAGATGTGGATGCCGGGGATGTCGGCGTGGAGCCGGCCAACCATGTTGTCGTAGTACTCGTACCAGTGATTGACCCGGATCCACGATTGGCCGCCGTTGATGCTGCGGTAAGCGTCCACACCGCCAATGTAAAGCTCGCCGTCCTTCTCCTGGCTCACCTCAAAGCTGTTGTTCATGAAGGTGCCTTCGGGGGCGACCCCCCGGTAGGCCATGGCCGATCCCCCGGAAAGGGCGGAGTAGATCAGGCTGGTTCCATCGTTCATGGAGAAGGCGATGTAGAGATCGGCGCCGTCAGCAGTGGTGCGACCTCGCAGGTGGGTGCGGGTCACGGCGCTGGAGGCATGGGCCGCAGGCAGGGTGCCCACTGGAGTCAGGATTCCGGCCTGGTCGAAGCTGAAGAGTGTTTTGTCCTGGATCAGGTAGCCGGGGCTGTCTTCACCGGGCGGGCACCAGATATCCACCAGTGCCTTGCCCACGTCGAACAGCTGCAACTGCTGAAAGGAGGCGCCGCGATCGGCGGAACGATAAAAGCCCACGGCTTCGTTCCAGTCCGCGTAGTTCCATTCCTGGGCCGCGAGGAACAGGGTTTGCGCGGCATCACCCAGGAGCTCGGCCCGGATGGGCGAGCCCCAGCTGTCGGGCCCGTTCAGCCCGGTGGCGGGTATCCAGTCCAGGCCCTCGTCATCGCTGTAGTGCACCAGGCTGGGGCCGTTGTGGAAGACCACGATCCGGTGGCTGCCCCCCTGGGGCAGAATCTCGACCGTGGCGATGCTGGGCATGCGCAGCCAGTCGTTCAAGGGGGTCCAGTTTTCGCCGGCCACCGATCCCCGCCACACGATGCCGCCCGAGGATCCAGCGTAGATCGAGCCCTCGTGGACGGTGGTCGTGTGCATGCGCCCGGCGAGGTTGTTGCTGCCTTTTTCGGTCCAGATACCACGGGCCTCACGCTTGCCGGTCAGGATCAACGGCTGCATGTCGGGATCTTGGCCGCGGTTCCGCAGAACCCGGCGCTCCTGGGCGCGCTCGGCGGTCAGGCGGGCCCGGGTGGCTTCGTCCATGGCCTTCCAGTCAGTCCCAGGGGCCGCTTTGTGCATGCTCTCGAAATACTCGCGCCGCTGCTGCTTGAATTCCCGGCGTTCACCGGCCAGGTCACGGTGCTGGAGGCCGGTCAGGGCCGAGGCACGGATGCCGGAACTGGTGTCTGTGGGCTGTGGCTGACGCTGGGGCGTTTGTGTGGAGATATCACCCAAGAAGATGAACGAGAGGACGGTCAGAATCACAAGGCCTGGAATTAAAAATCGACGAGACATACCCATTCCCCCTGAAATACCACAATGGTCATGCCGAGTTGGCAGGCGAATGCCCATTGTAACGCATCTTGGCGAGGAAATCGGCGTTTTTTTGAAGGGAGGTCAGGAACCGTCGGTGCTGACGATTTTCTGGTTCCCGTCCACTCCCTCGAGGATCACCTCGAGGGCCCGCCAGGGCAGGGTGGCGCACTTGACCCGGGTGGGGAAGTCCTTGACCCCGCCGAACACGGCCAGCTTGCCCAGGCCTTCGGGGTCGGGGGTCACTTCTTCCTTGGTCAGCATATCCAGATACTTGTCCAGGATTTCCCGCACTTCGCTGACCTTGCGGCCCTTCAGGACCTCGGTCAACATGCTGGAACTGGCTGTGAAAATAGCGCAGCCTTCGCCCTCGAAGCTGAGGTCGGTGATGTCGTCGCCATCGGCCTTGATGTAAAGGGTCAGCTTGTCCCCGCACAGGGGGTTGTACCCCTCGGTACAGCGGCAATGACCGTCGTGGCCGGTCAGATCCATGGGCCTCTTGTTGCGAGGGTTCTTGCCATGGTCGAGAATCAGCGATTGGTACAAGGCGCGCAGATCGTTCATCAGCTGAAAAACTCCAGAATGTTGTGCAAACTCTTGGCCAGGGCGTCGATGTCGTGCCGGGTGTTGTACAGACCCAGGCTGGCCCGGGTGGTGGCGGGCACGGCAAAGAAGTCCATCACCGGCTGGGCACAGTGGTGCCCCGCTCTGATGGCGACATTGTCCTGGGCCAGGAAGGTCCCCACATCATGCGGATGAACCTGGTCCAGCACGAAACTCAAGATGGCCACCTTGTGAGCGGCGGTGCCGATAAGGCGTAAACCCGGAATGGCTGTCAGCACCTGGGTGCCGTAGGCCAGCAGGTCTTCGCTGTGGCGGGTGATGGCCGCAAACCCGATGCCCGAAACATAATCAATGGCTGCGCCCAGGCCAATGGCCCCGGCAATGTTCGGGGTCCCGGCCTCCAGTCGGGCGGGCAGGGCGGCGTAGGTGGTCCTGGCGAAGGTGACCGATTCGATCATGTCGCCACCGCCCTGGTAGGGAGGCAGCTCCTCCAGCAAGGCCTCCTTGCCGTACACCACGCCAATGCCGGTAGGACCATAAAGCTTGTGGCCCGAAAACACGTAGAAATCGCAATCCAGGTCCTGGACATCCACCGGCAAGTGGGCCACGGCCTGAGCCCCATCGACAATGACCGGGATGTCATGCTGATGGCCCAGGGCGATCATCTTCTTGACCGGGTTGATCGTGCCCAGGGCGTTGGAGACGTGAGCCAGCGAGATGAGTCGGGTTCGAGGCGAAATTTTTTCCGCAAAGCTGTCGAAGGGGATCTCGCCCTGATCGTTCAAGGGGGCGACCACAAGGTGGGCCCCGGTCTGCTCGCAGAGCATCTGCCAGGGGACGATGTTGCTATGGTGTTCAAGGTGCGTGATCAGCACCTCGTCACCCTTGCCCACCCGTTGCCGTCCGAGGGTGCTGCTCAGAAGGTTGATGCCCTCGGTGGTCCCGCGCACGAAGATGATTTCCCGGTCCCGGCCGGCGTTGATGAAGGAGCGGACCTTGCCGCGCGCCTCTTCATACCGGGCGGTGGCCTGTTCACTCAGGCGGTACACGCCGCGGTGAATGTTGGCGTAGCTGGTGCCATAGAAATCGGCCACGGCGTCGATCACCGCCTGTGGCTTCTGGCTGCTGGCTCCACTGTCCAGGAACACCAGGCCGTTGTCCTGGCCATCGGTTCGGAAGATGGGGAAGTCACCCCGCAGGGTGCCGTGTTCCAGGTTGCCGGGCGACGGGGTCATGACTGCTCCCGGCCCACCGAACTGCGGCCCAGACGGTCGGCGATTTCCCGGCTCAAGGACTTACGCAGGTCGGCGTTCAGCACGCCCTCGATCACCTCGCTGGCAAAGGCGTTGGCCAGCATGATGCGGGCGGTCACGGGATCGAATCCGCGGGTCCGCAGAAAAAACAGCTGCTCGTCGTCCAGCTGGCCCGTGGTCGAGCCGTGGCTGCATTTGACGTCATCGGCATAGATTTCCAGACGCGGAATGCTGTAGCTGATGGTGTCGTCGGAAAGCACCAGGTTGCGGTTGGTCTGGAAAGCGGTGGTTTGCTGGGCATCCCGGGCCACCTTGATCAATCCGTCAAACACCGCGCGGGCCTCGCCATCGAGCAAGCCTTTGTACAGCTCGTTGGTCTGGCAGCCGGGCACGTTGTGGTTGACCCGGGTGCGCATGTCCAGACGCTGCTTCTCGCTGCCCATGTACAGGGCAGTCAGGTCGCAGCTGGCACCCTCGCCATCGAGGTCCAGGTGCAGCTCGCGCCGGATACTCTGTCCGCCCAGGGCAAACTCCCGACTGGTGTAGCTGCTGCGGGCCATCTGCCGCACGTGGGTGCTGCCGAAGTGCAGGTGCTCGGCGCTTTCCCGGATGATCTTCAGGTGGCGCACGATGGAGTCCTCGGCGCAGAAGACCTCGGTGAAGGGCGTGTTCATGACCGCGCCTGTGTCCGGACCCGTGAAATGCTCCACCACCGTGAGCCGACTGCCCTGGCCTGCGCGGATCTGATTGCGGGCCGACACCATGGTTCCGGTGGCTTGGCTGTTGGTCAGGTAAAATAGCTCGACAGGGCGGTCGAAGATCACACCATCGGCCACCTCCAGGTACAGTCCGTCCTGCCAGAAAGCGGTGTTCAGA